>CCMO02000002.1:0-327500 GCA_000751295.2 bacterium YEK0313
GCACCATCGTGCAGCCGAATCCGGGGGGGCGGCCGTCGCCGGCTGCGCTCGCCGCCCCCCCGGATTCGGCTGCACGATGGTGCGGTCGTTGCGTCCGAACGGATCGAAGGGCGGGGTCCCGTCGCCAGTCCTGTCGCTCATGGCCGGTCTCCGAGGATCGCCCAGAACTCGAGCTCCAGATCCGGCCAGCTTCCCGAGAAATGGAAGCCGACCGCGCTGGCGGTCGAGAATTCCGGCCAGAGCGGCGAGGTGCGGTCGAGCAGGAAGTAGACGTGGTCCGCCATGGCGCGGATCTGCGGCGGCGGCGTCGGCAGGTGGATCAGCGGCACGCCCGGCAGATGGGCATGCACGATCTCGTTCATCTTGGTGTTCGGGCCGACCTTGAACAGCTGCGGAAACTCGTTCTGGATCTCGGTCAGCGGCCGGCGCGCCGAAACCTCCAGCACCAGGTTGGCATTGCGGAACAGCGAGCGGTCCTTGATCGTCGAGACGAAGGCATTGGCCGCGCGCTCGACGATGTCGAGGCGGATCGCCCGGCGGCCATAGCGCACGCTCAGATATTCCTGGATGTCGCGCACCACCGGCGCGAAGGTGTTTTCCAGGTCGTCGTGGTCGTAGGCCGGATAGTCGCTGGTGCGCCGGTCGGGCGAGGCGAAGGTCGCGAGCTCGCCGACGAAATGCAGCAGCTCGACATAGAGCCGTTCGGGATGGGCATAACGCGTGGCGCGCAGGTGCTTGATCACGGCGAGATGGCGGTTGAGCAGCTGCAGCACGAAATAGTCCACCGTCTGCAGGCCGCCGCCGGCGGTCGGGTCGGCGGCATAGCGGGCAAGCTCCTCCAGCTTGTTGTCCATCCAGCCGATGATCCGGTCCATCCAGCCGTCGACGGTCGGATGGGCGTTGCAGACGAGGAGCGGCGGCACGTAGCGGTCGTCGAAGATCAGCGCCTTGTCGCGGATCTCCAGGATGCGGGCGATGCCGAGCGAGACGAAGCCCGGCTTCGGCGTCTTGCGCACGTCGAAGCCGAGCCGCGGGAAGGCGATGTCGATTTCCTCCTCGATGCGCAGCGCCGAATTGGAATCGATGATCGTCTGGGTCGCCGTGACGAACCGGCTGCCGCTGTCGGCCTGGGCGCCGTCGATCTCGCGGACATTCGGCGCGATCACCGGCAGCGACAGCCAGACCATGCTCTTGGCGGCGTTGTCGGGGATCTCGACCGGCGCCGGCAGCGGCCCGTCGGACGGCAGGTCGAAGGGCGTGCCGTCGGGCATGATGCCGGCCGCCCGGCGCAGCGCGAAGCGGCTCTGCTGGGCGAGGTCGCGGTCGATCTCGAGCTTGGCGAAGCCCCAGGGATAGGGGGTGGTGTCGCGGGCGCGCGTCTCCACCAGCCGCTCGACGTAGCGGTCGCCCTGCTGCATGTGGTGGGGCCTCAGGAACAGGCCCTCGGACCACGCGACTTTGCCGAACCACGACATGAACGATCCATCTGTTCCATCGCGCCGCGCTGGTCCGGGACGATCGGAGCGCGGCCATCACAAGCTCGGAAGGGAACGGTTGCGGCCCTTCGCCTCACGGTCCGCCGGCTTGTCGCTGTCCTTGCATGGCCCTGCCCTCTTCCTGGCTGCGAAGATGACGATCGGCTTCCGGTCGGACTGTGCGCGGGCGCACAGCCGGACCGGCCGTCAGAGCGGCTCGGCGCGACCGCCGGCGGCAACCCCGAGCTTTTCGATTTCGGCGCGGATCAGCTCCGGCCGCGGCATGGTGAGCGAGCCCCGGTCGCGCCGGATCAGCCCCTGGTGGTCGAGATCGTTGAGCTCGCGCGAGACCGCCTCGCGGCGCGCGCCGATGCGGGCGGCGAGATCGGACTGGATCGGCGGCGGGCTGACCACCAGCCCGGCACCGCCGCGCGCCGGCCTTGCCAGCCGCAGCAGCTCGCTGAGCAGGCGCAGCCGCACCGACAGGATCGTATGTTCGAGCAGCTTGGTGTTGCCGAGCCGCACCCGGGCGGTGAGCATGCGCATCAGCCGGAGGCCGACCGGCGGCGAGCCCAGCGCGATGTCGAGGAACACCGCCGAAGGGATCCGGCAGACCTGGCTGCGCACCAGCGCCGTGACATTGGCGCCGCGGCGATAGCCGTCGATCGCCGCCATTTCGCCGATGATCGTGCCGGCCTCGAAATCACCGAGGATCAGCTCGTGGCCGAGCTGGGTGCGCATGAGCACGCGGGCCGCGCCGCGGATGATGACGAAGACGTCGTCGCTGTCGTCGTCGAAATCCATCACCAGCGCGCCGGGCTTGAACTCGACCCAGCGCAGCCGCGCCTCGCTGCGCGCGACGATCGCCGGATCGGCGCCGGCGAAGAAGGCGATGTCGGTCAGCCGGTGCCCCGCAGGCGCGCCCGCCTTCGGCGGCGCCCCGCCGGCCTGCGGCTCCTCCCTCGGCATGGCGGCAGGCTCGGATTGCGACATGACAGCCTCCTCATGCCGGGGCAGCATGCCCCAAGGTAAGGTTTCAGATCAAGACGCCACCGCAGCTCAACGCAGGCGCGGTACCGCCATGCCCAGTTCCTCGCCGACGCGCAGGAAGCGCATCGGGTCGTTCGACGTGCCGCGCAAGCGCGTTTCGTAATGCAGGTGAGCTCCCGTCGACCGGCCGGTCGACCCGACGAGGCCGACCCTGGCGCCGGCGGCCACCGGCTGGCCCGGCGTCACCAGGATCTCGGAAAGATGCGCATAGCGCGTGACGAGCCCATTGCCGTGATCGACCTGCACCAGATTGCCGTAGCCGCCGCCCCAGCCGGCCGAGAGCACGACGCCGCCGCCCGTGGCGAAGACGGGTGTTCCGAGCGGCGCGGCGAAGTCCTGGCCGGCATGCATGCGCGAGGTGCCGAGGAAGGGGTCGGAGCGGAGCCCCCAGCGGCTGGAAATGCGGCTCTCCTGGCTGACCGGCCGATGCAGCGGCAGCGCGTCGATGGTCGGCGACAGGCGCTTGATCACCGCGGCGTTCTGGCGGATCTCGGCGATTGCCAGCCCGAACGGACTTGCGTCCTCGGCGGCGCGCCGGGTCGCGGCGGCGACCGCGCCCGCCGCGCGGCTGCGCACCGGCTCGACGATCTCGGTCAGTTCGCGGCCGGCGACATCGAAGGCCTGGCGCAGGAGATGGGCACGCGCCCGCGTCGCCGATCCCATCGCCTGCACGGCCTTCACCTGGTCGGCTTCCGCCTGGCGGATCCGCCGGTCGAGCTGCTCGGCGACCTCGGCGACGTCCTGCCCGGCCAGCGCCGCCGTCGGCGATGCGAGCGAACGCGCCGCGCCCATGGCCGCGTCCCCCGCCTCGCCGTGATGCCGGTCGGGATCCGGCAGTTCCGCCGGTTCGGCATCGGGATCGAGATTGACGGCCTCTTCCGGCACGTCCGCTTCCGGCAGGATGGAGCGGGTGCGGGCCCGCTCGCCGCCGGGCCGGGCGACCGGCAGCGGCATGGCATCGCTGCCCGCGCGGCCGAGCCCTGCGCCGAGCGCGGCGATCGGGGCGCCGCCGATCTGTTCGGCCAGCCGGACGAAGGCCGATTGCCGGGTTTCGATCTGGCTCTGCCGGCGGGCGAGGTCGACCAGCCGGCCCTCGACGCCGGTGCGGTCGAGACTCAGCCGGTCGAGATCGCGCTGGGCGCGGTTGGCCTCGGCCTGGGCGGCCGCCAGCGAGCGGCGATATTCGGCCGCCTGCTGTTCGTAATAGTCCTGAAGCTCGGCTGTCCGCTGTACCGCGCTCGCCGCCAGGCGATTGCCGGCAAACAGCAGGTAGGTCATGCCCGCTCCCCAGGCGGCGACCAGGCCGAAGACGAAGATGATGACAAACAGCGTGCCCCTGCCGACGGAAAATTCACGCAGCCGCGAGGTTTTCGGCGCCGGCCGGGTCTGCCGCGGGCGGCTCGGTGCGTGAGAGGCTGTCGACCTGACCTTGATCATGGACGTCTTCAGCAGCTGTCGGCCGGAGTTTTCTGCGGATCATGCCTGCACGCGCCGACCGCGGAGTACCGGCATTTGCCGGCAGCGCGCATGCGGGCCGCATGCGACACATCCACGGTCTTATCCATGCTCATGTCGACTTCCGTGCCACGGAAGCAACGATCGTGACGTCACCTTGATAATACAACAATACCTTGCGTCATGTGCGCCAGGACACACGGCACCACCTACATGTATGCGAGAAATTGTGCTCGCAGCGCAAGCATTCACATGTTGACGTTACGTGAGCATTGGTTCATCGTCACGGTCTGCTGGAATGGGGCGGTCATGCGCCCCGCCCTCTCCGTACGGCCGGTGACGCGACGAGACGGAACGATGACGGCACAACTGAGCAGTTTCGGTTCGGCACGACGCCGCCTCTCCCGCTTCCTGGCGATCGTTCTCGCCGTCGCCGCGGCGAACTTTGCCCTGGTCGCGACGGCCGCCGCGCAGCAGACGGGCAAGCGTGTCGCCCTGGTCATCGGCAATTCCGAATACAGCTACCTGCCGAAGCTGAAGAACCCGACCAACGACGTGCGCGAGGTGATCGCGGTGCTGCGCTCGGCGCAGTTCGAGGTCATCCACGGCCAGGACCTGACCCGCATCCAGTTCGAGGAGCTGGCCAAGACCTTCCTGCGCTCGGTCGAGAATGCCGACGTCAGCCTGATCTACTATTCCGGCCATGGCGTCCATGTCGGCGACAACAACTATCTGATCCCGGTCGATGCCAAGCTGTCGACGCCCTACGACGTCGAGATCGAGGCGATCCGGGTCGACAACATCTACAACTACATCCGCGACAAGTCGCGGATGCAGCTCATCTTTCTCGATGCCTGCCGCGACAATCCGTTCCGCGCCGAGCAGTACTGGATCGCCGATCGCCTGCAGCGGGCCGCCGGCAACCAGGGCCTCGCCCGCCCGGCCAGCACGACCAGCGCGGTGCGCGTCGCGCCCGACAGCGGCAGCCTGATCGCCTTCTCGACCGAACCCGGCAAGGTCGCCTATGACGGCAGCGGCGATCTCAGCTACTACACTCAGGCCTTCGTGCGCCGGGCGCTGACGCCGAACCTCGAGCTCCGGCAGATGCTGACCCAAGTCCGGCGCGACGTGCTCACCGCCACCAACGGCCAGCAGCGCCCCTGGGAGAATTCCTCCCTCGTCGACGACTTCTTCATGCTGCCGCTGCCCGGCCTGCCGTCGACGACGCCGGTGCACCGGCTCGTGGTGACATCGGGCAGCCGCGCGGCGCCCGTCGACCTGCCCGCACCGCGCAGCCCGTCCGGCGCGCCGCTGACCGTGACCTTCGACCGCCTGCCCGACCAGGGCCAGCTCCTCGTCGACGGCCGGCCGGTCGAAGCCGGCCGCCCGATCCCGGTGGCGCGGCTCGGCCGGCTCGCCTTCGATGCCGCCGCAGCGCCGGTCGGCAATGTCGAGCTGCTCACCTATACGGTTACCGATCCCTGGCGGCAGGCGAGCCAGGGCGCGATCGCGGTCACCATCGCCGCCGCGCCGGAAGCGCAGCGCTCGGGCGGCGGCCGGGAGCCGGCCCGTCCCGCACCGCGCCATCCGCAGGCCCATGCCTATCTTGCCGGGCTCCAGCGCCACACGCCCGAGGCAACGATCGGCGTCGGGCCGGTATCGCTGCGGCTCGCCGAGGCCCGCCTGCCGGCGGATGCCGCCGCGCTCGCGGTCACCTTCGAGGAGGTGCCGGCGACCGGCATGCTGCGGGCCGGCGAGCGGGTGATCGAAACCGGCTCGACCGTGCCGCTCGGCGAGCTGGCGAGCCTGTCGTTCGAGCCGCAGATCGGCAGCCAGGGCAGGCCGCAGCCGATCCGCCTTGTCCTCGATACCGGCGACAGGCGCACGGCCCTCGGCTTTTCCGCGCGGCCGGTCGTCCACCCTTGCGATGCCGCCGCCGCCGAGCCCTTCGACCTGCAGGGCGTCGCGGCCGGCCGGCTGCCGAACGAGATCGATCCGCCGGCGGCGCTGCGCGCCTGCAACGAGGCGGTCAGGCAATATCCTCAGGTCGTGCGGTTCGAGCACCAGCTCGGCCGGGCCCATCTCGCCGCACGCGCGGTCGAGGAAGGCTGGCGCCATATCGAACGCGCGGCCGAGCGCGGCCATGTCCGCTCGCTCTACCAGATGGGTTACCTCTACCGGCTCGGCGTCGGCCGCCCGGCTTCCGACGCGACGGCGGTCGAGATGTTCCGGCGCGGCGCCGAACGGGGCGATCCCTACGGCATCTACGACTACGGCAAGGCCCTGTTCCACGGCCGCGGCATCGCCCAGAACGTCAGCAGCGGCCTCGACATGATGCTGCGCGCCGCCGATATGGGCCACACCTATGCAATGAACGAGCTCGGCTACATCTTCGTCTCCGGCGCGGGCATGCCGGCCGATGCCGAGCGGGGCCTGCGCTTCTATCAGGCCGGCGTCGAACGGCAGGACATCTATTCCCTCAACAATGTCGGCCTCGCCTATCTGCGCGGCACCGGCGTCGCCCGCGACCTGAAGAAGGCCATGGATTATTTCTCGCGCGCGGCGGCCGGCGGCCATCCCTATGCGCCGACCAATATCGGCCGTCTCTATCGCGACGGCGCCGGTGTCGCGCGCAACGAAGCGCTGGCCGCCACCTGGCTCGAGCGCGGCGCCGAGCGCGGCGACTATTGGGGCGCCTATGACCGCGGGCGGCTCGCCCTGCAGGGCTCCGGCCGGCTGCGCAACCCGGTCGATGCCGGCTATTACTTCGCGCTGGCGACCGCGCTCAACCGGCCAGGCGTCGGCGATCCCGACAACAATGCGCGCCGCCTGCTGCAGGGCCTGTCCGAGGAGGACAGGCGCAAGGTGGAGCAGCGCCTCGTCCGCCAGTTGCGCGGCGCCGACGCGGCGACACCGGATGCCTCGCTCGACGATCGCCTGGTGGCCTTGGCGCGGCGCGGCTGGGAGCAGCGCAATCCACGCATCGATCTGTTCTGACGATCCGCTGCCGGGCCGATCCGGCACAGGGAGGGGCTGATGACGAAAGTGCACAAGTCGACGGGTGTCCTGTGCATCCTGGCCGCAGGGCTTGCGCTTGCCGGCTGCGGTGGCGGCGACCGAACCGAGTGGGTCGACAATCCCTCGCCGCGCGCCGGCCGCATCTCCTACCGCGAAGCCCCGCCCCGCCATGCCGAACGGCCGCGCGTGGTCCGCGAGCGGCCCCAGCGCTACGTCGAACGCCCGGCGCGCACCGAGCGCGTTCGGTCGCCGGCCCAGTCCAGCCGCGCCGCCCCACGTGACGACACCTTCGTGCCCGACATCGCCGGGGGCGGCGCCGGTGGTGGCGGTGGCGGCGGCGGCGGTGGCGGTGGTGGCGGTGGCGGTGGTGGCGGCGGCGGCGGCGGTGGAGGCGGCTGGTAAGCGCCCGTCCAGCGCGGCTGATGCCATGGCCTTGCGCCACGCATCGCCTCCCATCGGGACCGACACGCCACGGTCCGACAGCCTTCGCGCGACGATCACGGGGCTGGATCCTCCAACGGCCAGCCGGCCGCGATGTGCCCGCCGGCACAGACCAGCCGGGATGATCGGACGACCATCGACAATGTCGGACACCAATGTCCGATCACGGAGGATCGAGATGATCAAGAGGCAGAAGACGACCGGCGCTCTGTGCCTTCTGGCCGCCGGCCTGGCACTTGCCGGCTGTGCCGGCAGCGACCGCACCGAATGGATCGACAATCCCTCGCCGCGCCTCGGCCGCCTCTCCTACCGCGTGGCCCCGCCTCGCCATGCCGAACGCCCACCGATCGTGCGCCAGCGCGTCGCGGCCCGCCCTGCCATGGCGCGACCGGCGCAATCGGTCCGGCCGGCGGATGCGCGTCTGTCCCGCCGGCCGATGCCGGCGAGCCGGCCCGCATCCGGCTCCGCACGCGACGACAGCTATGTGCCGAACCCTGCCGGCGGCGGCGATGGCGGCGGCGGTGGTGGCGGCGGCGCCGGCTGGTCCGACATCCGACTGAAGCACAATATCGAGCGCGTCGGCACATCGCCCGACGGCCATGCGCTCTATGCCTTCGACTATGTCTGGGGCGGTCCGCGCCGGGTCGGCGTGATGGCGCAGGAGGTGATGGCCTCCCGGCCCGAAGCCGTGATCAGGACGGCGAGCGGCTATCTGATGGTCGACTATTCCCGCCTCGGTTTCGGCATGACGACCTATGCGGACTGGCAGCGGTCCGCATCGTTCCCGCAGGCCGCGGCGGACTGACGGCCATGCCGCTGAACAGGCCCGCCGCGCGGATGACCGACCTGCACAGCTGCCCCATGGTTGCGCCCGCGGCGACGCCGATCGTCGGCGTCTGCGCGCTCAACGTGCTGATCGGCGGCCTGCCGGCGGCGCGCGTCGGCGATGTCTGCGCCTGCGCGCCGGCCCCCGACCCGATCATCACCGGTGCCTGGACCGTGCTCATCACCGGCATGCCGGCCGCGCGCATTCTCGATCAGACGGGAGCCGGCGGCCTGATCGTCACCGGCCAGCCGACCGTCCTGATCGGCTGACAGCGGCTCAGGCGGTCAGCACGGTGAAGCGGATCGGAGCTCCGCCATCGGCCGTCGGGTCGAAACCGGCGCCGATCACGCCGAGGCCGTGCAGGATCAGCTCCTGGCGTTTCAGCGTGATGGCCGGCTCGTCGCCGAAGGCGACCACCGTGCCATTGGTGCTGTGGTCGATCAGCACCCAGAGATCGCCACGAAATTCGATGGTGGCATGATCGCGCGAGGCGCGCGGTTCGGCGACCACGATCGTATGGGTTTCGTTCCGGCCGATCGTGACGCTTTCGCCGCCCTCGGCGAGGGTCCAGCGCCGGCCGGCATAGGCCAGGCCGAGACGCGGCCCGCTCGGCGCCGTGCCGCGCGCCTGGCCGCCGGCGACAACGGTGACCGTACCGGCATGGTCCGCGTCCCAGAGCAGTTCGGCAACCGCGCGGGCCGGCGTCAGGCCCTTGATGGCGATGGTGCCGAGCCGGCGCACCATGCGCCGCTGGATCGGAGCGAGCCTGCGGGCCAGAGCCATGTCCATGATGATCTCGCCCCCACTGGCGAGGCCGGCGAGGCGCGAAGCAATATTGACGGTGTCGCCGAAGAAATCGCCGCCATCCGCAATGACCGGGCCGGCATGAATGCCGATGCGCAGCCGCGGCCTGTCGCCGGGCGGCGGCGCGGCGGCGAGCCTGAGCTGCGCGGCGACCGCCGCGGTCCCGGCCATGGCGAGATCGTCGAACACCGCCATGACACCGTCGCCGATCGATTTCACGATGCTGCCCCCGGCTTCCCCGACCGCCGCACGGACATGGCCGAGACAGGCCTCCACCGCCTCGTGCGCGACCGGATCGGTCAGCCGGCGGAACAGGCGCACGCTGCCTTCGACATCGGCGAACAGAATGGCGCGTTCGGTTTGGGGCTGGCTCATCTCGGCGACCGTGCGTCACGAGGAACGGCGAGGCAAGCCATAGCCCGGATTTGCTGCAAGGGCTATGACATGCGGGGCGCCTGCGGCATTGGCGCGCTTCGCGGCGCGCGCGGCTGTCGCATCCGCGCCGCCCGCATGGCTGCCGCCCATAGCGGCGGCCCGCCACGGATCGACCGCAACCCGGCCTATGATGGCGCCTGCCTGCCCCCGTCCGAGAAAGGCTTCCGCATGACCAGCCGCGTGATCCCGGTGCCGCCCTTCGTCCTGACCGTGTTCGGCGCCACGGGAGACCTCGCCAGCCGCAAGCTCATTCCCGCCCTGTTCCAGCGCGACCTCGCCGGCCAGCTCCCCGACGAAGCCAACATCCTCGGCGTCGCCCGCCGCGCCATGACGCCGGAGGCCTTCCGCGACCATGCCCGCGCCGCCGTGCTCGAACATGGCGGCATGTCCGGCCCGGTGCTCGACCGATTCCTGGCCCGCATCGACTACCTGGCCGCCGACGCGGCGGGCGACGACGGCTGGGATGCGCTGGCCGCGCGCCTCGGCGGCTTCGCAGGGCGCGTGAAGGTTCATTATCTTGCCACCGCGCCCCAGCTGTTCGGGCCGATCTGCGAGCGGCTCGGCCGTTTCGGCCTTGCCGGCGAGGATGCCCGCGTCGTGGTCGAAAAGCCCATCGGCCGCGACCTTGCCTCGGCGCTCGAGGTCAACAGAGTGGTCGGCGAAGTGTTCAGCGAGGACCGCGTCTATCGGATCGATCATTATCTCGGCAAGGAGACGGTGCAGAACCTGATGGCGCTGCGCTTCGCCAACGCCCTGTTCGAGCCTCTGTGGAACAGCGCCCATATCGATCATGTCCAGATCACCGTCGCCGAAAGCCTCGGCGTCGAGGGGCGCGCCGGCTATTACGACACGGCCGGCACCCTGCGCGACATGGTGCAGAACCATCTCCTGCAGCTCCTCTGCCTGGTCGCCATGGAGCCGCCGCCCTCGCTCGAGGCCGACGCGGTCCGCGACGAGAAGCTCAAGGTCCTCAGGGCGCTGAAGCCGATCGACGCGCACAATGCCGGCCACCTGACCGTGCGCGGCCAGTACCGCGCCGGCGCCTCGGCCGGCGGCGCCGTGCCGGGCTATCTCGAAGAGCTTGGTTCGGCCACCAGCCGCACCGAGACCTTCGTCGCGTTGAAGGCCGAGATCGGCAACTGGCGCTGGGCCGGCGTGCCGTTCTATCTGCGCTCCGGCAAGCGCCTTGCCGCGCGCGTCTCGGAAATCGTCGTCGGCTTCCGGCCGGTCCCGCATTCGGCCTTCGGCGAAGGCGCCGGACCGCTCCAGCCGAACCAGCTCGTCATCCGCCTGCAGCCCGACGAGGGCGTGAAGCTGTGGCTGATGATCAAGGATCCGGGTCCCGGCGGCATCCGGCTCACCCATGTGCCGCTCGACATGACCTTCGCCGAGGCGTTCAAGGTGCGCAATGCCGATGCCTATGAGCGGCTGCTGCTCGATGTCGTGCGCGGCAACCAGACGCTGTTCATGCGCCGCGACGAGGTGGAGGCTGCCTGGCGCTGGATCGACCCGATCCTGGAGGCCTGGCGCGGCATGGACGAGCCGCCGCGCTCCTATGCGGCGGGGACATGGGGTCCGTCGGCCGCGATCGCGCTGATCGAGCGTGACGGCCGCACCTGGCAGGAGGACGGAGCGTGAGCGGTACCAGCATGAATGACGCCATCGAAACCATCGCCGCGCGCCTAGCCGAGCGGCTCAGCCTCCGGCGCGAGACCATCGCCGTGGCCGAATCCTCGGCCGGCGGGCTCGTCTCCGCGGCGCTGCTCGCCGTGCCCGGCGCCTCGCGCTACTTCCTCGGCGGCGCGGTCGTCTATACGGTCGCCGCGCGCGAGGCGCTGCTCGGCATTTCCCGCGACGACGTGACCGGCATGCGCTCGGCTTCCGAGCCCTATGCCGGGCTGCTCGCCGAGCGCATCCGCCTCGCCCACCGGGCGACCTGGGGCCTTGCCGAGACCGGCGCTTCCGGACCGACCGGCAACCGCTACGGCGACGCCGCCGGCCATGCCTGCCTTGCCGTCAGCGGCCCAGTCGCGCGCGTCCGGACGCTCGAGACCGGGCTCGCCGACCGCGCCGACAACATGCGCCGCTTCACGCTCGCCGCGCTGGAATTGCTGGACGAGGCGCTCGCCGCGGCACCGCCCGCGGCGTGAACCGCCATCATCAGCGATGGGCCACCAGAACCGCGCCGGTGGCGATGAGGATCACGCCGAGCCAGTTCGGCAGCGACAGCCGCTCGCCAAGAAAGGCGACGCCGAACACCGCGACGAGCACGACGCTGAGCTTGTCGACCGGCGCGACGCGGGCGGCATCGCCGAGCTTGAGCGCCCGGAAATAGCAGAGCCAGGAGGCGCCGGTCGCAAGGCCGGACAGGACCAGGAAGACATAGGTACGCGTGGAGATCGTGCCGAGCGGCTGCCATTGGCCGGTCGCCGCCACGATGGCCGAAAGCGCGACGAGGACGACCGCGGTGCGGATGAGGGTGGCGAAGTCGGAGCCGATCGCCTCGATGCCGATTTTTGCGAAGATCGCGGTGAGCGCCGCGAAGGCAGCCGAGAGCAGCGCCCAGATCTGCCAGGACGAAACAAGACCGGACATCTTCGCCTCCGTCTCGGCGCGACCCCGCCGCCGGCGCCCGTGATGGCCATGGTGCGCCGGACAGCCCGTCGGCCTCAAGCGCCTCGCGTAGGGCGGCCATCCCGTCCCGCGGCCGCTCCCGGCGATTGCCAATCGTGACTGGTCCACTAGTATATCAATCCTCCCGGACGCCGCTCGCCGAACGAAGCGGACCAGCACAGTCCGGGCGGCCGGGTGGATCCGAACGGGGAGTTACGGACATGACCAGATTTTCGCGACGCCAGGCGCTCGCCGGCATGGCCGGCGCCATGAGCCTCAACACGATCGACGCGCTGGCTGCCAGCCTGCCGCTCGGCGCCCAGCCGGTGGCGCTGAACATTGTCGACGTCGCCGGCAACCTGCAGCTCACCCAGGCCGCGCTCGAAAAGTTCGCGCGCGAGAACCCGCGCGTCGTCTCGCGGCTGATCTTTTCGCGCGCGCCCTCGCCCGAGCTGCCGGCCAAGCTGAAGGCCCAGCAGCAGGCCGGCGCCGTCGATATCGACCTGGTGCTGACCGGCCCGGGCGCCATGTCCGACGGCATCACCCAGGGGCTGTGGATCGAGGTCTGGAAGGACTATGCCGAGGAACTGCCCAAGGCCGAGGAGATCTATCACGACAGCGCGCTGATGATGCAGCGCAATTTCGGCCAGACCGCCGGCGTCGCCGTGGTCTATTCGCCGTCAGGCCCGCTGTTCGAATATGCCCCCGACCGGGTGCGCCAGGTGCCCAAGAATGCCGAGGAGCTGCTTGCCTGGGTCAAGGCCAATCCCGGCCGCTTCTGCTACGCGCGGCCGGTCAATTCCGGCCCCGGCTGGACCTTCCTGATGGCCATGCCCTACATCCTCGGCGACAAGGCACCGGGCGACCCGATCAACGGCTGGGACAAGACCTGGGCCTATCTGAAGGAGCTCGACAAGGGCATCGAATATTACCCGCCGGGCACCACCGTCACGATGAAGGAATTCGCCGAAGGCTCGCGCGACATGATCGTCTCCACCTTCGGCTGGGACATCAATCCGCGCGCGCTCGGCGTCGTGCCGGCAGAGGCCAAGACCTTCGCGCTGGAGGGCACGCACTGGGTGCCCGACACGCAGTTCATGTGCATTCCGAAAGGCGTGCCGACGCCGAAGGTCGCCGCCCTGCTGCGCCTGATGAGCTTCATGCTGAAACCCGAGCAGCAGGCCTATACCTATGACAAGGGTTATTTCTATCCCGGCCCGGCGGTCAAGAACGTGCCGCTCAGCGCCGCGCCCGCCGAGAGCCGCGCGGTGCTCGCCGAATTCGGCCGGCCGGAATACGAGGCCCTGATCGCCCGCTATCCGGTCCAGGCGCCGTTGAAGCCGGAAGCGCTGGTCGCAGCCTTCGAGAAATGGGACCGCGAAGTCGGCGGAGCCAAGCGGCGAGGGTGAGCATCATGCGATTTGCGGTCATCGGCATCGACCACCGGCACATCTATCACATGGTCGGCGGGCTGATCGAAGCGGGCGCGACCTGCGCCGGCTTCGATCCGGAAACCTCCGACCCGCGCGTGCTGGCGGGACTGCGGGAGCGCTTCCCCGATCTGCCCGAGGCCGGCCGCCGGGCGCTGCTCGAAGACCCCTCGGTCGACATCGTGCTGACCGCCGCGATCCCCGCCGAGCGCGCCGACATCGCCATCGCGGCGATGCGTCACGGCAAGGACGTGATGGCCGACAAGCCTGGCATCACCAGCGCGGCGCAGCTCGAGGCCGTGCGCAGGACCGTCGCGGAAACCGGCCGGATCTTCTCGATCTGCTTTTCCGAACGGTTCATCGTGCCGGCGACCACCGTGGCGGAACGCCTGATCAGGGAGGGCGCCATCGGCCGCGTCGTGCAGACGCTCGGCCTCGGGCCGCACCGGCTGAACCGGGCCATCCGCCCGGCCTGGTTCTTCGACGCGGCGCATTACGGGGGCATTCTCGTCGACATCGCCTCGCACCAGATCGACCAGTTCCTGACCTTCACCGGCTCGGCCGACGCGACCATCGCGGCGAGCGCCATAGGCCATTTCGGCCTGGCCGACCTGCCGGACTTCCAGGATTTCGGCGAGGTCCTGCTGCGCAGCGACACGGCGACCGGCTATATCCGGGTCGACTGGTTCACCGCCGACGGCCTGCCGACCTGGGGCGACGGCCGGCTGACCATCCTCGGCACCGAGGGAACCATCGAGCTGCGCAAATATGTCGACATCGCCGGGCGGCCGGGCACCGACCACGTGTTCCTGGTCGACGCCAAGGGCGTCAGGCATATCGATGCCTCGAACGAGCCCGTCACCTATTTCCGCCGCTTCCTGGCCGACTGCCGCGACCGCACCGAAACCGCCATGCGCCAGGCCCATGTCTTCACCGTCTGCCGCCTGGCCCTGGAGGCGCAGGCCAAGGCCGTGCTGATCGGCGGCATGCGCCCCGAAGGACCCCGATGATGAGCAAGACCGGCATCGCCCTGATCGGGCTCGGCCCCGCGGCCCTGCCCCACGCCAAGAGCCTCGTCGACCTTGCCGACCGCGTCGACGTGCGCTGGGCGGTCAGCCGCAGCGCGGCCCGCACGCAGGCCTTCGGCCGCGACTTCCCCTTTCCCGTGACCACCGACATGGCGGCGGCGATCGCCGATCCTGCGGTGCAGGCCGTACTGGTCCTGACGCCGGCCAATGCCCATGGCTCGGTGGCGGAGGCCTGTTTTGCCGCGGGCAAGCATGTCCTGCTCGAAAAGCCGCTGGAGACGACGCTGGCGCGCGCCGAGGCGATCGTTGCGAGCGGCCGCAAGGCCGGGCGCCGGCTCGGCGTCGTGCTGCAGCACCGCTTCCGGCCGGCCAGCCTCCGATTGCGCGACATCCTGAAGGCCGGCGGGCTCGGCACGATCGAGGCGGCCTCGCTCACCGTGCCCTGGTGGCGGCCGCAGAGCTATTACGACGCGGAGGGCCGCGGCACCTTCGCCCGCGACGGCGGCGGCGTGCTGATGTCGCAGGCGATCCACGCACTCGACCTGTTCCGCTCGCTCGTCGGGGTCGAGAAGGTCGTCGCCGCCCAGGTGCGCAGGACGCGCCTGCACCGGATGGAAGCCGAGGACCATGTCAGCGCGCTCATGACGCTCGGCGGCGGCGCGCCGGCCTCGCTCGTCGCCACCACCTCGGCCTATCCGGGCGGGCCGGAGGCCATGCAGATCATCGGCTCGGCGGGCACCGCCACCTTGTCGGGCGGCGGGCTCGACGTCGGCTATGTCGACGGCCGCAGCGAGACCATGGCGCCCGAGGGCAATTCCGGCGGCGGTGCCAATATCATGGACTTCCCGCACGATGCCCATCGCGCGCTCATCGCCGATTTCCTCGATGCGCTGGCCGAGAACCGCGATCCCGTCGTGACGGGAGAAGAAGCCCTGGCGACGCAGCGGCTGATCGCGGATATCATCCGCGCCGATCCGACCTGCAGCCAGCCCGTCTAAAAGGGCCCTGCGCGTCGGTGGCAGGACCGATGAAGGCAGGCCGGGACGCATGACCATTCGCGACGAGCTGATCGAGCGGTTCTTCCGCTATGTGGCGATCGAAAGCCAGAGCAACGCCAAGGCCGAGACGCTGCCGAGCACGCCGGGCCAGCAGCGGCTGGCGGCGCTGCTCGCTGCGGAACTCGAGGGCCTCGGCCTCGACAAGGTCGTCATCGACGACCATGCGACCGTCACCGCGCTGAAACCCGGCAACCGGCCGGGTGCGCCGCGCATCGGCTTCATCGCCCATCTCGACACGGTCGATGTCGGCCTGTCGCCGGTCATCCATCCCCAGATCCTGCCCTTTGAGGGCGATGATCTCTGTCTCAACCCGGCGGCCGACATCTGGCTGCGCGTCGCCGAACATCCGGAAATCCGGCCCTGGTCCGGCAGCGACGTCATCGTGACCGACGGCACCAGCGTGCTCGGTGCCGACAACAAGGCCGCCATCGCGGTGATCATGACGCTGCTCGCAAGGCTCGGGCCCGATACGCCGCATGGCGATATCCTGGTCGCCTTCGTGCCCGACGAGGAGATCGGCCTGCGCGGCGCGAAAGCCCTGGACCTTGCCCGGTTCGACTGCGACTTCGCCTACACGATCGACTGCTGCGAGCTGGGCGAGGTGGTGATCGAGAACTTCAACGCGGCCGGCGGCGAGATCGTCTTCACCGGCGTCGCCGCCCATCCGATGTCGGCCAAGGGCGTGCTCGTCAATCCGCTGCTGATGGCCTTCGATTTCGTCGGCCTGTTCGACCGGACGGAGACGCCGGAGCGCACGGAAGGCCGCGAGGGCTATGTCTGGTTCACCGAGATGGCAGCCCATGCCGGCGAGGCACGGCTGAAGGTGATGATCCGCGATTTCGACCGGGCCCGGTTCGAGGCGCGCAAGCGCCAGCTTACGGCCGCCGCCGAGACGATCGCGGCGCGCTATCCGACCGGCCGCGTCGACTGCCGGATCAGCGACACCTACGGCAATATCAGCGACAGCCTCGGCAGCGACCGCCGCTCCGTCGCGCTGCTGTTCAAGGCGCTGGAACGGCTGCAGATCGCGCCGAAACAGATCCCGATGCGCGGCGGAACCGACGGCGCGGCGCTGTCCGCGCGTGGCCTGCCGACGCCGAATTTCTTCACCGGCGCCTACAATTTCCACTCGCGTTTCGAGTTCCTGCCCGTGCCGGCCTTCGAGAAATCCTTCGACGTAGCGCGGGCGATCTGCATCCTGGCGGCGGAGCCGAACGCGGCCTGAAGCGCCGGAGACCGCGACGGGCGACCGGCCCGTCCGATTGCAAGCATCCACCTTCCCGCCCGCTCCGGTACCGCGACCATGACCTGCGAAGAATTCGATCAGCTGTGCCAATCGCTGCCGCACACGACCTCCGTGGTGCAATGGCGCGGCTCGCATGTCTGGAAGGTCGGCGGCAAGGTGTTCGCCTGGGCGACGCCCGGCGGGGCGACCGCCGGCGTCACTTTCAAGGCGAGCGAGATGACCTATCATCTCTTGAAGGACGAGCCGGGCCTGCGGCCGGCGCCTTATATGGCCTCGCGCGGGCTGACATGGCTCCAGCAGCACGGCGAGCCGGGCCTGCCCGACGATGCCCTGGCCGACTATGTGCGCCATGCCTATGCCATGGTGGCGTGGTCGCTGCCGAAGAAGGTCAAGGCAGAACTGGGCCTCGCCGGCGCCTGACCGCGGCAGCGGATCCGGCCGGACCTGCAGGCGGGCGAGGCTGCCGCCTCGCCGCAGCCATCGGACTCAATGGCTCTGCTGCTGCTTCGCCCGCGCCACGATCTGCGTCGGATTGACGAAGCGCAGCGCGATCAGGAGCCAGACGAGGGTGGAGATCATGTAGACCACCGCCATGGCGTCGATCGACTGGACCGCGCGCACGCCCGAGGCGAAGACCGAATAGTAGAGCGCGACCACCAGCGTCTGGCTGGTCGGGCCCGAGGTCAGGAAGGTCAGCTCGAACATGGCGATGGTGCGCACCAGGACGAGCAACAGGGCGGCGAGCACGCCGGGCAGCAGCATCGGGATCAGCACGTGCACGAACAGGCGGAACGTGTCGGCGCCGAAGACGCGCGCGGCCGCCTCCACCTTCGGGTCGATCTGTTCGATGAACGGGATCATGACCAGGATGACGAAGGGAATGGTCGGCACGAGATTGGCGAGCACGACGCCCCAGAACGTGCCGCCGACGCCGGCCTGGTAGAGCACGGTGGCGAGCGGAATGCCGAAGGTGATCGGCGGCACCAGCAACGGCAGAAGGAACAGCAGCATCACGGCCTTCTTGCCCGGAAAATCGCGCCGGGCGAGCGCATAGGCCGCGGGCACGCCGACGAGCCCGGAAATGGCGACGACCGTGAAGGTGATCTGGAACGTGACGATCAGCACGTCGTGCAGCTGGAACTCGGCCCAGGCGGCGAAATACCAACGGGTGGTGAAGGCCGCCGGCAGCCAGGTGCCGAGCCAGCGCGTGCCGAAGGACGACAGCACGACGGTGGCGATCACGGCGATCAGGTTGACGACGAAGAAGCCGACGATCACCCAGATGGCGGTGATCCACAGCCTGGCGCCGACGGAGGTGTCGCGGATCATGGTCATCAGCCCTTTCCGCCGGCGGTGGCGCCCCGATAGAACAGGCTGCGCAGGGCGAGTACGGCGACGACGATGGCGAGCTGCACCGCCGCCATGATCATCGCGATCGCCGCGGCCATGGAATAGTCGTACTGCTCGAAGGCGGCCTGGTAGGCGGCGATCGAGATGACCCGTGTCGGGCCCGCCGGCGCGCCGAGCAGCACGGCCGAGGGGAACACGGCGAAGGCCTGGACGAAGGACAGGCAGAAGGCGATGGCAAGGCCCGGCACCAGCAGTGGCAGCATGACGTGCCGGAAGCGCTGCCAGGCGCGCGCGCCGTGGGTCGCGGCGGCCTGCTCCAGCGCCGGATCGATGCCCGTCACGTAGGAGAGCGTCAGCAGGAAGGTGAAGGGAAAGCCGGTGATGATCAGCGAGGCGAACACGCCCCAGTAATTGTTGGTCAGCTTCACCGGCCGGTCGATGGCGCCGATCAGCATCAGCGTCCGGCTGAACCAGCCCTGCGGCCCGAGATAGTTGAGCAGGCCCTCGGCGACCAGCACGGTGCCGAGCGTCACCGGCAGCACCAGGATGGTGGTGAGCAGGCGCTGGTGGCGCATCAGGCGGACGCGGAAGGCGATCGGAATGGCGAGGAGGATCGAGATGATCGTCACCGGCAGGGCGAGCCGGAGGGTCGTCCAGATCGTGTCGTAAAGGAACGGGTCGGCGAAGAACTTGGCGTAATTGGCGAAGACGCCGCCCTCCTTCGGCGTGAAGGACAGCACCAGGCCATAGAGGAACGGATAGACGAAGATCGCCAGGACGAAGATGACCGCCGGCAGGATCAGGAGCGTCGTGCCGTCGAAGCCGCGCAGCGCCAGGCGCTGGCGCAGGCCCGGCCGGTCGGCGGGAGCGGATGGTGCCATGGCCGGCCTCACGCAGCGAAGATGAGCGCGCGGTCGGGATCGACCGTCAGCTGGACCGCGCTGCCGATCTCGGCGCGCTTCGGCCCGTGGAAGATCACTTCGAGATCGCCGGCAGTGCGCGCCATGCCGACGAATTCGCGGCCACGATATTCGATGGTCTCGACCCTCGCGCCGATCGCATTGGCGCCGCCCGGTCCAGCCGCGACATCGTCGGGCCGGACCGCGATGACGGCGCTAGCGCCGACACCGAGGTCCTCGCGCAGCTGGCCGGTGATGGAGGCGCCGCCGACATCGACGCTCGCGCGCCCGCCATCCACCGCGGTGATCTTGCCGGCCAGGCGGTTGCGGAAGCCCATGAACTCGGCGACGTCGAGATGGCCCGGGCTTTCGTAGAGCTCGTGCGGCATGCCGACCTGGCGGATCGCGCCGTCGCGCAGCACCACGATGCGGTCGGCGAGCGACAGCGCCTCGTCCTGGTCGTGCGTGACATAGATGGTGGTGGCGCCGAGCTGGTTGTGGATGCGCCGGATCTCGGCCCGCATCTCCAGGCGCAGCTTGGCGTCGAGGTTGGACAGCGGCTCGTCCATCAGCACCAGCGGCGGCTCGATGACGATGGCGCGGGCGATCGCGACGCGCTGCTGCTGGCCGCCGGAAAGCTGGCCGGGCAGCTTGTGGCCCTGGGCCTCCAGGCGCACCAGCGCCAGCGCCTCCTCCACCCGCTTGTCGATCTCGGGCCTGGCCATGCCCCGCATCTTCAGGCCGAAGCCGATATTCTGGCGGACGGTCATGTGCGGGAACAACGCATAGTTCTGGAACACCATGCCGAAGCCGCGATCCTCGGGCTTCAGCTGGTCGATCCGCCGGTCGTCGACATAGATGCCGCCGCCGGTGGTGGCGAGCAGCCCGGCAATGCAGTTCAGCGCGGTCGACTTGCCGCAGCCCGACGGGCCGAGCAGCGCGATGAACTCGCCTTTGGCAATCGTCAGCGACACGTCGCGCAGCGCATTGAGGGTGCCGAAGGCGCGGCTCACGCGGTCCAGGCGGATTTCCTTGAAAGGCGACGAGGCGAGCAGCATCTGAGGGACAGTCCTGTTGTCGGTCCGCGTGATGGCGTGGAGAGCGACGCCGTATCGACTTCGGCTCGGGCCGTGAACTAATATACTAATCTACCAGACCATCAATGCAACCCGGGCGCGCTGGGACCGGGCGCGGTCATTCGCACCCCGGACCGAACGCCGGCGTCGCCGGGGAGCCGATTTCGCCCATTCCGGCGCGACGGGCCTGCGCATCCCGCTTGGCGCCCTCCCGGAAAAGATATACTAGTATGCAGAAGCAGCAAAGGCGGGAGCAAGCACGCGTGGGCCTGTTTGAAAAATCCGCCGGCAGGACCGGCGGAACCACGGCCGACGGCCAGCCGCCGCGCAGCCCGGTCGGGCCGCAGCGCAGCGCCGCGATCAAGCGCACCACCACGGCTGCGGCGATCTATCGCGACCTGCACCATGCCATCGTCTCCATGCAGCTGACGCCGGGCACCGCGCTCAACGAGAAGATGCTGACCGAACGTTTCGGCGTCAGCCGCACGCCGGTGCGCGAGGCGCTGATCCGGCTGGTCGAGGACGGTCTCGTCGACATCTTCCCGCAATCCGGCACCTTCGTCGCCCGCATCCCGATCGGCCTCATTCCAGAGGCCGTCATCATCCGCCAGGCGCTGGAGGATGCGACCGTCTCGCGCGCGGCGGCCCGGGCGACGGCCGCGGACGTCGCGGCGATCGACGAGATCCTGGCGCGGCAGACCTTCTTTTCCGAGCGCCAGGACCTCAATGCCTTCCACGAGGCGGACGAGGCCTTCCACGAGGCGATCGCGACGATTGCCGGCCACCCCGGCATCTGGTCCTATCTGAAACCCGCCAAGATCCAGATCGACCGCTGCCGGCGCATGACCCTGCCGGCCCTCGGCCGCACCGCCTTCGTGCTCGGCGAGCACGGCCAGATCCGCGACGCGATCGCCGCACACGATGTCGCGGCCGCACGGGCGGCCATGCACAAGCATCTGAGCGCGGTCATTCCCGACATCGACGCCCTGCGCGACACCTACCCCGACAGCTTCGCCTGACCGCGTCCGCCCGCGCGGGACGCGGGGCGTGGGCGAAAGACATCGATAGAACAGACCAGGAGACGACAAGACGATGCGCCAGGGGTGGAGATGGTATGGCCCTCACGCCAATGTGCCGCTCGACGCCGTCAGGCAGGCCGGCGCGACCGATGTCGTCTCGTCCCTGCACGAGGTGCCGATCGGCCGCGCCTGGACGCTGGCCGAGGTGGAGGCCCGGCGCAACCTGATCGAGGCCGCGCCCGCCGGCCGCTCGGCGCTGACCTGGTCGGTGGTCGAGAGCATTCCGATCCCCGACGCGGTGAAGCGCAAGGGCGCCGCGGCGCGCGCCGAGATCGAGGCCTGGATCGCCAGTCTCGAAGCGGTGGCCGGCGCCGGCATCAAGATCGTCTGCTACAATTTCATGCCGGTCGTCGACTGGACCCGCACCGACCTCGACCACGTCCTGCCGACCGGCGCGACCGCCATGCGCTTCGACCAGGACCGCTTCGCCGCCTTCGACCTGCACATCCTGGAGCGCGACGGCGCCGAGCGCGACTATTCCGCGGAGGACAGAATCCGCGCCCGGGCGACCTACGAGGCGATGAGCGAAGCCGACATCGCCGCGCTCACCACCAATATCGCCAGCGCCCTGCCGGGCTCGACCACCGAGCCGCTGACCATCCCCGCCTTCCGCGAGCGGCTCGCCGCCTATGCCGGCATCGATGCGGCCCGCCTGCGCGCCCATCTGGTCGGCTTCCTGGAGGCGGTGACGCCGGCGGCCGACGCGCGCGGCGTCAAGCTGACCCTGCATCCCGACGATCCGCCGCGCTCGCTGTTCGGCCTGCCGCGCATCGCCTCGACCGAGGCGGACTATGCCGCCCTGTTCGATGCCGTGCCCTCGCCCGCCAACGGCATGTGCTACTGCACCGGCAGCCTCGGCGTGCGCGCCGACAACGACCTGCCGGCCATCGCCCGCCGTTTCGCCGGCCGCATCCACTTCGCCCATCTGCGCGCCACGAAGCGCGAGGGCGACGGCCGCAGCTTCCACGAATCGGCGCATCTCGAAGGCGATGTCGACATGCTCGCCGTGCTGCGGGAGCTGGTCGCGGAGGACCGCAAGCGGCCTCCGGGCGAAACCATCGTGTTCCGCCCCGACCATGGCCACCGCATGCTCGACGACCTCACCAAAGAGGTCAGCCCCGGCTACCCCGCGATCGGCCGCCTGCGCGGCCTCGCCGAACTGCGCGGCATTCTCTATGCCCTGGGCGCGCTCTGACGGCGGCAAGGCCGCCGCGCATCGGCGCCGGTCAGGCGCCGGCGCCCGCACGCGCATATTCGGCGAGCGCGAACATCAGGTGATAGAGCACCCGGACCGGCACGTCGGCCGTGACCGGCTCCCCGGCCGCATCGAGCTGGTTCAGCCAGCGGCCGGTCGCGGCATCGACATAGTGGCCGAAGATGATGCCGAGCACGTCGGCGGCCGCGGGATCGGTGGGCTTGCCGCGGCCGAATTCGCGGCGGGCGACCACCGCCTTCAGCAGCTCGGTCTGCGGCCAGAGCAGCTTGGTCGGCCTCACCACGCGGCCCGCGCGGTCGACCTCGTCGAGGGCCGCGCCGCGCGGATGGTGGGGCTCGAGGCCATGGGCGCAGCCGAAATCGAACAGTCGGTCGGCAAGATCCAGCACGGTCGCGTCGCCGGTCAGCCGCGCATGCTGGTGCAGCAGCCAGCACCATTCGAAATGATGGCCCGGCTCGCGCAGCGTTCCGGCGGCGCCCGGCGCCGGCTGCCAGCGGATATCGAAGAATTCGCCGAGCGATCCGGTCTCCGCATCGAACAGGTGGCTGCGGAACAGCGCGACCATGGCTTCGGCGCGCCGCCCCCAGCCACCGCCCGGTGCCACCTCGGCGAGCAGCAGGAAAGCCTCGAGCAGGTGCATGTGCGGGTTCTGGCGGCGCGGCAGGGTGCCGAGCGTATCCTCGGCGAAACCGCCTGCGGCATCGGCGAGTTCGGCGTCGATGAAGCCGGCGACGGCATCGGCGACGGCGAGCACGCTCCGGTCGCCGGACGCCCGGGCATACCAGCCGAGGCCGAACAGGACGAAGGCGAGGTCATAGAGATCGGAACGTGCGTCCAGCACCGCGCCGGAGACCGTCACCGCATGACGGAACCGGCCGTCCGGGCCGCGACAGACGTTCAGCAGGAAATCGAGGCCATGGCGCGCGGCGGCAAGGCCGGGCCCCGCCGGATCGAGGCAATGGGCATGGCTGAACACGTGGATCAGCCGGGCGGTGACGAGGGTGGTGCGCTTCTCGCCCGGCACCGGCGTGAAATCCGGCCGCATCCATTCGACGAAGCCGGGCGTCTGCGGATCGACCACCGCCGCCGCCCAGGCCGGAACGAACGTCGCGCCGATCCAGGCCTTGATATCGACGGGCACCGCTCTTTCTTCAGGCATCATCATCTCGCTTCGATACCGGCCCCGGTGGCCGGCCGCATGTCGCATGGCCAAGACAGGTTCGCCGGACGGTGCGAGGCCGGGACCCTAAACACAAGACTCCGGATTTCGGAACAGGGATGAAGGGAACGCCCATGACCATGACAGATCACGACGCACATCCGTCCCGCCGGCTGGTGCTCGGCGGCCTTGCCGGCGCCGCCGCGCTCGGTGCGACCGGCGCCCGGGCGCAGGCCCCGGCCCTGCCGCGCACGCCCGTCACCCTCAACATCATCGACGTCGGCGGCGCGCTCGCTTTGGTGCAGAAGCCGCTCGACAATTTCCGCGCGGCGAAACCCAATCTCGTCTCGCGCATGACCTTCACCAAGGCGCCGGCGCCCGAGCTGCCTGGCAAGATCAAGGCCATGCAGGACGCCAAGCGCGTCGACCTCGACCTGGTGCTGGGCGGCATGGACGTGCTCTCCGCCGGCATCGAGCAGCAGCTCTGGGTGCCGCTGCTGCCGACCTATGCCTCGGTCCTGCCGAAACCCGAGGACATCTATCTCAAGGGCGCCCTGGACAATCACAATCTCGGCCAGGGCTTCGGCATGTGCATGGTCTACTACCCGTCCGGGCCGCTGCTCGAATATCTGCCCGAGAAGGTCCGCACCCCGCCGACCACCGCCGAGGAGCTGCTCGCCTGGGCCAAGGCCAATCCGAACCGGTTCATGTATGCAAGGCCCGCCAATTCCGGCCCCGGCCGCACCTTCCTGATGGGCCTGCCCTACATTCTCGGCGACAGCGACCCGAAGGATCCGGTCAATGGCTGGAGCAAGACCTGGGCCTATCTGAAGGAGCTCGGCCGCCATATCGAATATTATCCCGGCGGTACCGGGGCGACGATGAAAGAGCTCGGCGAGGGTTCGCGCGACATGATCGTCTCGACCACCGGCTGGGACATCAATCCACGCGTACTCGGTATCGTGCCGAAGAGCGCCCGCATCCAGACGCTGCAGAACTTCCGCTGGGTGTCGGATGCCCAGTTCATGTTCGTGCCGAAGGGCATCGGCGACGACAAGCTGGCCGTGCTGCTGGAGCTGATCAAATGGGTGCTGAGCCCGGCCCAGCAGGCCTATACCTATGACGAGGGCTATTTCTATCCGGGTCCGGCGGTCAAGGACGTGCCGCTGTCGATGGCGCCGCCGGAGAGCCAGGCCGCGATCCGCGAATTCGGCCGGCCGGAATATGACAGGCTGATCGCCGAAGTGCCGGTCGAAACCCCGCTCCTGCCGGACAAGATGGTGCTCGCCTTCCGTCGCTGGGACGAGGAAGTCGGCTCGAAGCGGACATAGGTCAGGCGATCGGCGCGACGAGCACCCGTTCCACGGCGCGGCTGAGCAGCGGCTCCGCCGCGCCGCGGATCTCGTAGCGCTGGCTCGCGCGGTCGGCGACCAGCACCGGCATGGCCCGGCCGTCCATCACACCCTCGGCGCGGAACAGCGCGTCGAAATGGGCCCAGAGCCGGGCATTGGCCACCAGCGGCCCGGTCACCGTCACCCGCGCCGGAAAGAACAGCCGGCAGACATTGCCGAGCGCGCGGGCGACGAGCCGCGCCGCGGCATCGATCTCCGGCAGCGCCAGGAGGTCGCAGTCGGGCAGCTGTGCCTGCAGCACCGCTTCATCCTCGGCAAGATCCGGCCAGTCCCGACGCAGGCGCGGCATCAGCGCCCACAGCCCGGCGCCGGTCTCCAGGCACGCCGTGTTGCCGCAGCCGCAGCGCCGCCCGGAAAGCCCGGCGAAACGCCAATGGCCGATTTCGCCGAACGAACCGTCGGCCGGCGCGAAGGACCGGCCGTCGACCGCATAGGCGAGGCCGATGCCCCAGCCCCAGTGCAGGATCAGCGAGCCGCCGGCATGGAGCGCCGGCTCCTGCATGACCCGCGCGCTGAGCTCGGCGTCGAGATTGCGCGCGATCGATACCGGGCCGGCCTCGTCGAGCGTGGCCGCGACGTCGAGGCCGCGCATGCGCGGCCAGCGCGACGACATCAGCCACTGGCCGCGCCTGAGATCGGCAAGGCCGGAAAGCGAGACCGCCGTGCCGGCATGGTCCATGCCGCGCGGAGCGGCGGCACGCAGTTCCCCGGCCAGCGCCGCCATCGCGGCGGCCATGGTCCCCGCATCGGCATCCGGCGCCACCTGCAGGCTGCGCTGCTCGATGACGTCGCCGGCAAGGTCCACCAGGGCGCCGCCGAGCGACTGGCTCGCAATATGCAGAACGGTGGCGCCGACGCGCCGCATATTGGCCACGAGCAGGCGTGCCGGCCGGCCGCGCCCGGCCTTCTCGCCGAAGCTCTCCACCAGCAGCCGCCGGGCCAGGAGATCGGCTACCACATGCGAGGTGGTGGTCGAACGCAGGCCGAGCTGCGCGCCGAGCTCGGCGCGCGAGTGGGCCTGGCCGCGAGCGACCAGCGCGAAGGCGCGCGCACAATCGCGGGCATGGGCCCCGGCAATGTCGAGATCGGCGATGGTGGCAAGCGTCGACATGGCCCGCGTTCAATTTCGAACGGCAATGTTCGAAATTAAACATTGCCTTTTCCTGCAGCTATTTTACAGTTTGACAGGCGAATTTGAAACAAATTTTGTATTCAGGGTTCAAAAATCGAATGATCGAGATCGTCCATCTCGCCGATGCCCACGCGATCGGCGCCGCCGCCGCCGAACGCGGCGCGGCCGCCATCCGCGCCGCGCTGGCCGCCCATGGCGAGGCCACGATCATCGTCGCGACCGGCGCAAGCCAGTTCGACACCCTCGGCCATCTCGTCAGGGCCGAAGGCATCGACTGGTCGAAGGTCACGGCCTTTCACCTCGACGAATATGTCGGCTTGGCCTTCAGCCATCCCGCGAGCTTCCGCAAATATCTCGCCGAGCGTTTCGTCGCTCCGCTCGGCGGCGCCGTCACCATCATCCCGGTCGAGGGCGATGCCGCCGACCCGCAGGCGGAGGCGGCGCGGCTCGGCCGACTGATCGCCGGCCGGCGCATCGACGTCTGCTTCGCCGGGATCGGCGAGAACTGCCACCTCGCCTTCAACGACCCGCCGGCCGATTTCGACACCGAGGAGCCGTTCATCGTCGTTGCCCTCGACGAGGCCTGCCGACGCCAGCAGCTCGGCGAAGGCTGGTTCCCGGACCTCGAGGCGGTGCCGGCGCGAGCCATTTCGATGAGCATCCGGCAGATCATGAAAAGCCGGTTGATCGTCCTCTCCGTGCCTGACCGGCGCAAGGCCGAGGCCGTGCGCGCCGCCGTCGAGGGCCCGGTCGACCCGGCCTGGCCGGCCTCGATCCTGCAGCGCCACGACCAGGCCGTGCTGCTCGTCGATCCGCCGGCGGCCTCGCTCCTCTCCTCCCGCTGAGGCTGCGCCATGCGCTCCGCCGGACTGGTCGATCTTCAGGTCAACGGTTTCGCCGGCGTCGATTTCAATTCCGGCGCCATCGGTCCCGGCGAACTCGATCACGCGCTGGAGGCGATGCTCGCGACCGGCGTGACGACCTGCCTGCCGACCATCATCACCGCCCATCCGGACGAGCTGGTGGCCCGGTTCCGCCGGCTCGACGCCGCCGTGCGCGCCAGCCGGCTCGGCCCCCTCATGTGCCCGGGCTATCATCTGGAAGGTCCGTTTCTCAGCCCGATCGCCGGCTTTTCCGGCTGCCATCCGCCCGAGGCCATGACGGCGGCCGACCCGGCGCTGATCGCCCGGATCGAGGCCCCGCTCTCCCGGCCGATCCTGATGGTCACCCTGGCGCCCGAAATCGACGGCGCGCTGGCGCTCGCACGCGCACTGAGCGCGGCGGGCCGCATCGTCGCGCTCGGCCATACCGCCGCGGGCTTCGAGGAGGTCGCGGCGGCCGTGGCTGCCGGCGCGACGCTCTCGACCCATCTCGGCAATGGCATGCCGCAGACCACCCACAAACTGGTCAACCCGATCTTTGCCCAGCTCGCCGAGGACGGGCTCGCCGCGACCTTCATCGCCGACGGCATCCATATCCATCCGGGAGCGCTCAAGGTCCTGATGCGTGCCAGGGGCATGGAGCGGACGATCCTCGTCACCGATGCCGTCGCCGCGGCCGCGGCGCCGCCCGGCCGCTATCGCCTGGGCGGCACGGAGATCGAGCGCTCTGTTGACGGCACCGTGCGGCTCGTCGGCAGCGGCCTGCTCGCTGGCTCCTCTCTGCTGCTCGACCAGGCCCTGCGCAATGTCGTCGCCTGGGGCCTCGCGACACCGGGCGAGGCCATCGCCATGGCGTCCGACCGGCCGCGCGCCGTCATCGCGCCGGCGCTCGCGGCCCGGCGCATCGACCTGCCCGAGGCCGAAGTGACCTGGTCCGACACGCTTGACGTCCGCAGCCTGACGCTCGGCCCGCTCAGGCGCGACTATCCACCACCCGGCAACGAACAGACAAAAGGGGAAAAGGCATGACCAGAGGGATAGGCCCGATCGACCGGCGCACCGTGCTCGCCGGCCTCACCGCCACGGCCGCCATGGGCGCGACCGGTGCCGGCGCCGCCGTGCCGGCCATGCCGCGCGCGCCCGTGGTGATCAGCGTCATCGATGTCGGCGGCGCCCTGGCGCTGATGCAGAAGGCCTTCGAGGACTATGCCAAGGCGAAACCCCAGCTCGTCTCGCGCATCGTCTTCGTCAAGGCGCCGGCGCCCGAGCTCGCAAGCAAGATCAAGGCCCAGCAGAATGCCGGCCGGGCCGATCTCGACCTGGTGCTGACCGGCAGCGACGGCCTCGCCGCCGGCCTCGAGCAGAACCTCTGGCTGAAGCTCCTGCCGGATTTCGCCGAGAAATTCCCGAATCTCGAGGAGAACTACGAGCCGGCCGCGCTGGCCCTGCACAAGGCCCAGGGCGACGGCTACGGCGTCGTGGTCAACTATTATCCGTCCGGCCCGCTGATCGAATATGCCCCGGAGCGCGTGAAGACGGTGCCGACCACGGCCGAGGAACTGCTCGCCTGGGCCAAGGCCAATCCCGGCCGCTTCATGTATGCAAGGCCCGCCAATTCCGGCCCGGGCCGCACCTTCATGATGGGCCTGCCCTACATCCTCGGCGACAAGGACCCGCACGATCCAATCGGCGGCTGGGACAAGACCTGGGCCTATCTGCAGGAGATCGGCCAGTACATCGACTATTATCCCGCCGGCACCGGCACCACGATGAAGGAGTTCGGCGAAGGCTCGCGCGACATCATCATCACGACCACGGGCTGGGACATCAATCCGCGCGCGCTCGGCATCGTGCCGAAATCGGCGATGATCGGCACGCTCAAGGGCTTCCACTGGGTCTCGGACGCCTTCTTCATGTGCGTGCCCAAGGGCATTCCGAACGACCGCCTGGCGGTGGTGCTCGACCTGATGGCCCATGTGCTGACACCGCAGGCGCAGGCCTATGCCTATGACGAGGGCTATCTCTATCCGGGCCCGGCCGTGCGCAACGTGCCGATATCGATGGCGCCGCAGCGCAGCCAGGAGGTGATCGCCGAATTCGGCCGGCCGGAATATGCCGCGCTGATCGCCGACAATCCGATCGAGCTGCCGCTCCGCCCGGAAAAGATGGTGCTCGCCTTCCGGCGCTGGGACGAGCTGGTCGGCTCCAAGCGGCCGCGCTGACCGGCAGGCGATCTCCGAGCGGCCGGGTCCAGGCCGGCCGCTTCGCCCTGATCCCGGACCTTTTGGCGCGCCGGCGCGTTCCTGCCCGATCATGCAGGACCACGACGCCCTTCCAGGTTTTGAGGCACGGACGGTCGATACCGGCCGGGGGCGGGTCTTTGTGCGTCAGGGCGGCACCGGGCCCGCCGTCCTTCTCCTGCATGGATTTCCACAGACAGGGCTGATGTGGCACAAGATCGCGCCGGCCTTGGCCGATGTCGCCACCGTGGTCGTCGCGGACCTGCCCGGCTACGGGCGCAGCAGCCCACCCGATGCCAGCGCAGACCACGCCGCCATGTCGAAGCGCGCGATGGCCGGGACCCTCGTCGCCGCGATGCAGGCCTTGGGTCACGACAATTTCGCGATCGTCGGGCACGATCGCGGCGCACGCGTCGCCTATCGCGCCGCTGTCGATCACGCTAGGCGCATATCGCGCATCGCCGTGCTTGACGTGGTTCCGACCCACGCGGTGTGGGAACGCGCCGATGCCCGCCTCGCACTGGGCTTCTGGCCGTTCTCGCTGCTGGCCCAGCCGGCGCCGCTTCCGGAGCGCCTCATTCTCGCGGCGCCCGAAGCCGTCGTCGACGATGCGCTGGCACAATGGGGCTCGGACCCGCAAGCGTTCCCCGGATGGATCCGCGCCGCTTATGTCGCGGCCCTGCGCGATCCGGATCGCGTTCACACGATCTGCGAGGACTATCGTGCGGCCGCCACGGTCGACTGGGAAATCGACAGGGCGGATCTTGCCGCCGGCCGGCGGATCGCCTGCCCGGTTCTCGCGCTCTGGAGCGAACATGGCGCTCTTGCCGAGTGGTATGACGATGCGGGCGGCCCGTTGGGCCTTTGGCGGCGCTGGGCGGACAAGGTCGAAGGGCGGCCGGTGCCGGGAGGTCATTTCTTTCCCGAAGAGCGCCCAGCCGAGACGAGCCGTCTGGTGGCCGCCTTTCTCCGTGCCTCTCCGGCCCCATGAAACGTGCGGCGAGGCCGCAAGTCCCGGACACGCCCGGCAGCCTCGCCACAGCCGCGGAAACCCTGCGCAAGCGGCGCCAAGCCGGCGCAATGCCCCTGCTTTCCGCGGCGGGTTAAGGCTTCTCTCACAGCGCTGATCGCTGCCGACTTTCGAAGAGGAGCCCGCCATGCTGCAGTCCCGTCATCTCCGCAACACCGTGACCGGCCTTGCCATGGCCGCCGCCGCCGTCCTCGCCGGCACCGCCACCGCTTCCGCCTGCGACCGCGGCGCCGAGGTCTGCTCGTTCCGGCTGATCAACAATACCGGCGTCGAGCTCTATTCCTTCTGGGCTTCGCCGTCCCGCGTCTCCAGCTGGGAGAACGACATTCTCGGCGACGACACGCTCGGAGCCGGCCGCGCCGTCAACGTCAACCTCTCCGACGGCCGCCGCGACTGCGTCTACGATTTCAAGTTCAAGTTCTCCGACGGCGACATCGTCGAGCGCCGCCAGATCAATATCTGCCGGCTCGGCCGCTACACGCTGAACGAGCGCTGATGCCGGGAATGCACGCGGCAGAGGGGCTTTGTCCTGCGCTGCGACACCGCCGTCGGTGGCTGCAAGCCGCCCGGGCTGCGGCAGGACTGGAATTGACGGGGCCGGCGCTTTATTCTCGCCGGCCTTGAGCCGTCACGATCCATGAGCCATGCCCCCCCGGTTTTTCGGCGACGATGATTCAGGTTGGACAGCCCCGGCCGCGCCATCGTCGTGCCGGGTGGCCCTGGTTGTCGGCAATGGCGCCTATCGCGCCAATCGCCTGGAGAACCCGGCCCGTGACGCGCGCCTCGTCGCCAAGGCGCTGGACGATCTCGATTTCGACACCGAACTCCTGATCGATGCCGGCAAGACCATTCTCGAGACCGCCATCGTGCGCCTGGGCGAACGGCTCGAAAAGGCCGGCCCCGACGCCGTCGGCTTCTTCTATTTCGCCGGCCACGGCATCCAGCACCAGGGCTCCAACTACCTCGTGCCGGTCGACGCCCACATTCCCGACACGCGCTACCTGAAGAGCGGCGCCATCGTCGTCGACTATCTCGTCGAAGAGCTCGGCCGCACCCATTCGCTCGCCAATGTCATCGTGCTGGACGCCTGCCGCGACAGCGCCGTGCGCGATGCCGGCGGCGGCCTGACGCAGGGCCTTGCCTCGATCCAGAACCTGCCCGACGGCACGCTCGTCGTGTTCTCAACCGCCGCCGGCCAGGTCGCCGACGACGGCTCGGGCGACAACAGCCCCTATGCCGGCGCGCTGGTGCGCCATCTCAACGAGCCGAATCGGCGGCTCGAGGAGATCTTCTTCGCAGTCTCGCGCGATGTCGCCCAGGCGACCGGCAACAGCCAGCGCCCGGCCCTATTCGTCCAGGGCGCCATTGCGCCGCTGGTGCTGAAGCCCGCGGTGGAAGCGCCGGTCGCGCCGGAACCGACCGGTCCGGCGGGCGGCAGCCTGCCCGCGGCACCGCCGAAAGCACTGACCGCGGCGGAGCCCGCGCTTCCGGCGGCGTTTCGCCCCCGCCATCGCGGCGGCCACGGCGCCCCCTGCGCCACCCGTGCCATCCCGCCAGGAGGCGGCGCTCGAGGATCTTGCCCGCACCGCCGCGCAGATCGCTCCCGCGGCCCCGGTCGCATCAGTCGCGACGGCGGCGCAGCCGATGCCGGCCGCGCCGGGCCTGCCATCGCGCTGGGCAAGGCCCCAGGAACTGGCCGGGGCCCTTGCGGCCGGGATCGCGACGGCCGGCAGGGCCGCGGCCCTGGCACCACGCTTTTTGGCGCCGCGCGTCCTGGCCGCGGCCGGGGCCGGCATCGCCGCCCTCGCGGTGCTCGCCGGCGCCTATGCGCTCTGGCCGGAACAGCACAGGGTCGATCTCGCCAACCCCGCCTCCTGGCCGGTCGAGGCCGACAGCGCCATCGTCTGGCGCGCCGAGCCGGGCAAGCCCTGCCACGACGGCTGGACCCGCGTGCTCGACGGTCTCTATTGCCTGAAGGCCGGTCGGCCGGTCGGCGCGATCTGGGAGGCTGGCCGGCTGGTCATGCCGCAAGCCTCGGTGATGACCCTGGCCCTGACGGCGAAGACGGGCGCGCGCTGCCCGGCCAGCAGCCTGTTCGAAGCCGAGGATGCCTGCCTCGATCCCGCCAGCCCGCCCTGGCTCGCGCCGCCGCCGGCGGCGGCCGGCATGACCGTGGTCGGCGCCGCGGCGGGCGCGGCCGAGCTCAATCCGAGGACGTCGGCAGGCTGTGCCTCCGACAATGCCCAGTTTCCCGTCGGCAGCTATTGCCTGACCGGCACGGCGGGCCTCGGCCCGGTGACGCCGACGCCGCTCGGCGAGGAACGCCTCGCCGGCCGCGGCGGCGCGACGATCAACCTGACCGCCTATCACCGGCTCGCCGGCTGCCCGCGCGAGACGACGGTCCTGGAAAACGACAAATATTGCCTGGCCATGACGCTCTGGTGAGACGGCCCGGCCGGGCTCACTCGGCAAGCCCGTCATAGCGGCCGGCAGCCCTGGCCTTGCCGCCGCGCGCCAGCTGTCCGCCCCAGCCGTCCTCGCCCATGCGATTGTGTTCCCAGCTACGGCTGCGGCGCGGTGCCGGCAGGTCCACATCCTCTTCGTCGTCGGCCGGCCTTGCCATGCGCGGCACGGCGCGCTCGCCGCGCGGCTGGTAGTGCCGGCCAGCCTCCAGATCGGCATAGTCCTGGCGCCGGCCGGGGCGGTAGGCGACGACCGAGCCGCCCTCGCCGCCGCGTTCCAGGTGCATCGGACGGATCAGGGAGGATCCTTCCCACGGATTCTGTGCATTGCCGCCGCGGCCGGCGATCCGCTGCTCGACCAGCACGCGCGTCTGCAAGGTGAGGTCGCGCACCTCGATGCGGGCGTTGCGGCGCATGACCTCCAGCAGGGCCGAGGTATAGAGGCTGAGGCCGATCGAACGGCCCCAGTCCTGCGACGGCTGGCCCGAGGCCGAGGCGAAGCTGACGAGCGCATTGGTCACCGGCCGCCGCCGCTCGGCGCGGCCGGCATTGGCGGTCGCCGCCGGGGCGCGGCCGCCGGCATCCAGGAACGGATTGTTGCGGCAGGCGTCGACGATGACGAATTTGAAGTCGACGCCGGCCGCCTGCAGGCGGTCGAGAATGCCGTTGACGGTGAAATCGTCGCGCTGGAAGGCTTCCGGGTGGTCCATGCGGGTGTCGCTGGCGAGCATGTAGACCTCGCCATTGACCTGAAGGCCATGGCCGGAAAAGTAGACGATGGCCGCCTCGGCGCCGCGAGCCTTCGCCACGAAGGCCGAGACGGCGGCGCGGAAATCCTCCGAATTCAGGTCCTTGGCGAGGGTCACCTGGTAGCCGAAGCGGCTCAGCGCGTCGGCGACCTCGGTCGCATCGCGCGCCGGGCTCGGCAGGGGCTGGGAGCGATAGGCGGAGATGCCGATCGCGAGCGCGACGCGCTCGCCGGCCGCGGCCGCCGTCGCCATGGCGACCGACAGGCAGGCCACGAGGACGAGGATGAGGTGGTGGCGGCGCATCGCGGCAACTCCGTCCGACGGGGCCAACGGCAAAGGTCCTGGCCGGCGGTCTTGGAGAGCCCGTCTTGCCCCAGCATCGCGCAATGCCTTGCTATTGCGGAATTGTAGCGGCTTGCGGTGCGTTGCGCGCCCTTGCTTCAGGACTTTTCTTGCCGGCCGCGATCTGGCTGACTGCATCCGACAACCGCTGGTGTCGTGATTTTGGCGTCCGTTTCGGTCTTGTATTGATTGCGCGAGCGAATGCTGGAATTGAGACGGCACGAGACATCAAAACCTTGACAGTGTTCCGAGCCCGCGCCGGAGACGCCCGATGGCCAATGCGATCCCCAATCTCTTCCTGAAATGGCTCGCCGTTCGCGAGCTGCTGAGGCTGCCGCAGTCCAATGCCGAGATCGCCACGCGGCTCTGGGGGCCGGATGACGGCCCGTCGAAATTCTCCAAGATGCTGCGCGGCGACTATGGCTGCGAACCGGACGTGGCGGGCGAGCTCGCCGACGTCGTCAACAAGCGCGTGGCGGTGGTGCGCGGCGCGGCAGGCCGCTCGGATCCGGCGCCCTATACGTTCCGTTCCCACGATTTCGAATCGCCGGTCCTGTCCTTCACGCGCCAGATCATCGATGCGACCGAAGTGATCGACCAGGACGTGCTCGACCGCGGCCACAAGGCGCTGGTGCGGGAATTCTCGCCCGATGCGCCGAACACGCCCGGCAGCCTCAGCGTCGCCATCGAGCAATATGGCACGACCCGCTTCTTCGAGGGAGCTTCCGCGGCCGCCTCCGGCCCGCCGGTCTTCGAGATCGGCCGGCACAAGGGGCTGTTCGCCATCGACGGCCTGCCGGCCGAGGCGGCGAGCGGCGCCCTCAAGGTCTATGTGATGTTCTCGCGCGACCCCTCCATGCTCGGCGGCCGGATCTGGGACATGACCTTCCAGGACGTCGTGCGCTGGCTGCCCTCGCCGTTCGAGCCGACCGTCTCGGGCGGCCGCATCCTGCTGATGCGCGAGCCGAAGCCGGTCCAGCCGGTGCCCGGGCGCTTCCGCCTGACCGCCATCGTCGTGCGCAATCCCGACATTCTCGGCCGGCTGGATCCGCGTGGCGGCAATGCCTCCGCGGCCCCCCTCGACGAAGAAGAAACCGCCCGGTTCCTGACCAATCTCGCGCGCCTGACCAAGAGCCACGCCAATGCGGTGGGCTTCTGCGGCAGCGACTATGTGGTGCGCGAGCCCAAGGCCGCCTGACGCGGCTGCGCTGATCCCCTGATCGGACGGTCCGGCCGTGGCGCCCAGCAGGCGCCGCGGCCGCCGGCCTGATTCGCGCCGGATCCCGACAGCACCGACGCCTTCGCCCGCCATTGCCGGCAAGCCGCTGCAACCGGCTGCAATGCCGGCACGGCCGGCATCGGCCTAAGACCCGGACACGACCGATCCCTGCCGTGTCCGGAGGCTTTCGCCATGCCGTCAGATGCTCTTCTCGCCCTCGCCGCCGCCCTGCCGACCACCACCGTCATGATCGCGCTGTTCCTCGCCGGCCGCCGCCGCCCGGCGCCGGTCATGCTGCGCCGGGCGCTGCGCACCGGCGCGGTCGCCGCGCTCGGCGGCCATGCCGACCCGATCGCCATCGGGCTGCGCGCACCGGCCGGCCAAGGCCGTTCAAGCCGCCGCAATCCCGCGCAATCCCCCGCCCCGCTCAGCCTCGCTAAGGCTTGAACCGAAAGGAACGGATCGTCCGTTCGCGCATGGAGCCCGCAATGTCCGCCCTCACCACGCTTCTGACCACGGTCGCGCTCGCCTCAGGGCTCGCCGCCGCGCCGGTCGAAGCCGGCCCCTACAGGCAGGACCGCATCGTCGAGGCCATGACGGCAGACCGAATCGTCGATCTGTTCCACCAGGTCAGCCCGATGGTCCGCGAGGAGCGGACCAACTATCTCGCCGGCTTCACGCTCTGGTACGACAGCAATTGCGATTTCCTGCCGATGGCGACCTTCGAATCGATCCGCCGCATGGTGAAGGCCGCCAACCGCTCCGGCAGCCAGCAGGCCGCGGCGGCCGTCGAGGCCGGTCACCAGGACGCCCGGGTGTTCCTGGCCGAGAAGGGCTGCACGGGCGAAGCCGCGACGGCCGCCCGCAGCGCCCTCGGCCGGTTCTGGGACGGCGACGGCTACCCGCGCGAGCGCCAGGGCAGCGTCCGGCTCGTCGATGACGCCGCGCGTTTCTGACCCGGCCGGCCCGCAACGGGTCGTGACAGCCGGGGGCGCCCCGGCTAAATTCGCCGCTCCGATCACCAGATGGCATTCGTCGATGCGGTTCCCACGCGTCCTGAGCGCGTTTCTTAGGCTTCACCTTGCCCTTGCAGCTGCGCTCAGCCTCGTGACCGTCGCGACCACTGGCGTCGGCGGGCCGTCGCCCGCCTTTGCCCAGCGCGGCGTCGACCGCAACAATCCCGACGTCCTCATCGTCAACCGCTATTCCTCGGCCATCGTCAGGCTCTATGCCTCGCCGGTGAGCGACGACAACTGGGGCGCCGACCGGCTGAACGGCGTCGCCATTGGCGCCGGCCTGCGCGGCGAGCTCCGTCCCGAGCGCGGGCGCGGCTGCAACTGGGACATCCGCGTCGTCTATCAGAACACCCGCGTCGAGGAAAAACGCCGGCTGGTGCTCTGCGATATCAGCGAGGTGGTGTTCGACGGCAGCGCCGCCGAGCTGCCGCGCGACACCCAGATCAACCCGCCGCCCCAGCAGTCGCGGCCGCAGCAGCCGCAGCAGCCATCGCGCCCGCAGCAGCCCCAGCAGCAGTCGCAGCCCCAGCAGCCGCCACCACAGCTGCGCTCCGCCGATACGATGATCGTCAACCAGGGGCCGGCCGCGGTCGTCTCGCTCTACGCCCAGCCGCAGAACAGCTCCGACTGGGGCCCTGACCGGCTCGGCAACAGCACGCTGCGGGCCGCCGGCCGCTTCCACCTGCGGCTCACCAGCGAGCAGGGCTGCGTCTGGAACCTGCGCTTCCTGTTCGCCGGCGGCGGCGTGGAAACGCGTCCGAACCAGAATCTCTGCGAGGTTCCGGAGCTCACCGTGGCCGCCCGCGGCCAGCCGGGCCAGGTCATCTCCTCCGGCACCGGCTTCTATGTCAGCCGCTTCGGCCATGTCCTGACCACCTTCCATTCGGTGCGCAACTGCTCGGCCGTGTCGATCGCCCGGCCGGGCGGCCAGCGCGTCGCCATGACGCGGATCGCCGAGGACGCCGAATTCGATCTGGCGCTCTACCGCGTGCCCGACCTCGTCAGCCCGGTCGCGCCGTTCCGTCTCGGCGCCGCCGGACTGCGGTTCGGCGAGCCCCTGGTCATTGCCGGCTATCCGGCGCGGCGCGTGCTCGGCGCCCTGACGGTGGTGCACTCGACCATCACCGCGCCGACCGGCTCGGGCATCGATCAGAACCGCTTCCAGTTCCAGGCCGGCTCCATCGAGGAGCCCTGGGGGGCGCCGATCTTCGACACCAACGGCCTGGTCGTCGGCATCGCCAACGACCCGCAATTCATCGGCCGGCCCGGCACCGCCATCCAGCGCGACGTCATCGCGCGTTTCCTGCGCCGCAACAATGTCGAGATCACCGAGGTCGCGCCCGGCGAGCCGCGGCGCGTGCCGACCACGCAGGACTATGCCTTTCCGGTCGTGCTGCCCCTCGACTGCGCGCAATAGGTCCGCTACGCCGGCAAAACGCAATGCTGGCGCAATGCCCGGCCATTAACCGCCTAGTGTCGTGTTTCTTTCGTTCGCTTCAGCTCGACATGGGGCGCAGGAGCGAACGAAAGAAACCAAAACGACACTGGCACCCAAAAATTGCTCCTGTCCCTTTGGTCCTGACATTTGCTCCGCCCTCGATATCAAACGAAAGCAAATGTCAGAACCGGGACACGAGCGGGAGCGCTGCGGCGAGGGAATGGATCGTGCGGGTTCTGTTGGTGGACGACGAGCCGGAAATGGCTTCCGCGCTCGGCGCGGCGCTCCGGCGCTACGACATGGTCGTCGATCATGTCGCAACCCTTGCCGATGCCCATGAGGCCATCGCCTCCTCGCCCTATGGCGCCATCCTGCTCGACCGGCAATTGCCCGACGGCGAGGGCCTGGCGCTGATCCCGGCCCTGCGGGCCCGCGGCCTCACCATGCCGGTCATCGTGCTGACCGCCCGCGGCGAGCTGGCCGACCGCGTCGCCGGGCTCGACAAGGGCGCGGACGACTATCTCGCCAAGCCCTTCGCGGTCGAGGAGCTCTTGGCCCGGCTGAGGGCAGTGCGCCGCCGCTCGTCAGAACTGACCGCCGACGTCCTGCGTGTCGGACGCCTCACCTTCGATTTCAGCCACCGCGAGGCCACTATCGACGGCGCGGCCCTGGAGCTGCCCCGGCGCGAGCTGCTGGTGCTCGAGACGCTGCTGCGCCGCATGGGGCGGACGGTGCAGCGCTCGGCGCTGGAGGAAGCGGTCTACAGCATGGACGACGAGATCCAGTCCAATGCCCTCGACACCCATGTCTCGCGGCTCAGGCGCAAGCTTGCCGAGGCGGATGTCGGCATTGCCATCCACGCCATCAGGGGCATCGGCTATCTCCTGAAGCAGACCGGCTGAGCCATGGCTTTCGGCCGGCTCAGATCGCTGAAATGGCGTCTCGTCTGGCGGCTCGTCGTGCTGCAGGGCGCCATGCTGGCGCTCCTCCTGATCCTCGCCATCGGCACGCTCTGGATCACCGGCCATCTCGCCGACGAACCGGATGAGGACGCCGTCGTCGATGCCGTGCAGGTCGCCCTGGCCCGCAACGCCGACGGCCGGCTGGTGCTGCGGCCGACCGCCGACATGGAACGACTGCGCCGCGACAATGCCGGCCTCTGGTTCATCGTGCGCGACCGCCAGGGCCAGATGCTCTCGGAAGGCAGGATCCCCGCCGAATTCGCCCGTATCGGCGATGCTCTCGACCATATCAGCCAGGCCCGGCTCGGCTGGCAGATCGGCGACGAACCGGGCCTGCCGACCGCGCGGGTGAAGCGCGTCGACACGGCGGCGGGCAATGTCCAGATCATTTCCGGGTCGGCCGGCCGCCTCATGCTGCGCAAGCTCGTGCTCGGCGCCTCGGTCCTGTTCCTTTCGGCGATCCTGCCCAACCTCGTCCTGATGACGATCGCGACCGTCATCGCCACCTCCATGGTGGTCCGGCGGGCCTTGGCGGGGCTCGGCCAGGCTGCGGCGGAGGCGGCGAACATCGATATCGAAAAGCGCGGCGCGCGCCTTACCGTCGGCAATGTTCCCGCCGAGGTCGCGCCGCTGGTCCGGGCCGTCAACGACGCGCTCGGCCGGCTCGACGAAGGCTACGAGCGCCACAAGCGCTTCCTCGTCGACGCCGCCCACGAGCTGCGCACGCCGATCGCCATCCTGCAGACGCGGCTCGAAGCCCTGCCGCCGGGCGCCGACAAGACGCGGCTCCTGGAAGACATGGCCCGGCTCGCCAACCTCGCCGAGCAGCTGCTGGACCTGCAGCGGCTGAACCGCTGCACCGCCCATTTCGGCCCGGTCGACCTCGTCAGGATCGCGCGGCGCGTCGCGACCGACCTCGCCCCGCTCGCCATCGGCGCGGGCTACGAGCTCGCCTTCGACAGCGAAGCCGGCAAGGTCATGGCGAACGGCGACCAGATGGCCCTGGAGCGAGCCCTGACCAATCTCGTCCAGAATGCCATCCAGCATGGCGGCCGGCGCGGCACGATCGGCATATCGGTCGCCGCCGACGGGTCGATCGAGGTTGCCGACGAAGGCGAAGGCGTGCCGGCCGACCAGCGCGAACGGATCTTCGAACCGTTCCATCGCCTGACGCCGCTCGACCGCGGCGCCGGCCTCGGCCTCAATCTCGTGCGCGAGATCGCGACAATCCATGGCGGCCGCATCACCGTGTTCGATCGACCCGGCGGCGGCGCCTGCTTCCGGCTCACCGTGCCACGGCTCACTCCGGCGCAGCAGATCATCGAAGTCGGAAACTGATTTATCAGCGCCCCTTTTCGTCATCGCGCGACTTATCCGCACAGGACTCCGGATTTCGCAATGTTCACGCAATTGCTCCGACCTAGAAGAGAATGACGTGAACTGGTGCATGCGTTCTCAACGCATGCGCCTATCCTTCTACGGCGCACGGAATTGCATTCCAATTCATATCGAAAACAGACCTATATTGACAGCACCGGGCAATGGCTGCGGCATGCGCTGGTCTTCGGCTGCGGCCTCGGCCTTGCGGCCTGCGCCGGGCCCCTGGCGGTCGCCGTCAACAGGCCGCTGAGCGCGCCGCCGGTCGAGCGGACCGCGCCGGCCTCCGGCGACGGCACGGCGATCGTTCTTGCCTTTTCCGGCGGCGGCGCACGATCCGCCGCCTTTGGCTACGGCGTGCTGAGCGACCTCACCGAGCGGCGCGCGGCGCGGCCTGGGCGCAGCCTTGCCGACGAGGTCGTGCTGGTCTCGGGCGTTTCGGGCGGCGCCATCCTGGCGGCCTATGTCGCGCTGCATGGCCCGGCGCGGCTTGCCGATTTCCGCCGGGATTTCCTCGACCGCGACGTCGAGGCCGCCCTCCATACCAGCTTCACGCCCGCCAATCTGCTGCGCGCCTATCAGGGCGGCGTGAACGACCTCACGGGCCTGCCCGCCTGGCTCGATGCCCATCTCTATGGGGATGCGACCTTCGCCGATCTCGGCGGCCCTGGCCGGCCGCGCCTGCTCGTGCACGCGACCGACCTCTACAACCGCGCGCCCTTCATCTTCGACCGCCGGTCCTTCGCCGCCCTCTGCAGCGATGTCGACCGGTATCCGCTCTCCCACGCCGTTGCCGCTTCCGCGGCGGTACCGGTCGTCTTCGCCCCGGTCGTGCTGCGCAACTACAGCCACGCCTGCCCGGTCGCCCGGCCGGCATCGGGCGACGATGCGGCGGGGGAAGGAGGGTCGCTGGTCGAGCGCGACTATCGCGCCGCGCTGGGGCGCTACCGGTCCGAGCCCGACCTCTCCTTCCTCAAGCTCTACGACGGCGGCCTCGTCGACGGGCTCGGCACGCAGAGCCTGATCCACCGGATGCATCGCGCGCCGCCGGCCCCCTTGACGACGCCCGAGGCGCTCCGGCTCGACCGGATCGTCTTCATCGTCGCCGACGCCTCGACGCGGATCGGCGGCGACATGTCGCGCACCGAGGCGCCGCCCAACGCGGTCGATGCCATTGTCGGCGCGGCCGACGCGATGATCGACGCGACCAGCCGGCATGGCGTCGACGCCCTGCGCCGGGAGGCGCGCGCCTGGCGCGACCGGCTAGTGCGCTGGCGCTGCGCGCGTGCCGACGCGACGCCGGCCTGCTCCCGGCTGACGGTCGAGGTGATCCGCGTCGCGCTCGCCGACATCGCCGACGGCGCGCTGCGCCGCCGCATTCTCGGCCTGCACAACCGCTTGAGCCTCGGGCGCGACGACGTCGCCCTGATTGCCGGCCTCGGCCGCCGGCTGCTCGCCGGCGCCCCTGCCTTCCAGCGCCTCTTCGGCGGCCATCCCCGCAGCGGCGCAAGGCTCGCCGCGCGTTGACCAGCCGTCAGGTGACCGCCCGCGCGGCCTCGTCGATCAGGCCGGCCACCGCGGCCGGCTCGGAGGCCAGCGAAGCATGGCTCGCCGCCAGCGTGATGACCTTGCGCGCGCCGAGCCGCGCCGCCATGCGCTGCTGGTTCTCCGGCGCGATCATCCGGTCCTCGCTGGAGATCTGGTACCAGCTCGGCTTGGCTTTCCAGGCCGGATTGGAGATCGTGTCGCCGAAGGCCGAGGCGAGCGGCGCCTTCTGGGTGACTGCCATGACCAGCGCCTCGTCGGCGCTGAGATCCTGGCAGAAGCTCTCGTGGAACTTGTCGGCGCGCAGCCAGAGATAACCGTCGCTGTCCGGGGCGAGATTCGCGGCCGCCGCCGGCGGATGCTGCTGGGTGATGGCGCCGGGGCTTTCGCCGGCATCCGGCGCGAAGGCGGCGATGTAGACGAGGCCGGCGACATTGGGCAGGTGGCCCGCTTCCGTGATCACCGCGCCGCCATAGGAATGGCCAACGAGCAGCACCGGCCCGTCCTGCTGCGCCACCATCTTGCGCGTGCGCTCGGCATCATCGCCGAGCGAGGTCAGCGGCAGTTCCACCGCCGCAAGCGAGGAATGCCCCTTGCGGGCAAGGTCGACGATGACCTTGCTCCAATGGGCGGCACCGCCCCAGAAGCCATGCACGAGAATGATCGTCGGTTTCGAACTCATGGCCTTGCTCCGTCACGAGACACCAGAGAGGACGCCGGCCCGGACGGGGCGACATCCGATCATTGCTGCGCCGCTCCGCTTCCGGAACGGCACATCATGCTGGACGACACCAGTGACGGTATCATCACACGGCCGGCCCGGCCGCACGAATCGACGGCCGAAGGCTGGATCCGGCCGTCAGAACATGCCGTTCGTGTGCGCGGCGGTTTCCGGGATCGGCTGGATCACGTCCCAGTGCTCGACGATCTTGCCGGCTTCGAGACGGAAGATGTCCACGATGGCAAGACCCCGGTCGGTCGGCTCGCGCTTCGAATGGACGTGCAGGGCGACCAGATCGCCATCGGCGATGACGCGCTTGATCTCGTTATGGGCGCGCGGGAAACGCTCCTTGCGCATGGCGATGAACGCCTTGAAGCCGTCGATGCCGTCCGGCGCCACCGGATTGTGCTGGATGTAGCGCGGGCCGAAATGCCTGGCCGCCGCGTCGAAATCCATCTGGTTCAGCGCCTTCTCGTAGAAATCGAGCACGACCTTCTTGTTGGCCTCCGGGCCGGTCTCGGCCGCGCCGGCCGGCAGGGCCGCGGCCGCGGCGGCGGCGAGCGCAAGGCCGAAACTGCGCCTGTCCATCGGTGATCTCCATTGCATGGCGAGGACAGCGACCCTAGCGAAGCCCGGCCGCGGCGCACCTGCCGAACGGATCACATCACGCCACATTCACGTGATCGGCACGTGAATTAGCCGGCGGCAGCAGCGGCGCCGATCTGCTTCAGGGCCTCGCGGCGGCTGAGTCCGCTGAGCTCGGGATGTTTTTCGACATAGCGGACCACCTCCTCGGGATCGACCCTGGCATAGTGCCGAAGCGCCCAGCCGATCGCCTTGCGCAGGAAGAACTCCTTCGATGCGATCGACGGCGCGATGCAGGCATAGAGCAGGTCGAGATCCGTTCCGGCCTTGGCGTCGAGCTGACACAGGATCGCGCTCCGGCGCTTCCACATGTCGGTGTCGCCGGCCCAGCTGAGCATGGCGCGCTTCATCGCGGGCCCGTCATGGCGCAGGATCGCCAGGAGGCGGTGGGCGGCGATCGCATCGACATAGTCCCACCAGGCGCCGGTGACGATCATCTCCTCGTACATCGGCAGGGCGTCGAGACGCTGGAACGGCCGCGCGCTGCGCAGGCCGGTCAGCTCGATCGCGGCATAACGTTCCTCGCGAAACCGGGCGCCCCGCCAGATCGCCAGGACCTCGGCCTGCCAATGCGCGCCATTGTCGAAGCGAATGTCGGAAAAGACCGTTTTGCAGATCTGCCGCATCGGCCCGGCAGGCACGCCGAGAAAGGGCATGGCCGATTTCATATAGGCCTGCATGCCGGGCGCGCGCGCCGCGTCGGCGGCGGCCGCAAGGCGCGCGTGGATGGTCTCGGCAAGGCTCATGCGCCCCTCCCCCGCCCCTCACAACCGCGCCTCGGGGCGGCGAATCGCCGCGTCCGAATCTAGGGCTGGATCCGCCGGGCCACGAGAGCATCCCAGGCCGCCATGGCGCTGTCGACCACCGCCCGCATGGTTTCGGCCCCCGCCCCGTCGCGCGCCTGGATCGACAGGCCGTGCAGCACGGTGGAATAGAAATCGGTCAAGGCGGCGATGTCGGTTCCCGCGGGCAGGTCGCCGTCGCGCAGGCCGCGCGCCAGCCGATCCGCCAGTGCCTCGCGCGCCTGGCGGCGCAGTTCCGCCAGGAATTCACAGACCGTGTCGCTCTGCGCGCTGCCGGTCGGCGCGGCGAGCGTGACCATGCAACCGGTGGGCCGGTCGGGCCGGATGAAGGCCTGCGCGTTATCGCGCAGCATCGCCTCCACCGCGCCGCGCGCCGTCGGCTGCTCGCACAGCGCCCTGCGCGTCAGGCTGCCATCGGTCTCGCCATAGAGCGTCACCGCCTCGCGGAACAGCTCTTCCTTCGAGCCGAAACAGGCATAGAGGCTCGGTGAATTGATGCCCATGGCGCCCGTCAGATCGGCGACCGAGGCGCCGTCATAGCCGCGCCGCCAGAACAGCTCCATGGCTTTCTGCAGGGCATCCTGCCGGTCGAAACGGCGCGGGCGGCCACGTTCGGCCATGGCTCTCCCTTTCTGTGATGATCGATAAATAATTCCCTTGACGGGGGGATGCAACTGCGATCCTATTTATGTATCGATCATCACATAAATGGAGATTGTCATGGCAAGACTCACCGGCAAGGTCGCCCTGGTCACGGGCGGCAGCCGCGGCATCGGCGCTGCCATCGCAAAACGGCTGGCCGCCGACGGCGCGGACGTCGCGCTGACCTATGCGAACTCTCCGGCCAAGGCCGAAGCGGTCGTCGCGGAGATCGGGGCGCTCGGCCGCAAGGGGCTGGCGCTCGCCGCCGACAGCGCCGATGCCGCGGCGGTGACCGGCGCGGTCAAGCGTACGGTCGAGGCCTTCGGCCGCATCGACATCCTCGTCAACAATGCCGGCATCTTCGTCGGCGGATCGCTGGACGACGATACGCTCGAGGACATCGACCGGACCCTCGCCGTCAATGTCCGCGCGGTCTATGTCGGCTCGCAGGCCGCCGCCCGCCACATGGGCAAGGGCGGCCGGATCATCTCGATCGGCAGTTGCCTCGCCGAGCTCGTCGGCGATCCCGGCATGACCCTCTATGCGATGAGCAAGGCGGCGCTCGTCGGCATGACCAAGGGCATGGCACGCGACCTCGGCGCGCGCGGCATCACCGTCAACATCGTCCATCCCGGCCCGACCGATACGGACATGAACCCGGCCGAGGGCGCCCATGCCGACAAGCAGCGCGCGAAGCTCGCGGTCGGCCATTATGGCGAGGCCGCCGACATTGCCGCGGCGGTCGCCTATCTCGCCGGCGCGGAGGCCGGTTTCGTCACCGGCGCGGCACTCGCCGTCGACGGCGGCTTCGCCGCCTGAACACCGACGAGGTCAATCATGTCGATCCGAGTCGCGGCCCATCCAGGCCGCGCTGACAAGCTGCTCGTGCTTGCCGCCGTCTGCTGCGCCGGGCTCACCATGCCGCTGAGCTTCACCGCGCCGAGCGTCGCGCTGCCGGCGATCGGCCGCAATTCCGGCGTCAGCCCGGCGGCGCTCGGCTGGGTGATGAACGCCTTCATCCTGGCCTTCGGCTCCACCGTCATGGCGGCCGGCGCGCTCGCCGACCGCTATGGCCGGCGGCGCATGTTCACCATCGGCATGGCCGCCTTCACCGCCACCTCGGCGATCGTCGGCTATGCGCCCGATCTCTTCAGCCTGGAGCTGATGCGGGCGGCGCAGGGCGTCGCTGCCGCCATCACCATGGCTGGCGGCGCCGCCTCTCTCGCCCACGAATTCGACGGCGACGCGCGCACCCGTGCCTACGGCCTGCTCGGCACCAGCTTCGGCGTCGGCCTGGCGCTCGGCCCGGTCTGGGCCGGCTTCCTGATCGAGACGTTCGGCTGGCGCTCGGTCTTTCTCACCGGCGTCGCCATCGGCCTCCTCGTGCTCGCCTTCGGGGTGCCGCGCATGGGCGAGTCGCGCGATCCGGACGCCACCGGCATCGACCCCTGGGGCACGGCCACCTTCACCGCCATGCTGGTGCTGTTCACCTTCGCCATCATGGAGGGGCCGCAGCGCGGCTGGTCGAGCCCGGCCATCGTCGCCGCGCTTCTGGCCTCCGCCGTAATGCTCGGCCTGTTCATCCTGGTCGAGACGCTGCAGCGGCGGCCGATGCTGGATCTCGGCCTGTTCGCCTATCCGCGCTTTCTCGGCGCGCAGGCCCTGCCGCTCGCCACCGGCTTCGGCTTCGTCGTGCCGCTGGTCATCCTGCCGGCGCGTTTCGTCGGCGTCGAAGGCATGGGCGAGATCGAGGTCGGCCTGATGCTGCTGCCACTCTGCCTGCCGATCGCGGTTGTGCCGCTGGCCGGCGCCTTCCTTGCCCGCTGGATACCGTCGGCAACTCTCGCGGCCGTCGGCCTGACGCTCGCCGCGGCGGGCCTTGCCTGGCTGGCCATGGTGCCGCCCGGCGCGCCACGCCTCGCCTTCATCGCGCCGCTGATGCTGATCGGCATCGGCAGCGGCCTGCCCTGGGGCCTGATGGACGCGCTCGCCGTCAGTGTCGTGCCGAAGGAGCGCGCCGGCATGGCGACCGGCATCTTCACCACCGTCAGGGTTGCCGGCGAGGCGCTGGCGCTCGCCGCGACCAGCGCCGTCCTCGTCGCCTTCACCCGCTCCGGTCTCGCCGCGCATGGCGGCGGTCCGCATGAGGAGACGGCCCTCACCCGGCTTGCCAACGAGCTGGCCGGCGGGGCCTTCGCCGGCGCGGCCAGGCTCGCGCCCGATATCGGCAGCGTCGCGCTGACCGCGGTCTATGGCCAGGCCTACGAGATCACGCTGATCGTGCTGGCGCTGATCAATCTGGCGACGGCGGTCGTCGCGCTCGCGACGCTCAGGCCACAGCGGCCCGCGGCGCGCGACGCCGGCCGTCCCTGCCCGGCCTCCTGACCATCGAAGGCCGGGCGCCGCGCCGATCGTGCCGCCCGGCCGCTTGCTTCGGCGTCAGCGACCGGCGGTCGGCCCGCCGCCGCCGGAAGCGCGCTCGGCCTTGGCACGCGCCTCGTCGTCCATCAGCTCGTACCACATGGCGTTGAGCACCGCGAAGGCGGCGGCCAGCGGCAGGCCCAAGAGCCAGGCGAAATACCACATCGTCGTCTCCTTTCGCGGTTTCAGTAGGCGTGACCACCGTGATCGGTGATCGAGCGCTCGTCCACCTTGCCCCACAGCACCCGGTAGACCCAGGCCGTATAGGCGACAATGATCGGCAGGAAGATCACGCAGGACACCAGCATGATGAACAGCGTCAGGTGGCTGGACGAGGCGTCCCACACGGTGAGGCTGGCGCGCGGCTCGCTGGACGAGGGCAGGATGAACGGGAACATCGAGACGCCGACGGTCGCGATGATGCCGACCACCGACAGCTTGCTCGCCACCATCGTCGCCAGTTCCAGCCTGGCCCGCAGGCCGGCGAAGGCGCCGAGCGCGCCGAGGAACCCGAGCGCCGGCACGATCAGGAGCCAGGGCCTCGCCGCATAGTTGGCGAACCAGGCGCCGGGCTCTCGCGCCACGGTCTTCAGGAGCGGGTTCGACGGCCCCTCGGTGACGACCGCGCTGGTGATGCGATAGCCGTCGACGAACTGCCAGACCGCGAGGCCGCCGAGGGCGAACAGCACGATGACCGCGAGCGCCGCGCCGCTGCCATAGGAGCGCGCCCGCTCGTTCACCGGCCCCGCGGTCTTGAGCACCAGCCAGCACGCACCGTGCATGACGATCATGGCCACCGACAGGAGCCCTGAGAGCAGGGCGAAGGGATTGAGCAGTCCGAGGAAGGTGCCGTCGTAGAAGATCCTGAGATCGCCGTCGAAACGGAACGGCACGCCCTGCAGCACGTTGCCGACCGCGACGCCGAAGATCAGCGCCGGCACGAAGCCGCCGATGAACAGCGCCCGGTCCCAGTTCCCGCGCCAGCGCGGATCCTCCTTCTTGCTGCGGTACTTGAAGCCGACCGGCCGCAGGATCAGCGCCGCCAGGATGGCGAACATGGCAAGGTAGAAGCCCGAAAAAGACACCGCATAGAGCGCCGGCCAGGCGGCGAAGATGGCGCCGCCGCCGAGGATCAGCCAGACCTGGTTGCCCTCCCAGACCGGGCCGATCGTGTTGATGGCAAGGCGCCTTTCGATGTCGGTCCGCCCGACGAAGGGCAAGAGGATGCCGACCCCGAGATCGAAGCCGTCGGTGGCGGCGAAGCCGATCAGCAGCACGCCGAGCAGCACCCACCAGATGAGGCGGAGGGTTTGATAGTCGATGAGTTCGTGCAGGATCATGGCCGTTACTCCGCAGGCACGACGAGGGGCGACAGCAGGGTGGCTTGCGGTTCCTCGCCCGGCTCCGGCCCCTGGCGGATCGCCCGGATCATCAGGCCCATCTCGATGACCGCCAGCACGGTGTAGAGCACGGCGAAGCAGACGATGGTGAAGAGGACCTGGCCGACGCCGAGGCTGGAGACCGCCGCCGCCGTCGGCAGCACGCCTTCGATCACCCAGGGCTGGCGGCCGAGCTCGGCGACGATCCAGCCCGCCTCGGCCGCGATCCACGGCAGGGGAATGGCGAACACCGCGACGCGCAGAAGCAGGGGATAGCGGTCCAGCATGCGCCGCGCCGACAGGAAGAAGAAGGTCGCGGTCAGCAGGATGAAGAACATGCCGAGCCCGACCATGATGCGGAACGACCAGAACAGCGGCGCGACCGCCGGCACGGTGTCCCAGGCGGCCTTCTCGATCTGAGCTTCGGTCGCCTGGCGCGGATCGTCGACGTAGCGCTTGAGCAGCAGCGCATAGCCGAGCTCGGCGCCGTTGGCCTCGAAGGCGGCCTTGGCATCGGCCGGAACCGCGGCGCTGCTGCCAGCGGCGCGGATCTTCTGCAGCGCGTCATAGGCGGTGATGCCCTGGCGGATGCGCACCTTGGCGCGGTCGACGAGATCGATGATCCCAGGGATCTCGGTCGTCAGCGAGCGGGTGCCGATGAGGCCCATCACCCACGGGATGTGGATGGCATAGTGGGTCTCGCGCGCCGCCTGGTCGGGAAAGCCGATCAGGGTGAAGGCCGCCGGCGCCGGTTCGGTGCGCCACATCGCCTCGATCGAGGCGAGTTTCATCTTCTGGTGCTCGGTCGACAGATAGCCGCTCTCGTCGCCCAGCACGACCACCGACAGGGAGGCGGCGAGGCCGAACGAGGCGGCGACCGTCATCGACCGCTTGGCCAGCTCGACGTGGCGGCTCTTCAGGAGATACCAGGCCGATACGCCGAGCACGAAGATGGCCGCGACCACATAGGCGGCCGAGACCGTGTGGACGAACTTGGCCTGCGCCACCGGATTGAACAGCACGGCATAGAAGTCGTTGACCTCCATGCGCATGGTCTGCGGATTGAACGAGGCGCCCACCGGGTTCTGCATCCAGCCATTGGCGATCAGGATCCACAGGGCCGAGAAGTTCGAGCCGGCCGCCACCGCCCAGGTGGCGATGAGATGGCCGACCTTGGACAGCTTGTCCCAGCCGAAGAAGAACAGGCCGACGAAGGTCGCCTCCAGGAAGAAGGCCATGAGCCCTTCGAGCGCCAGCGGCGCGCCGAAGATATCGCCGACATAGTGGCTGTAGTAGCTCCAGTTCATGCCGAACTGGAACTCCATGACGAGGCCGGTGGCGACGCCCAGGACGAAGTTGATGCCGAACAGGCCGCCCCAGAACTTGGTCATCTGGCGCCAGACCACGCGGCCCGTCATCACATAGACCGTCTCCATGATCGCCAGGATCACCGCGAGGCCGATGGTCAGCGGCACGAACAGGAAGTGGTAGAGGGCCGTCAAGGCGAATTGCAGGCGCGATAGCGCGACGATGTCGAGTTCCATCCTGTTTCCGCCGGGCTCGCCGGCGTCCTCTCCCTTTTTGCGCCGTCCCGCTGTCCGGCGGTGCCGGCGATCCGGCGACAAGGCATGTCCCTCAGTCGGGCCGAAGCCCGGCGAGCGCGGTCTCGAAACCCGGGTCGCCGCGCCTGAGCTCGGCGGTGATATGCCCGGGTTCCAGAATGATCAGGCGGTCGGCGATGGCCGCCTCGCGCCGCAGATGCGTGACGATGACGAGCGTGCGCTCGGCGCCGCCGTCCGGCGCGAGCCGGTCCAGCACGTCGCGCGCCATCGCGCCGTCGAGCCCTTCGGTCGGTTCGTCCAGCAGCCAGAGCGGCACGCCGCGCAGCATGAGCCGGGCCAGCGCCAGCCGTCGCGCCTGGCCGCCGGACAGGCCGAGGCCGCCCTCGCCGAGGCGGAGGTCGAGGCCCCGCCCCGTCGCCCGCACGGTCTGGCCGAGGCCGGCCGCATCGAGCGCCCGCCAGAGCGCGGCATCGTCGGCCCCGGGATCGGCCAGAAGGAGGTTTTCGCGCAGGCTGTCGTTGAAGAGCTCGGTGCGCTGGGTCAGGAGGCCGCTCGGCAGCGCCTCGACCGTGCCGGCTTCCGCGGCGATCTCGCCGGCGAGCAGGCCCGCTAAAGTCGACTTGCCAGCCCCGCTCGGCCCGACAATGGCGACCCGCTCGCCGCGCCGGACGGTCAGGGCGAGGCCGGTGAACAGGGGCGCCCGCGCCTCCGGCGGCCTGACGACGACATCGGCCAGGCGCAGCGCCAGCCCCTCGGGCGGCGCCGCCGGGCGGGGGGCTTCGGCCTCGATCGCAACGCGCCGCAGGGCGGCGAAGGGCTCGACCGCCCCGAGCGCCAGCAGCAGCCCGAGCGCGGCGACCGGCGCACCGATCACGCCGGCCTCGACCAGCAGGGCGAAGCCGGCAAGGCTTGCCGAGAGCAGGGCTGCCGTCGCCAGGCCGAAGCCCGCGCCCGCCGCCGTCTCGATGCGGTTCAGCCGGTCCTCGGCATGGGCCAGCCGCGTTTCGGCCGCGCCGGTCGCCGCAAGCTGCGCCGGCAGGCGGCCGGCCATCAGGAGATCGGTCTGGCCGGCGACGAGGTCGATGGTGCGCGCCCTGAGCGCCTCGGCCGCATGGGCCCTGCGGCGCGCCCAGGGTCCCGAGCGCCGGGCCGCCAGAACCGGCAGGCCGAGGCCGGCGACCAGCAGGAAGGCCGCGACCCCGAGGCCGAGCCCGGCATGCATGGTCCCGAAGGCAAGGCCTGCGACGGCGGCTGTGGCGAGCGCGGCGCCCGCCGGTACCAGCAGACGCAGATAGAGCGTGTCGAGCGCATCGATATCGGCGGTCAGGCGGAACAGGAGGCGCGCCGGCCGCATCAGGAGGGCGCGCGCCGCCTGTGGCCCGGCCCAGCCGCGGAACAGCCGCTCGCGCAGCGCCGCCAGGATCTTCAGCGTCGCGTCATGGGTGACGAGCCGCTCGCCGTAGCGCGCGGCGGTGCGGGCCAGCGCCAGGAAGCGGATGCCGGCCGACGGCGCGAAGACGTCGAAGGCGAGCGCGGTGGCGAGCGAGGCGCCGGCAACGGCCGTCGCGGTGATGAACCAGCCGGAGAGGCCGAGCAGCAGCATGCCCGCGACGACCGTGCAGGCGGCGAGCAGCAGGCCGGCCGCCATCAGGGCGCGCCGCTCGCCGGCGAAGAGGCGGATGACCGGGCCGAGGTCGCGCAGGATGGGCTGGGAGCGGCCGCTCATGGCAGTGCCTCCAGCCGGACGATGCGATCCATGCGGGCCGCCAGGACCGGGTCGTGCGTCGCGACGATGACGGTCCGTCCTGCGGCGATGGCCAGCAGGCCGTCGGCGACCGCGGCCGCCGTCGTCATGTCGAGATGGGCCGTCGGCTCGTCGGCAAGGACGAGATCGGCAGCCGGATCGGCGGCCGCACGGGCAAGAGCAAGCCGCAGCGTCTCGCCGCCCGACAGGCCGCTGCCGCCCTCGCCGATCGGGGTGCCGCCGCGGCTCGCCGCCAGGCCACCGAGCGTCACCGCGCTTAGCGCCGCGGCGATCTCGCCGGGCCCGATGCCGGACCGGCCGAGCGCGACATTGGCCCTGAGCGAGCCGGCAAAGATATGCGGCTTCTGGCCGATCCAGGCGATGCGCCGGCGCAGCGCCGCGGCCGAGGTCGAGGTCAGCGGCGTGCCGCCGATGGCGACGCTGCCGGCTTCGATCGGCGCGAGGCCGGCGATCAGCGCGAGCAGCGTCGACTTGCCGGAGCCGCTCGGGCCGAGCAGCGCCACGCGCTCTCCCGGCGCGACGGTCAGGTCGAAACCCGCGAGCGTTGCGCCGCGGCCGCCGGCATGGCCGAAACCGAGGCCGCGCACGGCAATCTCGGGCGGGCCGGGCCGGCGCGGTAGTGTGGCGGGCGCCTCGGCCGCGTCGGGCAGCCGCAGCCGGCCACCGCCCAGCTCGTCGAGCGCGGCGAGCGCCGCCAGCCCGGCGGCGCGGTCGTGCCAGACCGCGGACAATTCGCGCAGCGGCTCGAAAAAGGCCGGCGCCAGCAGCAGGATGAACAGGCCGCGGCCGAGGTCGAGCGAGCCGCCCCAGGCACCGAACGGCAGTTGCCCGAGGAGATGGAAGCCAACATAGACGGCGACCATGGCGACGCCCAGCGCCGCGAACAGTTCGAGCACCGCCGAGGAGAGAAAGGCGATGCGCAGCACCGCCATGGTGCGCTGGCGCAGGGTCTCGGCATTGGCGCGCAGCCGATGCGCGGTCAGGTCGACGGCGCCGAGCCCCCTGAGGGTGGCGAGCCCGCGCAGCCGGTCGAGCAGGAAGGCGTTCATGCCGCCGAGCTCGGCGAGCTGCGCCTCGCTCGCCGCCTTGGCGCGCCAGCCGATCAAGGCCATGAAGAGCGGGATCAGCGGTGCGGCGACGACGAGCACCAGGGCGGCCGCCCAGGACAGCGGCAGGACGACCGCCAGGATGACCAGCGGCACGACGGTCGCGCGCAGCCGTGCCGGCTGGAATTTCGAGAGATAGGCAAGAACCGCGTCGGCCTGTTCGGCGACGACGCTTGCCGCAAGGCCCGAGGCGGGGCGGCGGCTGTCGAGCGGCGAGCCGGCGGCGAGCGCCGCGAGCGCGGCCTGCCGAGGCCGCCGCGCCCTTCGCCATGGCGCCGACGGCATGGGCCAGGAGGGCGGCCTGCGGCAGCCAGACGAGCGATGCCGTGGCTTGCAGGACGGCGGCGCGGCGCAAGCCGGAAAGGGCCGCGGCATCGGCTGGGCGCGGTGCCGGACCGGCCCGGTCGTCCGGCGGGGAATTTTCGCGCTCGGCTGCGACAGGACCATGGACGACGCGCATGGCGGCGTGTGCGCCGGCGCCGCCGCCCGCCGGGATCAGATCGAGGTCGGCCGTTCTGCCCCGGTCCACCGCGTCACCCCTTGTCACCGGAGCGCCTGCCGCGCCCGAGCGAGACGATCTTGTCCTTGGTCTCGAGCAGGCGGGTAACTTTGGCCCCGAGGGTGAGGAGCGTCGTCAGCCGCGCCGTCTCCAATTGCTTGATTTCGTCATACCAGTTGGTCAGCCGCTCGATCAATCCGTGCATTTCGGCCATTCGCGCCTGGGCATGGCGCTCGGTCTCGCTCGCCGGCTGCTGCATCAGGATCTCGCGCAGCACCGACAGGGTCGGGTCGACCTCCCGCTTCTTGCGCTCCTCGGCGAGCGTCCGCAGGATCTGCCAGATATCGTCGGGCGTGGTGAAATAGTCGCGCCGGTCGCCCGGCAGGTGCTTCAGGAGCACCAGGTTCCAGGCCTGCAGCTCCTTCAGGCTCATCGAGACGTTGGAACGCGAAATGCCGAGCGCGGCGACGATGTCGTCGGCGCAGAGCGGCTGCGGCGAGACATAGAGCAGCGCATAGACCTGGCCGACGGTGCGATTGATGCCCCAGCGGCTGCCCATCTCACCGAAATGCAGCACGAAGGCCTGGATCAGCGGCGGCAGGTTCACGAGCGCCTCGTCAATGTCTGAACTTTCAGAAATTTCTGAAAATTCAGTACACCGCGACGCGGCCTCGCGCCAAGCGGACAAAATGTCCAAGGGCGCCGCGCCGGCCAGAGTCCTCCGGCCGGCCGGCGATCAACCGATGGTCATCAAGCTGGCATTGCCGCCGGCCGCCGCCGTGTTGGTGCTGACCGCGCGCTCGTTGAGGAGCCAGGCGAGCGGATAGTCCTCCGTGCCGGCGGCGAGATCGGTGCGCGACACGCCGAACACCTGCACGATGGGACCGTCGCGCTCGGCGAGCCGGGCGTTGAAGGCGCGCAGCGTGTCGCTGTCGCCCTCGAACAGCGCGGCCCCGATCGGCATGGCCGAGAGGTCGGCGACCGGCTGGATCACCGGCTTCAGCTCCTTGGGCAGCGAGGCCTGGAGCGGCCCGAACAGCGTCTCGGCGCCGAGCACGGCGGCGCGGTTGCCGGTGGCGATCGCCGCGCCGATCTGCGCGATGAGGCCGGTTTCGGTCTCGGCGACGCAGAGCACCGTGCCGCGCCCTTCCAGCCGGTATAGATTGCGTTCGCCGACGGGCCCCGGCAGCTCGACCACGGTCCCGGCCCGCGACTGCGCGCGATAGCGGGCAAAGCGTTCCGCGGCGTCCTTTGTGCCGCGCTTGGCGAGCCAGGCGGCGAAGGCGTCCGCTGCCGGCATGGGCTCGGCGGAAGCCGGCAGGGTTTCGCCGGCGGCCGGATAGCTCTGCACCAGCCGTCTCAGATAGAGCGGTCCGCCGGCCTTCGGCCCGGTGCCTGACAGGCCATGGCCGCCGAAGGGCTGCACGCCCACCACCGCGCCGATCATGTTGCGGTTGACGTAGATATTGCCGACCTCGACCCGGGTCGTGACGTGGGCGATGGTCTCGTCGATCCGGGTATGCAGGCCGAAGGTCAGGCCGTAGCCGGTGCGGTTGATGTCGGCGATCAGCGCGTCGAGATCCTGCCGGCGATAGCGCAGCACGTGCAGCACCGGGCCGAAGACCTCGCGTTCAAGCTCGGCGAGACTGCCGATCTCGATGATGGTCGGCGCCACGAAGATGCCGTTCCGGCACGCCGGCGGCAGGTCCAGCGCCTGGACCTCGTGGCCCTTGGCCGCCATGGCCTCGATATGGCCGACGAGCCGTTCGCGCGCCTCGGCGCTGATGACCGGCCCGACATCGGTCGACAGCCGGTCGGGATTGCCGACGACGAGCTCGGCGAGCGCGCCCTTCAGCATGGTCAGGACATGATCGGCGACCTCTTCCTGGAGGCAGAGCACCCTGAGCGCCGAGCAGCGCTGGCCGGCCGAATCGAAGGCCGAGACAATGACGTCGCCGACGACCTGCTCGGCGAGCGCCGAGGAATCGACGATCAGCGCGTTCTGGCCGCCGGTTTCGGCGATCAGCGGGATCGGCCGGCCGTCCGGGCTGAGCCGCCCGGCGAGCTGGCGCTGGATGAGCCGCGCGACCTCGGTGGAGCCGGTGAACATGACGCCGCGCACGCGCGCATCGGCCACAAGGCTGGCGCCGACATCGCCCGCGCCCGGCAGGAGCTGCACCGCGCCCGCCCCGATACCGGCCTCGTGGAAGAGCCGCACCGCCTCGGCCGCGATCAGCGGCGTCTCCTCGGCGGGCTTGGCGAGAACCGTATTGCCGGCCGCCAGCGCCGCGGCGACCTGGCCGGTGAAGATGGCCAGCGGGAAGTTCCAGGGGCTGATGCAGGCCACCGGGCCGAGCGGCCTGTGGCTGTCGTTGGAGAAGCCGTTCCTGAGCTCGGTTGCGTAATAGCGCAGGAAATCGACCGCCTCGCGCACCTCGCCGACCGCGTTCGGCAGCGACTTGCCGGCCTCGCGCACGATCAGCCCGATCAACACGGGCATGCGCGCCTCCAGGAGGTTGGCCGCGCGATCGAGGCAGGCCGCCCGCTCCTCGGGCGGGGTCGCTGCCCAGATCGGTCCGGCCGCGACCGCCTGGGCGAGCGCCGCCTCGACATCGGCGGGGGTCGCATCGACGACATGCCCGACCACGTCCCTGAGATCGGCCGGGTTGAGCACGGCACGCTCGGCTCCGTCGCTCGCCCGGCCGCCGATGTCGGCAGGCGCCGCGCGCCACGGCTCCGCCGCGTTGACGAGGAGGGCGGCGGAGAGCGATGCTAGCCTTTGCTCGTTCGACAGGTCGATGCCGGTGGAATTGGCGCGGGCCGCGCCGAACAGGTCGGACGGCAAGGCGATCTTGTCGTGCGGGGCGCCGAGCGGGGTGATGGCGCGGGCAAGATCGGCCGGCTCGGCGATCAGCTCGTCGACCGGCAGCGAGAGATCGGCGATGCGGTTGACGAAGGAGGTATTGGCGCCGTTTTCGAGCAGGCGCCGCACCAGATAGGCCAGCAATGTCTCATGGGTGCCGACCGGCGCATAGATGCGGCACGGCCGGTTCAGCTTGTCGCGCCCGACCACCTCCTCGTAGAGCGGCTCGCCCATGCCGTGCAGGCACTGGAATTCGTACTGGCCGGCATAGAAGTTCTCGCCCGCCATGGTGTGGATGGCTGCCAGCGTATGGGCATTGTGCGTGGCGAACTGCGGGAACAGCGCGTCGGGAACGGCCAGCATCTTGCGGGCGCAGGCGAGATAGGAAAGGTCGGTATAGACCTTGCGCGTGAAGACCGGGAAGCCTTCGAGGCCATCGAGCTGGGCGCGCTTGATCTCGCTGTCCCAATAGGCGCCCTTGACCAGGCGCACCATCAGCCGGCGGCCGCTGCGCCGGGCCAGATCGATCAGATAGTCGATCACGAAGGGCGCACGCTTCTGGTAGCCCTGGACGACGAAGCCGATGCCGTTCCAGCCGGCGAGTTCGGCGTCGAAGCAGATCGCCTCCAGCAGGTCGAGCGACAGTTCCAGCCGGTCGGCCTCCTCCGCGTCGATATTGAGGCCGATGTCATAGTGCCGGGCGAGCACGGCGAGCGCCTTCACCCGCGGCAGCAGCTCGGCCATGACCCTGTCGCGCTGGGCCCGCTGGTAGCGCGGATGCAGCGCCGACAGCTTGATCGAAATGCCCGGGCCTTCGTAGATGCCGCGGCCGCCGGCGGCCTTGCCGATGGCATGGATGGCCTGGGTGTAGTCGGCATAATAGCGCTCGGCATCGCGGGCGGTCATCGCCGCCTCGCCGAGCATGTCATAGGAATAGCGGAAGCCTTTCGCCTCCATCCGCCGGCTGTTGGCCAGCGCTTCGCCGATGGTCTGGCCGGTGACGAACTGCTCGCCCATCATGCGCATGGCCATATCGACGCCCTTGCGAATGACCGGCTCGCCGCTGCGGCCGATGAGGCGCGTCAGCGCCGACGACAGTCCGGCCTCGCTCGAGGTCGCGGTGAGCTTGCCGGTAATGACCAGGCCCCAGGTCGCGGCATTGACGAAGACCGAGGCGCTGTGGCCGAGATGGGCCTTCCAGTCGCCATGGCTGATCTTGTCGCGGATCAGCGCATCGCGCGTCGCGCGGTCGGGAATGCGCAGCAGCGCCTCGGCGAGGCACATCAGCGCGACGCCCTCCTGGCTCGACAGCGCGTATTCGTGGATCAGCCCCTCGACGCCGCCGCGCTCGCCCTTGGCGCGCAGGGCCTCGACCAGCTTGCGCGCGAGCGCCTGCGTCGCCTTCAGGCGCGGTTCGCTCATGGCGGCCTCGGCGAGCAGCACTGGCACGCATTCCTGCTCCGGCCGGCGATAGGCGGCGGTGATCTTGGCGCGCAGCACGCTCTGCGGCTGGACGCCCTGGGCGAAGGCGAGGAAGGGCAGCGGCTGGGCGGGCTCAGCCTCGGCCTCTCCCGCCGCACCGGCGCCCCCCGAGAACGCCGCGAGCGGCTCGCCGCGGTCGAGATGTTCGAGCACCGACAGGATCGAGTGCTTGATCAGGGCGTGCGGCGAGCGTCCCTGCGCTTCCGCCGCGGCCCTCAATCGGTTGCGCAGATCCTCATCGATCTTTACGCCGATCGTCGTATTGGCCATGGCCGCGCTCCGGGAAAGGGATTGGTTGCACCATCGCTACCACTACCATACAGAAAGGCGCAACCCGAAAAACAAAAAGGCGCAACCCGCACTCCGATAAAGGCCAACCGCGAGCGCGGCGCGCCAGGATCCGGCCCACACGGCCTCGCTCTCCCGCCGGTCTCGTCTGCGGCCCCCGCCATTGTCGCGGCAGGCGGTTCTTGCCAAGCTCCCGGCGGCGGTGGCGTCGGCAGGCGCGACGACACGCTGCGCCGGGCTTCGCCGGACGAGAATTTCCGCTTCTCCATGCAACGCTGGCGCTGGCCGCCCGGCCGCCCTTCGGAGGCAATGATGGCAAACGACAACGCGATGGTGGTGGCCGCCCAGCCCGAGGCGGCCGAAGCGGGCGCGGTCATGCTGATGCGCGGCGGCAACGCGGTCGACGCCGCTGTCGCCGCCGCCCTGGTCCAGACCGTGGTCGACCCGCTCATGTGCGGCATAGCGGGCTTCGGCAGCATGGGCCTCTACCTGCCCGGCATCCGCCACGACTACATCGACTTCCACGCGCCCGCGCCGCTGAAGGCGTCGCCCACCATGTGGCAGGACCTCATCGAAGGCGAGACGCGCGACGGCTTCGGCTTCATCCTGAAGGGCGGCGTCAACGACGTCGGCTATGGCTCGATCGCCGTGCCGGCGACGCTGAAGGCGCTCGACCTTGCCCATCGCAGCCACGGCCGGCTGCCCTGGGCCGAGGTGCTCGAGCCCGCGATCCGCTTCGCCGAGGAGGGCTGGCTGGTGCGGCCCGCGGTCGCCTCGTTCTGGAGCGACGAGGGCAGCATGGGCCGCGCGTCGAACCAGGACCGGGTCAGTTTCACCGCCGCCGGGCGCGCCCTCTACCAGCGCCCCGACGGTTCGCCGAAACGGCTCGGCGAACTGATCCGCAACGCCGACTACGGCCGCGTGCTCAGACGGATCGCCGAAGCCGGCTCCGAGGATTTCTATACCGGCGAGATCGGCCGGCGCATCGCGGCCGACATGCGGGCGCACGATGCCCTGCTTTCCGCCGATGACCTCGCAGCCTTCGCGCCGAGCCGGCAAACGCCGCTCGAAGGCAGCTATCGCGGCCGCCGGATCACCACCAATCAGCCGCCCGGCGGCGGCATCATGCTGATCCAGATGCTCAACATCCTGGAGAATTTCGACCTGAAGGCGCTCGGCCACAATTCGCCGGACTATATCCGCATCGTCTGCGAGGCGATGAAGCGCTCGACTGTCGACAAGGACCGTCATGTCGGCGATCCGCGCTTCGTCGAGATCCCGGTCGAGCGGATCATCTCGAAGCGTGACGCCCGCGAGGCCGCGGCCGAGATCAGGGCCGGGGTGAAGGCCCATGTCACCCGCTACCAGGCCTCGGGCGTGCCGAAGGACACGACCCATGTCGGCGTGATCGACCCGCAGGGCAACTGCGTGACGCTCACCCATTCGCTCGGCATGCCCTCCGGGGTCATCACCGAGGGGCTGGGCTTCATGTACAATGGCTGCATGGGCGTGTTCGACCCTAGGCCGGGCCGGGCCGGCAGCATCGCCCCGGGCAAGAGCCGGTTCAGCGCGATGTGCCCGACCATCGTCTTCAACGGCGACAGGGTCGAACTCGTCATCGGCGCGCCCGGCGGCACGCAGATCGTCATGGGCGTGCTGCAGGCGATCCTGAACGTCGTCGATTTCGGCATGACCATGGCCGAGGCCGTCAGCGCGCCGCGCTTCTCGGCCACCAGCAACGCGATCGACGTGACCAACCGCATTCCGCGCTGGACCACCGATGCGCTCGAAGCCATGGGCTACGAAGTGATCCGCAACCCGATGAGCCACTATTTCGGCGTCGTCCACGGCATCCGCGTGACGCCCGACGGCCGGCTCGAAGGCGGTGCCGACCCCGGCCGCGACGGCGTCGCCTACGGCATCCGGGTCGGCTGACAGCTCGTCCCTCTCCTCGGCCGATCGACGAAGCCTCTTGACATCATCGCCATTTAGATCGTTCTAAATTGCGACAAACCAATGTCGGCGACACAGGTCGGACCAAGGACAGGGAGAACACCATGCGCAACGAAGCCCCGGTCGCCTTCGTGACCGGAGCCGGCCGGGGTATCGGCCGGGCCATTGCCCGTGCGCTCGCGGCCAAGGGCTTCCGCCTCGTCGCGAACGACCTTGCGAGCTCGCCCGATCTCGATGCGACGGTGGCGGATCTGCGCAGGGGCGGCGCGGACGTCGCCGCGGTGCCCGGGGATATCGCCGACCTCGCGGACCACGGCCGGCTGGTCGACGCCGCCTGGACCGCCTTCGGCCGGATCGACTGCCTCGTCAACAACGCCGGCATTTCGGTGAAGACGCGCGGTGACATCTTCGACGTCTCGCCCGAGAGTTTCGACCGGCTGATCGGCACCAATCTGCGCGGCCCGTTCTTCCTGACCCAGACGGTCGCAAGGCGCATGGTCGACACGTCGAGCCCCGCCTTCCGCAGCCTCATCACCATCTCCTCGATGAATGCCGAGGCCGCCTCCCCGGACCGTGCCGAATATTGCATCTCCAAGATCGGGCTCAGCATGATGAGCCGTGTCTACGCGCTGCGTCTCGCCGCCGAAGGCATCCATGCCTACGAGATACGGCCCGGCGTCATCCGCACCGACATGACCGCGGTCGCGCGCGAGCGCTACGATCGCATGTTCGCCGAAGGTTTTGCGCCGATCGCGCGCTGGGGCGAGCCGGACGACGTCGGCGCCGCCGTTGCGGCCCTGGCGAGCGGCGCCCTCGCCTATACGACCGGCGAGGTGATCCATGTCGACGGCGGCCTGTCGGTCGCCAAGCTCTGAAGGAACCTATCCGTGACGGAGCACACCACCGACGGCGGACGCCTGCTTGCGCCGGGCGAATACTGGTTCGAGGATCTGGCCGTGGGCGATCATTATCGCACCGGGCACATCGTTATCACCGATGCCCACATCGTCGGCTTCGCCGGCCTGTCGGGGGATTTCTTCGACCTGCACATGGACGATGAATTCGCCCGCGCCCAGGGATTCGAAGGCCGGGTCGCCCACGGCCTTCTCGGCCTGGCCCTCGCCGACGGCCTGAAGAACCGCTCCTCCGTGCGCATCATGGCGGTCGCCTCCATGGGCTGGAACTGGAACTTCAAGGGCCCGATCCTCGCCGGCGACCGGATCGGCGTCGAGGTGCGCGTCAAGGCGCTGAGGCTCACCTCGAAAGGCGGACGCGGGCTGACGACGCTGCATTTCTCCGTCACCAACCAGCACGGCGCCGTGGTTCAGGACGGCGAGACGGGCCTGCTCACCAGGCTGCGGCCCAAACCCGACGCATGAGGCATGCAGACCGGCGCCGGCGGCGCCGGCCGCTGCGGATTGACGGCACCGGCCGCCCGACGCACAGTTCGCAGCCGGCGCGGAACGCCACGAGACGGGAGTTGCCTGCGTCGGAATTAGATCGATCCAAAAATGACACCGGGCGCGAACCCGGCGGGCGCACCAGCGGTGCGCGTCAACCAGGGACCAGGGAGAAACGACATGGCTTTCGACAAGGGGTGGATCTCGCGGCGCGCGCTGACCAAGCTCATCGGCCTCGGCGGCGCGGCGATCGCGGCGGGCCTGCCCGAACGCGTCTACGCCCAGGCCCGGCGCAACACGCTGGTGATCGGCATCGACATCTCCGATACGATCACGCTCGATCCGGCACGCCAGGCCCAATATACGCCGCCGATGACGCTGTTCGCGGCCTACGACATGCTCGTCACCATGACCCCGGGCGACTACATCACCATCCGTCCGGCGCTCGCCACCAAATGGGAGCGCACCCCTGACGGCAGGGGCTGGCGCTTCACCCTGCGCGACAACGTCAAGTTCGCCAGCGGCAATCCGATGACCGCCGAGGACGTCAAATGGTCGATGGACCGCGTCCTCCATCTCGGCGACCAGACCGCGCAATATATCTCGCATGTCGAGCGCACCGAGATCGTCGATGCCAAGACGGTCGACATCATCCTGAAGGATCCGACCCAGCCGCTCCTGACCATCATCGCCGCGCCCGGCTTCGTCATCTACGACCGCAAGCTGGTCGAGCAGCATGGCGGCGATGCCAGCCGCGACGCCAAGACCAAGGACAAGGCGACCACCTGGCTCAACGAGAATTCGGCTGGAACCGGCGCCTACCGGCTGACGCGCTGGGAACGCAACGCCCAGATCCAGTTCGTCCGCAACGAGCATTCCTGGCGCGGCAAGCCGCCGTTCGAGCGCGTCATCATCCGCCATATCGGCGACAGCGCCGCCCAGCTCCTGTCGATCCGCCGCGGCGACATCGACATCGCCTTCAACCTGATCCCCGAGCAGGTCGCAACGCTCAAGTCGGAACCGAATGTCCGGCTGGAGGCGCTGACCAGCCTCGACTTCGTCTACATGGCGGTGACCCAGGAGGCCGAATACAACAAGGCGCTGGCCCAGAAGGCGGCCCGCCAGGCCATCGGCCATGCCATCGACTATGACGGCATCATCAAGAACCTGCTCGGCGGCGCCGCCATCCGGCCCGCCCATTTCCTGCCCATCGGCGTTTCCGGCTCCACCGAGGAGATCGCCCGCCAGGTCGGTTTCCGCCAGGATCTCGACAAGGCCCGCCAGCTCCTGCAGGGCGCCGGCCTCGCCGATGGCTTCGAATTCGAGATCGCCTATGGCAATGCCGCGATCGCCGGTATCACCTATCAGACGCTCGCCCAGAAGCTGCAGGCCGACCTTGCCCGGGTGAACATCCGCGCCAAGCTCAACCCGATGGACCAGGTCAATCTGCGCACCACCTATACCGGCAACAAGGCGCAGGGCGGCCTGCTCACTTTCTGGAACCCGCCCGCCGTGGAAAACCTGCTCTGGGCTGCGGCGACCGTCGAGCGCGTGGCCAGGCGCGTCCATTGGGAGGTGCCGCCCGAGGTCACCAAGCTGGTGCGCGACGCGGCGGCCGAAACCGACGCGAAGAAGCAGGCCGACCTCTGGGTCGAGTACCAGAGGCGCCTGGTCGACCAGGCCAATCTCATCCTGTTGTTCCAGCCGGTCTACCAGATCGCCGCGCGCAACACGCTGAGCAAGCTGCCGCTGACCGCGGCCGGCTGGATGCTCGACATGCACGACGTCAAACCCGTCTCGTCCTGATCCGGGCGGCCAGCCTCGGCGCGGCGGCGCCGGGGCGCGTCACCGCAGCGGCTGCGCGCTTTTCAGCAGCGCCACGAGCTGGCTCTGCTGGCGCACGCCGGTCTTGACGAAGATCCGCTCGAGATAGGACCGGGCCGTCGAAAAGGCGATGCCGCAGGCCGCCGCCGCGCTCTTCAGCGAGGTGCCGTGGGCAAGCTGCGTCGCAAGACGCACCTCGGAGGGCGTGAGGTCGAACAGCCCGGTCAGGACCGAGGCCGAAGGCACGAGGTTGCTGGTATTGACGGTCGTCAGGGCGACCAGCACCTCGCCCTGGGCAAAGACGTCCTGCACCGCCCCGCGCAGCGGCAGGACATGCGCCACCATGGCCGGCATGTCGTCGACGGCAGGGATCGGGATGGACGCGACCGCAGGGCCGCCGCGCGCGGCGAGCCGCGCGACCGCGTCCTGCAGCAGCCGGTTGGCCGAGGGATGCGCAAGGGCGACGCCGCCGAAGGCCGTCGACAGCAGCGTCCCGGCGACGTCGCCGACCAGGCTGTTGGCGGCGATCGCCCGTCCGCGCGCCGTCAGCACCACGGCCGGCAGACCGAGCGCTTCGAGCGTCGCGACCGCCACGCGCGCATGTTCGAGACCGAGCCGCGCCGCGATGAAGGCGGCCCGGGCGAGATGTGGATGAAAGCCGTCGAGACGCGTCGCCGCGCCGTCTGGATAGGGCCCGTCCTCCTGGCGCCGATTGAGCGTCATCACGGCGAGCTCGCCGCTCGGCATGGGAATGATGGTGCCGAGCATGGCACCGAATCCGCGCGCCAGATTGGCCCGCAGCACCCTCTCCTCGGCGATGAGCTCGCGCGGATAATAGTCATCCCCCAGGACGAAGCCGGTGAAGGGATTGGCCTGGAAATAGCTGATCAGCCGGCTTTCTTTCCAGCCGTCGGCCGCGATGAACTCCTCGATGCTGCGCGTGAGCGTCTCGCCAGCCTTGAAACGGATCGGCTTGCGGTCCGCATAGAGCATCAAGGCCGCTTCGTTCGGCGCGCCGCCGCCGGGATCGGCAATCTCGGCAAGCTGGTCGAGCACCGGGAGCCACCGGTCCGGCTGGAAGGCGGCCTCATAGATGTCGTCAACGACCTGATGTTCCATCGCCGCCTCCCGCATGTCCCTGTGCCGGCGAACGCACATCGCCCAAGGCAGCAGGTCAGCACCAAGTCCGTGCGGGACCGGCGGCGGCTGGCCCCTTCGAAACCACATCGCACCGATGTGTAACGCAACGTAACACGGCGCCCGGCTACGTATCAACCCGCATGCGGCCGCGCAGATGCGGAGTTTTCCGAAGCGCGATGACCGGCATCTGCCATTAGTGCGGTGGTTCGAAAACATCAGATCTTACGCAGGGGCATACGGCGTGGGGATTCAGATCGGTTCCGCTGGCGCGGGACGACACGGAGATCGCCATGCCGCATGGCTTTGCAGGCTCGCCCGCTCCCCGGTCTCTTGCGTCGACGCTCGGCGCAGGCGGCCGGCAGCCGTGAGCGAGGTGGCCATGTCCTCGCTTCTTGCCGGCGCCTTGCTGGGCCTTGCGGTCGCCGTGCCGATCGGACCGATGGGCCTCCTGTGCATCGAGCGCACGCTCGCCCTCGGCATCAAGGCCGGCCTTGCCACCGGGGCGGCCGCCTCAACCGTCCATTTCATCTATGGCACGGTGGCCGCAGGCGGCCTCGGCGCCCTCTCCAGGCAATGGCTGAGCGATCATTCGCGGCCCATTTCGGCAGTGCTCGCCATGGTCCTCTTCGCTCTCGCCATCCGCATCTATCGCCGCAAGGTACGCCCGGCCTGCGGCCCCGTCCCGACCGGCGGCACGCTCGCCAATCTCTATGCGTCGGCGGTCGCCTTCGGCTTCGTCAATCCCATGACCCTGGTTCTGTTCGTGGCGGCAGCGCCACTCCTTGCCGATGGCGGCGCGCCGGCCGGGAGCGGCGTGCTCGCCATCGGCATTTTTTTGGGGTCGCTCTCCTGGTGGCTGGTGCTGGTCTCCGGCGTGCATGTCCTGAAGCTCCAGGCTCCACCCATCGCGATCGCACTCAGCGGCAAGATCATCGCCGCGGCGCTGGCCGTCATGGCGTTGCGCAGCCTTCTGACGACCTTCGGGCCGTAGCAGGCAGGGGCGCAGGGCGGGGTCACGAGGGCGCGGCGAGCCGGGCGAGGCGCGTCGCCGCGGCGAGATTGACCGCGCCGGCGGGCGCTTCGCCGGCAAGCAGCGCCTTCACCTGCCCGACCGTGTCGAAGGCCTGGTGCTCGATCGCCGCCGGCGTCAAGCCGCCGGTATGCGGGGTGGCGATGACGTCGGAGCGCGCCGCCAGCGCGAGCGAGGGCATCTGGTCCGGCGCCCGGCCGACATCCATGGCCGCGCCGGCCAGCGCGCCGCCGTCGAGCGCCGCCGCGAGAGCTGCCTCATCGACCAGATTGCCGCGCGACAGGTTGACGAAGAAGGCCGTCGGCTTCATGCGGCCGAAAGCGGCGCTGTCCATCAGGTTCTCGGTTTCGTCGGTGGCCACCACCAGGCAGACGACGAAATCGGCCTCGGCCAGCAGCGTCTCGAACGATACCTGCTCGATCCCTTCCTCGGCGATCGTCTTGTGCGGATCGGCGGCAAGCACCCGCATGCCGAAGGCCCTGGCGAGCTGCGCCATATGCCGGCCGATCGCGCCATAGCCGAGAATGCCGATGGTCGAACCTTTCAGCTGGCGCCCCATCTGCGCGACCGGCTGCGCCCCGGCGCGATAGCGGCCGACGGCCGCCGATACGCCACGGGCGAGATCGATCATCATGCCGAAGCCGAGCTCGGCGACGGAGGCGGCGAAGCCGGGTGTCGCGCGGGTCACCAGCACCCCCGCCTCGCTGGCTGCGGCGACGTCGATGTTGCGGATGTCGACGGCGCAGCGCAGGAAGGCGACGAGATCGGACGCGGCGCGGAACAGCGCCGCCGAGCCGACCGTCATGCGATCGGAGACGATGATCGCCGCGCCCGCCGCCGCCCGGGCGAGTTCCTCGCCGTCGAGCACCCGGCCGGTCGGGTTGATCGCGACATCGGCCATGGCCTCGAGCGCGGCGACCGCGCGCGGTCCATAATAGTTGGCGAGCATGTCGGGCGTGTGGGTCAGGAAGACGCGCGTCCTCGGCATGTTGGATCCCTCTTGGCGGCCGCTGGCAGGGTGGGTCACTGACGGAACGAGGCTTCGCGCTTTTCCTGGAAAGCGCGGATGCCCTCCATATGGTCGCCGGCGGCAAAGCACAGCGTGTTCATCTCGTTCTCGTAGCGCAGGCCGGCCGCGAGCGTCGACGCCATGGCCATCCGGACGGAGGCCTTCACGGCCTCGACCGCCACCGGACTGAAGCCGGCGAGCCGCGTGCAGAGCCGGCGGGCCTCCGCCTCCACCTGATCGTCGTCGACGAGATATTCGACGATGCCGAGACGATGGGCCTCGGCCGCCTCGATCGGATCGCCGGTCAGCAGCAGCTTCATGGCCTGGCCGTAGCCGACGAGCCGCGGCAGGAGCTGGGAGGCGCCGCCGCCGCCGACCCAGCCGCGCTGCACCTCGGGAAAGCCGAGGCGCGCACCGCGGCCCATCACCCTGATATCGGCCGACAGCGCCGTCTCCGCACCGCCGCCCAGCACCCAGCCGCGCAGCGCCGCCACCACGGGCTTGCGCATGTCGCGCACCGCGGTCGCATATTCCACGCGGTTGCGAAAGGCCCAGGCGCTGGAATAGCCCGCGAGCGCGTTGAGGTCGCTGCCTGCCGAAAAGGCCTTGCCGCCGGCCCCCCGGATCAGCACCGCGCGCACGTCCGCGTCGGCGTCAAGGGCGCGGCAGAGCTCCTGCAGGCGGGCGGCCATGGCCGGGGTCACGGCATTGAGCTTGGCCGGCCGGTTCAGCACGATTTCGGCGACGAAGCCGTCCCTGATCAGTACAACCTCATCTTCCATCGCTCATTCCTTTCCAATAAGGACAGATTTGGAACTGGTGTTCGAAGGGGGGCGCGAGGGCGCATGACGGGGCAGCCGAAAGTCCCAACGAGACCGCAGCGCGTGACCCTGCACGACCTGGCGATCCATGCCGGCGTGTCGCGCGCGACCGTCTCGCTGGTGCTGCGCAAGAGCCCGCTGGTCGCCGAAGCGACGCGCCTCAAGGTGCTGCAGTCCTGCCAGGCGCTCGGCTACATCTACAATCGCGGCGCGGCCAATCTGCGCACGCGCCATACCCACACGATCGGCGTGGCGATCAACGAGATCACCAACCCCTATTTCACCGAGCTGACCGCTGCGATCCAGCGCTCGTTCCTCGACCTCGGCCGCACCGTCTTCATCGCCAATTCCGACGAGGACCCCGCACGCCAGGACCAGTTCATCGCCACCATGCGCGAATACAATGCCGACGGGCTGGCGATCTGCCCGGCCCAGGGCACCTCGCGCCAGTCGCTGCGCCGGCTGAAGGAGCTTGGCGTGCCCTGCGTGCTGATCTCGCGCGACATCGCCGGCTCCGGCCTCGACTATGCCGGCCATGCCAACGAGGCCGGCATGCGCATGGCGACCAGCCATCTGATCGAGCTCGGCCACCGCCGCATCGCCATGATCGGCGGCACCGACCTCGTCTCGACCGGCGCGGAACGGCGTGCCGGCTATCGCCGCGCGCTCGCCGATCACGGCATTCCGGTCGACCCGGCCCTGGTCGTGCCCGGGGTCGCCAGCCGCAGCTTCGGCGCCGAGACGGTCAAGGCGCTCGTCGCACTCGACGATCCGCCGACCGCGGCCGTCTGCTTCAACGACGTGCTCGCCTTCGGGGTGATGCTGGGCCTGCGCCAGATCGGCCGCGAGCCGGGGCGCGACTTCGCGGTGGTCGGCTATGACGACCTTGCCGAGGCGGCGCTGTGGACGCCGGCCCTGTCGACGGTCGAGATCGATTCCGTCGGCATCGGCCGCGCCGCGGCGCGGCTGCTGCTCGAGCGGATCGAGCATCCGGATGCGCCGCCGCGCCGTGTCGTGCTGCAGCCGAAGCTGATGCTCCGCGATTCCAGCGGGCCGCCGCGCCGCTGACCGCGGCGCGATGCCCGCGCGGCTGTCTCCGGCTTCGCTCCCCGCCGTCCCGGCCATCGTTCCTCTCGGCTGTTTCCCCGTCCGCGGCGGTTTTTTTTGCGCGTGCCGCATCGTTGCCCTGTACACTACGTCGCGATTGACAGCCCGTCATCCAGAATTTAGAACGATCTAAATAACAAAAATCACCGGAGGAAACATGCTGGCCCGCCATCCGTGCGGCCTGATGGCTGCTGCTCCACCGCGCTGCCGCGCCCCATCCGCCTCACGCGACGCCAAGCGAGCTTGAGCGATGCTGCGCTTCATCGTCTCCCGCCTCGGCACGACCGCCATGATGGCGCTCCTGGCGACCCTTGTGATCTTCCTGATCGCCAATACCGTGCCCGGCGATCCGATCCTCGCCCAGCTCGGCGACGTCGCCGCCTCCAACAAGGAATTCGTGGCCGAGTGGCGTGCCAAATGGGGCCTCGATCTGCCGCTGTGGCAGCGCTACTTCTTGTTCCTGAAGGGGCTCGCCCAGGGCGATCTCGGCATTTCCATCGCCTCGCAGCGCCCCGTGCTCGAGGACATCGCCCAGTTCGCGCCCGCCACCATCGAGCTCGCCACCATCAGCTTCCTGCTCGCCCTCGGCATCGGCATTCCGCTCGGCATCATGGCGGCGGTCTGGCGCGACACCTGGGTCGATCACATCGCGCGCGTCGTTTCGCTGGTGGGCGTCTCCTCGCCCACTTTCTGGCTCGCCTTCATCATGCTGGCGATCTTCTACGGCGGGCTGGAGATCGCGCCGGGCCCCGGCCGGCTGGACGCCATCGCCATGCCGCCGCCGTCCGTCACCGGCCTGATGCTGATCGACACGGTCATCGCCGGCGACTGGGAGACCTTCCGCGATGCCGCCGCCCATCTCGTCCTGCCTTCGATCGTTCTGGCCGCGGCGACGCTCGGCCTGATCACCCGCACCACCCGCGCCAGCATGCTGGAGAGCATCCAGCAGGACTATGTCCGCGTCGCCCGGGCCAAGGGCCTGAAGCGCTACACGGTCATTACCGGCCATGTCCTGCCGAACGCGCTGATCCCGGTCGTCACCCTCGGTGGCCTCGCCTATGCCAACCTGCTGACCGGCGCGGTCATGACCGAGACCGTGTTCTCCTGGCCGGGCCTCGGCCGCTACACCTTCCGCAGCGCAGCGACCCTCGACTTCCCGGCGATCATGGGCATCACCCTCATCGTCGCGCTGGTCTACCTGCTGATCAACCTCGCCATCGACATCAGCTACGCCCTGCTCGACCCGAGGGTGAACCGATGACCGGTGAACCGATGAGCGCCGCCGCCGATGCCGAAGCCACTGTGGCCGCCGCCCGGCCGGTGCCGACCCGGGCGCAGCGCTGGCGCCGCCGCTACGGCCTTGCCGCCCTCGGCGCGGCCATCGTGCTCGCCTGGGTGTTGATCGCCCTCGTCGCACCCTGGCTGACCCCCTACAAGCCCGACGCGGTCGACGTGACCAACCGGCTGCAGCCGCCGACCTGGCAGCACTGGCTCGGCACCGACGTGCTCGGCCGCGACGTCTTCACCCGGCTGCTCTACGGCGCCCGCATCTCGCTCACCACCGGCTTCGTCGTGGTGCTGGTCGGCGCCGTCTTCGGCACGCTGGTCGGCGGCTTCGCCGCCTATGCGCGCGGCCGGATCGAGAGCGTGATCATGCGCCTCACCGACCTCGTCCTATGCTTCCCGCCGATCATCCTGGCGCTCGCCATCGCCGCGGCGCTCGGCATCGGCACGGTCAACACCATCATCGCCATGCTGGTGGTCTGGTGGCCGAAATTTGCCCGCCTCGCCCACAGCCTGGTGCTGGTGCAGCGCTCGCAGGAATATGTCGAGGCCGCCATGGTCGTCGGCCTCAGCCCGGCGCGCATCCTGATCCGCCACATCATCCCGAATTCGATCGGGCCGCTGATCGTGCTGGTCACGCTCGACATCGGCAACGCCATCATCACGTTTGCCGGCCTCTCCTTCCTCGGCCTCGGCGTCGTGCCGCCAACCCCCGAATGGGGCTCGATGGTGGCCGAAGGCCGCGAACTGGTGCAGCAATGGTGGGTGGCCGCCTTTCCGGGCCTTGCCATCCTCAGCATCGTGCTCGGCTTCAACTTCCTCGGCGACGGCGTGCGCGACTGGCTCGACCCGCGCGCGAGAAAACGGTGAGCGGCCCGATGAACATGAGCATCAAGCCGCCCGACGGGCTGACCGTCACCCCCGCCCTCGAGGTCCGCGACCTCAGGACGCAGTTCTTCACCGATGCCGGCGTGGTGCGCGCCGTCGACGGCGTCACCTTCACCGTCGCGGCGGGCGAGGCGCTGGGCATCGTCGGGGAATCCGGCTCCGGCAAGAGCGTCACGGCGCTCTCGCTGATGCGCCTTCTCGAGGAGCCGAGCCGCATCGTTGGCGGCGAGATCCTGTTCCAGGGCCGCGATGTGCTCAAGGCCTCGGAAGAGGAGCTGCGCACCCTGCGCGGCGACCGCATGGCGATGGTCTTCCAGGATCCGATGACCTCGCTCAATCCGGTCCTGAAGATCGCCAAGCAGCTCACCGAGACCATGGTCACCCATGGCCGCTACTCGGCCGGCGAGGCCGCGGCACGCGCGGTCGGCCTGCTCGGGCGGATGGGCGTCAGCGCGCCCGAGCGGGCTGTCGACAGTTATCCGCACCAGTTTTCCGGCGGCATGCGCCAGCGCGTCATGCTGGCGCTCGGCATGAGCAACGAGCCGTCGCTGCTGATCGCCGACGAGCCGACCACCGCGCTCGACGTCACCATCCAGGCGCAGATCCTCGACCTGCTGCGCGAGCTCAACCGCGATTTCGGCACGGCCATCGTGCTGATCAGCCACGACCTCGGCGTCATCGCCCGGGTCTGCACCCGCACCCTCGTGATGTATGGCGGCGAGGTGGTCGAGGAAGGACCGACCGAGGATCTCCTGAAGGATCCGCGCCATCCCTATACCTGGGCGCTGATCAATGCCGTACCGCGCATCGACGAGACGACGCGCGGCGACCGGCGGCTGACCACCATCGAGGGCCAGCCGCCCGACCCGCTGGCCATGCCGCAGGGTTGCCGCTTCGCGCCACGCTGTCCGTTCAAGGTCGCGCGCTGCGACGAGCATCCGGCGCTCGCCGAGGTCGCCCCCGGCCGCAAGGCGCGCTGCTGGGTGACGCAGGCCGGCACCGTGCTCACCCCCGCGCGGCACGCGGCGGCGACCGCGGCCGCGCAGCCTGAGCGTGGCCGGCCCGCCGCGGCCGACCCCATCCTCAGGGTGCGCGGCCTCGTCAAGCATTTCGCCCTGCCGAAGACCGGCTTCTTCGAGCGCCCGCGCCATGTCCACGCCGTCGACGACGTCGATCTCGACGTGTTCCCCGGCGAAACCGTCGGGCTCGTCGGCGAGTCCGGCTGCGGCAAGTCCACCCTGGCGCGGGTCGTCACGCGCATCCACCAGCCCGACGCCGGCGAGATCCGGTTCGACGGGGTCGATATCGCTCAGGCGAGCCAGGGCCAGATCCGGCCGCTGCGCCGGCGCATGCAGATGGTGTTCCAGGATCCCTATGCCTCGCTCAACCCGCGCATGAGCGTTGCCGACATCCTGGGCGAGCCGCTGCGCTTTCACGGCCTGACCGGCGGTCCGCGAGAGACGCGCGAGCGGATCCAGGAGCTGCTCGCGACCGTCGGCCTCAGCCCGCGCGCGGCCGACCGCTTCCCGCACGAATTCTCCGGCGGCCAGCGCCAGCGCATCTCGATCGCCCGGGCGCTGGCGGTGAGGCCGGACTTCATCGTCGCCGACGAGCCGATCTCGGCGCTCGACGTCAATATCCAGGCCCAGATCATCAACCTGATGCTCGACCTGCAGGAGCGCTTCGGGCTCACCTACCTGTTCATCGCCCACGATCTCGCCGTGGTCAGGCACATTTCCGACCGGGTCGTGGTGCTCTATCTCGGCAAGGTGATGGAGGTCGCGCCCGCCGACCAGCTGTTCGCGCGGCCACTGCACCCCTATAGCCGCTACCTCATTTCCGCCGTGCCGATCCCCGACGCCGCGGTGGAGCGCGGCCGCTCGCATCTGAAGCTCGCCGGCGAACCGCCGAGCGCCGTCGATCCGCCGTCCGGCTGCCGTTTCCGCACCCGTTGCCCGCTCGCCAGGCCGATCTGCGCCAGCGAGCCGCCGCCGCTCGTGGAGCACGGCCCCCGCCATTTCGCCGCCTGCCATTTCGCGGGCGAGTTGTCCTGAGCATAAGAGGAGGTTGCCGTGCAACGCGTGAGCGCCGACGAGGCCGTCAAGCTGATCCGGTCGGGCGACACCATCGTCATTGGCGGCTCGGGCGGCGGCCATGCCGTGCCGGAGGCGCTGATGGCCGCGCTGGAGCGGCGCTTTCTTTCAGAAGGCCTGCCGCGCGACATCACCGCCGTCCATCCGGTCGGCCTCGGCGATGGCGCCGGCAAGGGCGCCGGCCACTTCGCCCATGAAGGACTGCTGAAACGCATCGTCTGCGGCACCTTCGTCAATTCGCCTGCCATTTCCGACATGGCGCTCGCCGACAAGGTGGAGGGCTATACCCTGCCCCAGGGGGCGCTTTCGCAATTGATGCGCGAGATCGCCGCCGGCCGCCCGGGTCTCATCACCAAGACCGGCCTGCACACTTTCGTCGACCCCCGTCACGGCGGCGGACGCCAGAGCCGCTCGGCGCCGGAAGGCGTGGTCGAGCTCATCCAGTTCCGCGGCGAGGACCATCTCTTTTTCAAGCCCTTCCACATCGATGTCTGCTTCCTGCGCGGCACCACGGCCGACGAGGACGGCAACGTTACGATGGAACAGGAGGCGGTGTTTCTGGAAATGCTGTCGGAGGCCCAGGCGACCAAGCGCTGCGGCGGCCTCGTCATCGTCCAGGTCAAGCGCATGGCCAAGCGCGGCACGCTGTCGCCCAAGGCGGTCAAGATCCCCGGCATCCTGGTCGACCTCGTGGTGGTCGAGCCGGGCCAGTGGCAGACCTATCTCATGGAATACAGCCCGGCTTACGCCGGCGAGCTGCGCATGCCGCTCTCCGACATTCCCGTTCTGCCGCTCGACGCCCGCAAGGTCATCGCCCGTCGCGCGGCGCTCGAGCTCTTTCCCGGCGCGATCTGCAATCTCGGCTCGGGCATTTCGACGGGGATCGCCAATGTCGCGGCGGAGGAAGGCGTGCTCGACGCGGTCTGCCTGACCAACGAGCAGGGCCTGATCGGCGGCGCGCCCGCCTCCGGCGGCGATGCCGGGGCCGCGCGCAACTATGCCGCCATCGTCGACCAGCCCTATCAGTTCGACTTCTACGACGGCGGCGGGCTCGACCTCGCCTTCCTGTCCTTCGCCGAGGCCGACGCCGCGGGCAATGTCAATGTCAGCCGGTTCGGCAAGCGCATCGTCGGCCCGGGCGGCTTCATCAACATCAGCCAGAACGCGCGGGCGGTCGTGTTCAGCGCCACCTTCACCGCCGGCAGCTCCGAGCTCGCCTTCCTCGACGGCGCGCTGAAGATCGTCGCCGACGGCCCCAAGGCGAAGCTCGTCGCGGCGGTCGAGCAGGTCACCTATAGCGGACCCTACGGCGCCGAGCGCGGCCAGCGCGTGCTCTATGTCACCGAGCGCGCGGTGTTCCGCCTCGGCCCCGGCGGCGTCGAGCTGGTCGAGATCGCCCCCGGCATCGACCTGGAGCGCGACGTCATCGGCCGCATGGGCTTCCGTCCCGCCGTCTCGCCCAACCTGAAGCGCATGGACGAGCGCCTGTTCCGCCCGGAACCGATCGGGCTTGCCGCCCATCTCGCGGCGCGGCCCGGCCGCCGCCCGCCGACCCATCTCGCCCTCGCACAGTCCTCGCAGGCAGCAGCATCATGACCGCGACGAGCTCCGAAACCGCCGGCCGCCAGGCCCTGATCGACGGCGCGACGCGTCTCTTCGCCATCATCGGCGATCCGATCGCCCAGGTGAAATCCCCCGGCGTCTTCAATCCGCGGCTCGTCGCCGCCGGCCTCAACGCCGTGCAGGTGCCGGTCCACGTCCTGCCGGACCGGTTCGACGCGACGGTGCGCGGCCTGATGGCCATGGCCAATCTCGACGGTTTCATGGTGACCGTGCCCTACAAGACGCGCATCATCCCGCTCATCGACGAGATCCTGCCGATGGCGGCGAAGGTCGGCGCGGTCAACGCCGCCCGGCGCGAGCCGGACGGCCGCTGGGTCGGCGACATGTTCGATGGCCGCGGTCTCGTCCGCGGCCTGACCGAGCGCGGCATCCGATTGGACGGCCGCCGCGTCCTGCTGCTCGGCGCCGGCGGCGGCGGCAGCGCCGTGGCGATCGCGCTCGCCGACGCCGGGGCCGCGGCGCTGACCATCGTCGACGTCGACGGCGCCAAGGCGGCGGCGCTGGCGGCGCGCACGGCGGAGGCCTATCCGGGCTGCGCCGCGCGGGCCGGCGCGCCGGACCTTGCCGGCCACGACATGCTGGTCAATGCGACGCCCACCGGCATGACCGCGGGCGACGGCCTGCCGGCCCCGCTCGACGGCCTCGGCGCCGACATCCTGGTCATCGACATCGTCATGAAGCCGGAGGTGACACCGCTGATGGCCCATGCCCGCGAACGCGGCTGCACGGTGTTCGGCGGCCGCGTCATGCTGGACGGTCAGGCCGAGGAGGTCGCCCGCTTCCTGCGCATTGGAGCGGCCGGATGAACCCGACATGCCTTGACGTCGGCGAGACCGCGAGCTTCGCCAAGACCATCACCGAGGCCGACCTCGTCCTGTTCGCCGGGCTGACCGGCGATTTCGATCCGATCCATGTCAACGCGGACTATGCCGCCGGGACCCCGTTCGGCCGGCGCATCGCCCATGGCGCGCTGGTCATGGGGCTCCTCTCCACCACCGCCTCCATGATGTCGCGCCGCTCGGCGGAGCGCGGCGCCACCGGCACCTCGGTATCGCTCGGCTATGACCGGATCCGCTTCCTCAAGCCCGTCTTCATCGGCGACACCCTGACCGCCCGCTATACGATCGAGGAGGTCGATATAGCAGCCGGCCGCACGCGCTCGCGTGTCGAAGTGGTCAATCAGGCGGGCGAAGTCTGCCTTGCCGGCACACACATCATGAAATGGGTGGAAGCCGGTCGCTGACCCGCTCCACCCCATGCGAAAGACCGCCCGATGCCGCTCCCCGAGATCCACCAGGACATCCGCCGCACCGCCCGCCGCTTCGCCGAGGAGGTGGTGCGTCCCGAAGCCGAGGCGCTCGACCGCGACGAGAGCTTCCCGCGCCACATCTACCGGCGCATGGGCGAGCTCGGCCTGTTCGGCATCACGATGCCGGCCGAGCTCGGCGGCGCCGGGCTCGACGCGCTCGCCTATGCGCTGGTCATGGAGGAACTGTCGCGCGGCTATGCCTCGGTCGCCGATCAGTGCGGCCTCTACGAGCTGATCGCGACGCTGCTCTCGGTGCATGGCACGCCCGAACAGCAGGCGCGCTGGCTCGGGCCCCTGCTCCGGGCCGAATTAGCGCCGGCCTATTGCATCACCGAGGCCGAGGCCGGCACCGATGTCTCCGGGATCCGGACGACGGCGGAGCGTACGGCCGGCGGCTGGCGCCTCGACGGCGCCAAGCTCTGGATCCACAATGCCCCGGTTGCCGATGTCGGCTTCGTTCTGGCGCGCACCGACAAGGCCGCCGGCAAGCGCGGCATGAGCATCTTCATCGTCGAGCTCGACCGGCCGGGCGTCAGCCGCGGGCCGAAGGAGCACAAGATGGGCCAACGCGCCTCGCAGGTCGGCGGCCTCACATTCGACGCGGTCGAATTGCCCGCCGACGCCCTGCTCGGCGCCGAGGGACGCGGCTTTCCCATCATGATGAGCGCGCTCGACAAGGGACGCATCGGCATTGCCGCGCTCGCCGTCGGCATTGCCCAGGCCGGGCTCGAGGCCGCGCTCGACTATGCTCGCACCCGCCGGCAGTTCGGCCAGGCCATCGCCGACTTCCAGGGCCTGCAGTGGATGCTGGCCGACATGGCCAAGGAGATCACCGCCGCGCGTCTCATGGTGCACAACGCCGCCGAGGCTTTCGAGGGCGGGCGATCGGCGACGATCTACTGTTCCATGGCCAAATGTTTCGCCGCCGACATGGCCGTGGCTCAGACCGCCAATGCGGTCCAGATCTTCGGCGGCAGCGGCTATATCAGGGGCTTCGAGGTGGAGCGGCTCTATCGCGACGCCAAGATCACCCAGATCTACGAGGGCACCAACCAGATCCAGCGCTCGATCATCGCGCGTGAGCTGCTGGCGAACGGCGTGCCCGGCTGAACCGCAGGCACGCCGCGGCGGAACCTGCCCCGCATATTTTATGTGTCGTCGGCCACAGGGTCTCGTGGCAAGCCGTGCGGCGCGAAGGCGGAGCGATGCGCCGCCGCCAGCCAAGCGAGCCTGACATGACGACCGCCATCAATGCCGCCGATGCCACTGTGACCGAGATCGCCGCGGGCGGCTTCCACCTTGTCGCCGATACCACGCCGCCGCACGGAGCCGGCGCCGGTTTTCGCCCGCATCAGCTCCTGGAAGCGGCGCTCGCGAGTTGCATGGCGATCACCCTGCGCATGGTCGCGACGGAGCGGGGCATCGCCCTGAAGACCGCCGCCGTGTCGGTGGAGCTCGACCGCTCGCGCGAGGCCGAAACCGTGTTCCGGACGACCGTCGATCTTGACGGCGATCTCTCGGACGGCGACCGCCGGCTGCTGCTGGCGGCCGTCGAACGCTGCCCGGTGCGCAGGACCCTGTCCAGGCAGTTGGTCTTCCCGGCGGCGACAGCGGCCTGAAAACAGCGACGGCGCCCGAAGGCGCCGCCGCATGGGAGATCGGGCCGCCAGCCTATTGCGGCTGTTGCTGCGGCTGTTGCGGCTGCTGCTGGTCGGATTGCTGCAGCTGCTGCTGTTGCTGCGCCAGGAGATCGGTGATGCGCCGGACGGTGACCCGCCGGTTCTCACGCGAGGCGCCCTGCGTCTGCACCTTCGGATACTGGCTGCCGTAGCCCTGCGAAGTCAGGTTCTCCGGCGGCACGTTGAAGTCGCGGGTCAGGATGGTCGCGACCGACTGCGCGCGGCGGTCGGACAGCGAGAGGTTGTCGACGTCCGAGCCGACCGCGTCGGTGTGGCCTTCGATGAGGAAGACCTCGGCCGGATTGCGCTGCACCGCCTGGTTGATCGCCTGCGCGACGGTCGCCAGTTGCTGCACCTGCCCCGGTGACACCGCCCACGATCCCGTATCGAAATTGATCGTGTTGATGTCGACGCTGCGCGTATAGGCCCGCACCGCCGGGCTGTAGCGCACCTCGTCCAGGGTATAGCGCCGGGGCAGTGGCGCCACCGGCGGCGCGGTGAGCGTCTCGTAGATGGTCCGCTCGTCGGCGACGCCGGTATCGACGATGTAGCGCTCCTGCGGGATGTCGAGGCGCGGCGGCGGCAGCTCCACCACCTGCTCGTCGAAGGACCGCGGCTGACCACCGTAATAGTTCTCGATCAGCACCACCTCGCGGCCGTCGGGATAGCGGCGGACGCGCCGGCGGAGCTGGCCGTATTCGTCGGTCACCGTGACGATCTGGACTCCGCCCGGCCGGTCATAGACCGAGTAGAACTCGCCGCCGCGGCGTTCGCTGCGGAAATTGCCGCCGAGGTCGCGGAACCGCTCGGTCTCGTCATGGCGCAGGAAATAGCCGTCGCCGTCGCGGACGATGGTGCGGCCGGGCTCCTGGATGACCATGACGCCGTCGCGGCTCTGCTCGCGGCGCTCGCGCCTGATGTCGTCGATGCCGTTGTCGCGCGTGCCGCGGCCGACCAGGAAGCCGCCGACAAGCCCTGCCGCACCGCCAATGGCGAGCGCGCCCGCCGGTCCGATGCGCGACCCGCTGGTCCGCGGCTGCTGGTAGCCGCCGGGGTAGCCGCCGTAACCCGGCTGCGGGGCGACATAGCCCGGCTGCCGCGGCTGGCCCTGCGTGAAGCCGGGCTGACCCGGCTGACCGGGACGTTGGCCGAAGCCGGGCTGGCCGGGTTGCTGGCCAAATCCGGGTTGGCCCGGCTGACCGGCGCCGGGGCCGCCGGGCTGGCCAGGGACCGGCTGACCGGGAACGGGTTGGCCTGGGACCGGCTGGCCTGGGACTGGCTGGCCTGGAATAGGCTGGCCAGGAACGCCTGGACGCTGCTGGCCCGGAGCCGGAACCTGCTGGCCCGGAACCGGGGGCTGCCCGGGCACCGGCGGCTGGCCGGGAACGCCTGGGCGCTGCTGGCCCGGAGCCGGAGCCTGCTGGCCCGGAACCGGGGGCTGACCGGGCACCGGCGGCTGGCCGGGAACGCCTGGACGCTGCTGACCCGGAGCCGGAGCCTGCTGGCCCGGAGCCGGAGGCTGTCCGGGAACCGGCGGCTGGCCGGGAACGCCTGGACGCTGCTGGCCCGGAGCCGGAGCCTGCTGGCCCGGAGCCGGAGGCTGACCGGGCGCCGGCGGCTGGCCGGGAACGCCTGGGCGCTGCTGGCCCGGAGCCGGAGGCTGTCCGGGAATCGGCGGCTGACCAGGCGTACCGGGTCGCTGCTGGCCCGGCGCCGGGGGCTGGCTGGGAACCGGCGGCTGTCCCTGCGTACCCGGGCGCTGCTGGCCCGGGGCGGGCGGCTGGCCAGGAATCGGCGGCTGCCCCTGAGCACCCGGGCGCTGCTGGCCCGGCACCGGCGGCTGACCGGCGGGCGGAGCCGGCGGCGGCTCGGTCGACGCCGGCGGCGGCGGCGGCGCAGTATCGGCCGGCGCCGGCGTCGCCGGCTGGCTGTCCTGGGGCGCTGCGGGCGGCGTCGCCGGCTCGCTCGGCGCGGCAGGCGGGCCCGCCGGTGCGGCGGCGGCGCCTGACGCTCAGGCGGGGCCTGACGCTGAGGCGGAGGCGCCTGGCGCTCCGGCGGCGGGGCCTGGCGCTGCTGAGGCGGTTGTGCGGCAGGCGGTGCCTGCCGTTGCGGCATGGCCGGCGGAGCCTGGCGCTGCTGGGGTGGCTGGGCCGCCGGTGGACGCTGCTGCTCGGGCGGACGCTGCTGCTGCGGCGCCCCGCCCGGCGGGCGTTGCCGGCGCGGATCTTGCTCGTTCTGAGCCTGGGCCAGCATCTGATATCCGGGAACCGTCTGCGCGACCGCCAGGTACGGCTGGGACAGCGTGAGCGCCGGCAACATGGTGCCTGCCAGCAGCAGTTCTCTGGTCTTAGACATGTTTCCCCTTCTCGCGGCGAAGCAACGCGCGATCACTCGACTAGAGCCCCACTCTGCATCGCATATGGCAAAGGCGGCGTCATCTGGGTGAGATCACGCAGACCTTGTGGCGGAACTCGGGCATCGGCCGAGCAAGTCTGAACGCAATCCGGTCCGATGCGAGCTTGCCAAGATCAGGCAATGAACCCGGCCGGCATTGCCGCTGGTCCGGTGCCGTCATGAACGTTACAGCCCGGCCGCGGTTCCTCGTCTGCAGCAATACGGTGGCGGCCCGTCACCGTGTATCGGTGGCAAGCGCAGCGGCCGCACTGGGTTTGCGGGCGAATCGGAGCCTGAGATTTTCCAGCACCAGATAGAGCGCCGGGGTCGTGTAGAGGGTGAGCACCTGCGACACGACGAGGCCGCCGATGATGGTGACGCCGAGCGGCTGACGCAGCGCCGATCCGGGCCCCGTGCCGAGCGCCAGCGGCAGGGCACCGAGCATGGCCGCGAGCGTCGTCATCAGGATCGGGCGGAACCGCTCGCGGCAGGCCTCCAACGCCGCCTCGCGCGGCGAAAGGCCCTGGTCGCGCGTCGCCTCAATGGCGAAATCGACCATCATGATGCCGTTCTTCTTGACGATGCCGATGAGCAGGATGATGCCGATCATGGCGATGACCGACAGCTCCATGCCGGCGCCGCCGAGCGCGAGCAGCGCGCCGAGCCCGGCCGACGGCAGGGTCGACAGGATCGTCAGCGGGTGGATGAGGCTCTCGTAGAGCACGCCCAGCACGATATAGATGACCAGGATGGCAGTGATGATCAGCATCGCCTGGCCGCCGGAATTCTGCGCGAAATCCTTGGCGTCGCCGGCGAACTCGGTACGCAGTCCCTGCGGCGGATGCAGGTCGTCGACGGCGCGGCGCAGCGCCGCCATGGTTTCGTCGAGACCGGCTCCTTCGGCGAGATTGTAGGTGATGGTCACCGACGGGAACGGGCCCTGATGGTTGACCACCAGCGGCGCCGTGGTGGTCCTGACCGAAACCAGCGTCGACAGCGGCACCTGCACGCCGCCGGTGCCCGGCACATAGATCCGGGAAATGTCGTTCGGGCTCCGCGCGAATTGCGGCTCGACCTCGAGGATCACCTTGTACTGGTTGCGCGGGCCATAGATGGTCGTGATCTGGCGTTGTGAGAAGGCGCTGGCGAGCGCCGCATCGATGGCGCTGACCGGCACGCCCATGCGTTGCGCCGCGACGCGATCGATGTCGAGCGCCGTCTGCAGCCCGCCGCGCTCCTGGTCCGTCGAGACGTCGACGAGACCCGGCACCTTGCGCACCGCCTCGACGATGCGCGGCACCCAGGCCTGCAGCTCGTCGTAATCGGCATCCCACAGGGTGAACTGGTACTGCGACTTGCCCGAACGCGCGCCGACCCGCAGATCCTGGGCCTGGACGATGAACACGCGCATGCCCGGAATGACCGACAGGGCCCGGCGCAGGCGGGTGATCACCGCCTGGGTCTCGACCCCGCGCTCCTCCAGAGGCTTGAGGGAAATGAACAGGCGGCCATTGTTGACCGAACCGCCGAACCCACTGCTGCCGACGGACGAGGACGCGCCCGCGATCGCCGGATCGTTGGCAATGATCGTATTCACCCGAACCTGCAGGTCACGCATGGCGGGAAACGAGATCTCCGGCGAGGCCTCGGTCCAGGCGATCAGCAGGCCGGTATCGTCCTGGGGGAAATAGCCCTTGGGCAGGCGCTGGAACAGCACGACGGTAGACACGATGGTCGCGATCAGCACCAGCGTCACCAGGCCCGGATAGCGCAGCACCGGCCTGAGCGTCGCCATGTAGCTGCGCGTCATGGCGTCGATCATGCCGTCGATCATCCGCCCGGTAAGCGAGGGACGGGTCTGCCGTGCCGGCTTCATGCGCGACACGATCATCGGCGTAACCGTGAGCGAGACGACCGCCGAGACGGCGATGGCGAACACCATGGTCCAGGCGAATTCGCTGAACAGCCGGCCGATGACGCCCTGCATGAACAGGAGCGGAATGAACGCTGCGATCAGCGACAGGCTGATCGACACGACCGTGAAGCCGATCTGCCGCGCGCCCTCGATCGCGGCCTCGAGCGGCGCCAGCCCCATCGCCTCGTGCCTGTCGGCATTTTCGATCATCACGATGGCATCGTCGATGACGAAACCGACCGCCACGATGATCGCCATCAGCGAGAGAATGTCGATCGAGAAGCCTGCGAACCACATGCAGACGAAGGCGCCGGCCAGGGACAGCGGCACGGTGACGCCGGCGGCAACCGTCGCCCTCAGGCGGCGCAGGAAGACCATGACGACCGCCATCACCAGGACCACCGAGATGGCGAGGGTCCGGTAGAGTTCGTGCACGCTCGCCCGGATGGTCGTGGTGCGGTCGTTCATGATGGATATGTCGACGCCGGCCGGGATCCAGCGCCGGAGCTCGGGCAGCAGCGCACGCACGCGGTCGGCCGTCTCGACGACATTGGCGCCCGCCTGCTTGGTGATGATCATGGTGACCGACGGCTTGCCGTTGTACCAGCCGGCATTGCGCGAGTTGCGCGTCGCATTGCGCACGTCGGCGATCGCCCCGAGCCGGATGACGTCGCCGTTGGAGGTGCGCAGGATCAGCGCCTTGTAGTCGTCGGGCCTGGTGATCTGGTCGTTCGCGCCAAGGGAATAGCTGATCGTGTCGCCCTCGACGCTGCCGACCGGCGACAGCGTGTTGGCCGCGACGATGGCGGTGCGCACGGCGTCGATCCCGAGCCCGATCGAGGCGAGCACGCCGGGGTCGACGCGCACCCGGATCGCCGGCTGCTCGGCGCCGGTGACGGTCACGTCGGCGACGCCTGGCAGCTGCGAGATGCGCTGCGCCAGCACGCTGTCGGCGATGTCGTAGAGTGCGCTCGTCTGCAGCGTGTCGGAGGTCAGCGCCAGGATCATGATCGGCGACGATGCCGGATTGAACTTCCGGAAGGTCGGCAGCGACGGCAGGTTGGACGGTAGATCCGTCGCCGCGGCGTTGATCGCCGCCTGCACGTCCCGCGCCGCGCTGTCGATGTTGCGGCCGAGCTCGAACTGCACGGCGATCGAGGTCGCGCCGAGCGAAGTGGTCGAGGTGATCTCGGTGACGCCCGAGATCTCACCGAGCCGGCGCTCGAGCGGGGCGGCCACCGTCGCCGCCATGATCGCGGGGTCGGCGCCCGGCTGGGAGGCCTGCACCCGGATGGTCGGGATGTCGACGCTCGGAAGGCTCGCCACCGGCAGGAACAGATAGGCCGTCAGCCCGATCATCAGGAGCCCGGCGGCGAGCAATGTGGTCGCCACCGGCCTCAGGATGAAAGGCGTGGAGAAGCCCATGGCTCACTCCCCCGGCGTCGTTGTCGGCATCTGCCCCGGTACGTGCACCTTGCCGCCGAAGGCGAGCCTCAGCTTTTCCAGCTCCAGATAGATCACCGGCGTGGTGTAGAGCGTCAGCAGCTGGCTGAGCAGCAGGCCGCCGATGATGGTGATGCCGAGCGGAATGCGCAGTTCCGAGCCGGTGCCCTGCTGCAGCGCCAGCGGCAAGGCGCCGAACAGCGCCGCCAGCGTCGTCATCATGATCGGCCGGAAGCGCAGGCGGCAGGCCTCGATGATCGCCTCGCGCGGCTTCATCCCGCGCTCGCGCTCCGCCTCCAGCGCGAAGTCGATCATCATGATGGCGTTCTTCTTGACGATGCCCATCAAGAGGATGATGCCGATCAGTGCCACCAGCGACAGATCGTTGCCGGTGAGCCAGAGCGCCAGCAGCGCGCCGATGCCGGCCGAGGGCAAGGTCGACAGGATGGTGATCGGGTGGATGTAGCTCTCGTAGAGCACGCCAAGCACGATATAGATCACCACCACCGCCGCCAGGATCAGCCAGGGCTGGCCGGCAAGCGAACGGGCGAATTCCGCAGCTTCGCCGGCGAAGTCGCCATGCACGGAATCCGGCACGCCGAGCTCGGCGCGCGCCGCGCCGATCGCCGCGACTGCGTCGCTCAGGGAGGCGCCGTCCGAGAGGTCGAAGCTGACCGTCGCGGATGGGAACTGTTCCTGATTGGTCAGCATCAGCGGCGCCGTGCCGCGCTCGACGCGCGCCACCGCCATCAGCGGAATGGGCACGCTCGCGCCGGTCGACTGGTTGACTGCCGGCACGTAGAGACGCGAGATCGCGGCGGGATCGCGGGCCTGGCCCGGCTCGGCCTCCAGGATCACCCGATACTGGTTGGTCTGGGCGTAGATGGTCGAGATCTGGCGCTGGCCATAGGCGTCGTAGAGGGTGTCGTCGATCGCCTGGATCGACACGCCGAGCCGGGCCGCGGCGTCGCGGTCGATCACCACGGTGATCCGCCCGCCGCCGTCCTGCACCTCCAGCGACACGTTGCGGAAATGCGGCTCGGTCTCGATCCGCTCGGCCAGCCGGCGCGCCCAGTCGACCACCTCCGGGCGCGACGTGCCGACCAGCGTATACTGATAGGCCGCGCGGCTCTCGGTGGTGCCGATCTGGATGTCGGAGACCGGCCGGACCGTCACCGTCAGGCCGGTGAGATTCTGCAGCGCCGCCCGCTGCAGGCGCGCGGCGATATCGGCCGCCGTGTCGTCCCGGTCGTCGCGGGATTTGAGGAAGATCTGCATCCGCACGACATTGGTGGTCGGATTGGAGGCGGCGGCGCCGGCCACGGAGACGAGCCCGGACACGTCGGGATCGGCCCGGAACAGCTCGGTCGCCTCGCCCTGCAGGCGCTTCAGCTCGGCGAAGGACGTGGAAGGTCCGGCCTGCAGGATCGCCGACAGCGCGCCGGTATCCTGGGCCGGCAGGAAGCCCTTCGGCATGATCACGTAGAACCAGACGGTGATCGCCAGCGTCGCCGCGGTCAGCAGCAGCATGCCGGCGGGCCGGTCCACCACCCAGGCGACGCTGCGGCCATAGGCGTCGATCAGCCGCGCGCTCCAGTCGGCCCGCGGCTCGCCCTCCGCCTCCGGTTTCGCCTTCAGGAGACGGCTGCACATCATCGGGCTCAGCGTCAGCGAGACCACCGCCGAGACCACCACGGCGATGGTCAGGGTGAGCGCGAATTCGCGGAACATCCGGCCGACCAGCCCGCTCATGAACAATAGCGGGATGAACACGGCGACCAGCGACATGGTCAGCGACACGATGGTGAAGCCGATCTCGCGCGAACCTTCGAGCGCCGCCTTGAACGGCGGCTCGCCGCGCTCCATGCGCCGCACGATGTTCTCGATGATGACGATGGCGTCGTCGACCACGAAACCCGTGCCGATGGTCAGCGCCATCAGCGAGAGGTTGTCGAGCGAGAAGCCGATCAGCGACATGACCGCGAAGGTGGCGATCAGCGACAGTGGCAAGGCGACGCCGGCGACCACGGTCGCGCGCCAGGAGCGCAGGAAGATGAAGACCACCATGACGACCAGTCCGACCGCGATGGCGAGGGTGAGCTGCACGTCGTGGATGGACGCCTTGATCGTGCCGGTCCGGTCGTTGACGACGGTGAGGCGAGCCCCGCTCGGCAGGGCGCGCTGCAGCCGCGGCAGCTCGGCGAAGACCCGCTCGACCGTCCGCACGACATTGGCGCCGGGCTGGCGCTGGATGTCCAGCACGATCGCCGGCCGGCCCTGGTACCAGGCGCCGACGCGGGCGTTCTCCAGGCCCTCGTTGACGGTGGCGACGTCCGAGAGCAGGACCGGCGCGCCGTTGCGATAGGCGACGATCACCGTCCGGTAGGCAGAGGCGGCCGTGACCTGGTCGTTGGCGGCGATCGTGAACGACTGGCGCGGGCCGTCGAGCGAGCCCTTCGGGCCGGCGACATTGGCGGCGACGATGGCGGCGCGCACGTCCTCCAGGCTGATCTGATAGGCCGCGAGGCGGCTGATGTCCGCCTGGATGCGCACGGCCGGCTTCAGATTGCCCGCGACCGTCACCCGGCCGACGCCGGAGATCTCGCTGAGCCTTTGGGCGAGCAGTGTGTCGGCGATGTCGGCGAGCCGCTCCAGCGGCGCGGTCTCGGAGGTGATCGCCAGCGTCACGATCGGCGCGTCCGCCGGGTTCACCTTCGAATAGGTCGGCGGATAGGGCAAGGTGCGCGGCAGCACCGAGCCGGCCGCATTGATCGCCGACTGCACGTCCTGCGACGCGGCGTCGATATCCCGGTCGAGGTCGAACTGCAGTGTCACCTGCGACAGGCCGAAGGAGCTCGCCGAGGTCATGGTGGCGAGCGAGGGAATGCGGCCGAGCTGGCGCTCCAGCGGCGCGGTGATCAGCGCCGCCACCGTTTCCGGATTGGCCCCCGGCAGAAGCGTCGTCACCTGGATGGTCGGGAACTCGACCTGCGGCAGCGAGGAGACCGGCAGCCTGAGATAGCCCAGCACGCCGGCCAGAACGAGCGCCACCGCGAGCAGCGAGGTGGCGATCGGCCGGTGGATGAAGGGCGCGGAGACGTTCATGGGGTTGCCGCCCGTGTCCGCGGCTCGCCGCCGTTCTCGGCGCGCCGCGGACGGCGGCCCTGCTGCGGCGCGGCCGGCGACCCGAGGGCTCCGGCGCGGCGGCCGGACGATCGGCGATGCGCACCGCCGCGCCCTCGGCGAGGCGGGCAAAGCCGACGGTCACCACCCGGTCGGCCGGGGTGACGCCGGTCAGCACGGCGAGGCCGTCGGCCTCGCGCGCGACCTGTACCGGCCGCACGGTGACGGTCGCCCCGTCCTTGACGACATAGACGAAGGTGCCGTTCGGCCCGCGCTGGACTGCTTCGCCCGGCACCACCGTCACGCCCTTCAGCACGTCCACTTCCAGCCGGATCGCGACATACTGGCCGGGCCAGAGATGGCCGGCATCATTGGCGAAGATCGCCTTCAGCTTGACCGTTCCGGTGGTCTGGTCGATCTGGTTGTCGACCACTTCCAGCGTGCCGGTGTCGCGCGGCTGGCCGCGCTCGGTGCCGACGATCTCGGTTTTCGGGCGGCCGCGCGCCAGCGCCGCCACCACCGCGCGCAATTGCTGCTGCGGCACACTGAAGGTCACCGCGATCGGATTGATCTGCGCGACGACCACGATGCCGGTCGTGGAGCTCTGCTGGACGAGATTGCCTTCGTCGACGAGCCGGATGCCGGTGCGGCCGTCGATCGGCGAGCGGATCGTCGTGTAGGACAGCACCGCCTGGGCATTGTCGATCGCCGCCTGGTCGAGCCGCACCTGCGCCTCGTATTGCGCGACCAGCGCGCGCTGGGTGTCGGCCTGCTGGCGCGAGCCGGAATTGTCGGTGGCGAGCCGCTGGTAGCGGGCGAGATCGAGCCGGGCATTGGCGAGGATCGCCTCATCCTGGGCCTTCTTCGCCACCGCCTGGTCGTACTGGGCCTGGTAGGTGGTCGGATCGATGCGCGCCAGCACGTCGCCGGTCTTCACCATCTGGCCTTCGCGAAAGGCGACCTCGATCAGCCGGCCGTCGACCTGCGGCCGGACCGTGACGTTGCGCAGCGGCAGGACGGTGCCGACCGCCTCGATATGGACGGGCACATCGGCGACGCGCGGCGCCGTGACCACCACCGAAGGCGGCGGTTCGCCGGGAAAGCCGCCGCCGCGCCGGCCGCCACGCCCCCCGCCCGGCCCTCCGAGCGCATGCCCCGCAGCCGGCGCCGGCGGCCCGCGCGTCACCCGGCCGCGCCGCGGCGCCATGGCTGCCCCAGACAGGTCCGGCCGGACGCCGATCCTTTCCCGCTGACCGTCACGTCATCCGCATGGAGGCCAATCGATGACAACCGCCATTCGCCAGGCCAGCCATCCGGCACGCCGGCGGTGACGCCCGGCGCCTGCGGCGCGGCATGGTTCGCCCACCAGTAATAGCCACCGGCCGCCGCGGCGGCGAGAAGCAACAGGACAAGGCCGGTCGAGCGCTTCACGGGGTGGGTCTCCATTGCGCATCCGCCTGCGGCACGACCACGCTGCGTGACGTTTCCGGCGTCCAGCCGCCGCCCAGCGCCTGGAACAGCTGGACGGAAGCCTGGGCGCGCGCGAGCCGGGCCTGGGCGAGCGCATCCTCCGACGAGAATAGCGTCTGCTGGGTGTTGAGCAGAGTCACGATGTCGATGGTGCCCGCCGCGATCCGGTCGTCGGTGATGCGGAAGGCGCGGCGGGCCGCGGTGACCGCCTCACCCTGGAAGCGCACCTGCTCGGCGGTCTGCTTGAGGCCGCTGAGGCCGTTGCTGACATCCGACAGCGCGGTCAGCACCACCTTGCGGTAGTTCTGCAGGGCTTCGTCCTGCAGGCCGCGCTGCAGCTCCAGATTGCCGCGCAGCGCGCCGGTATCGAAGATCGTCTGGGTGGCGCTCGCCGCGACCGAATAGATCATCGATTGCGGCTCCAGCAGCAGGCGCAGCGCATTGCTCTGAAACCCGCCCTGCCCGGTGAGGCTGATGGTCGGAAAATAGGCGAGCCGGGCCGCCCGGATATTGGCGTCGAGCGCGGCGAGCCTGATCTCGGCCGCCTTGACGTCGGGCCGGCGCTGCAGCAGGTCGGACGGCACGCCGGGCCTGACCGCGGGAATGGCGAGGCTCGCAAGGCTGCCGCCGCGCGGCGCAAAGCCCTGCGGCGTACTGCCGACGAGGATGGCGAGTGCGTTGCGCGTGACGGTGATCTGCTGGCGCAGGCTGGGCGCCACGGCCCGCACATTGGCGGTCAGCGCCTCCTGCTGCGAGATCTCGAAATCGGAGACGGTGCCGGCGGTCGCCCGCGACTTGATGGCGCCGAGGATGCGGGCGGCCGACGCGGCGTTGCGTTCGGCGATCGCCAGCCGGTCCTGCAGCGTCAGGAGCTGGAAATAGGTGGTGGCGACGGTTGCGGCCGTCACCAGCGCCACATAGTCCTTGTCCACCAGGCTCGCCGCGGCGCTCGCTTGCGCCGCCTCGAGCAGCGTGCGGTTGCGGCCGAACACGTCGAGAATCCAGCTGGTGCTGAGCAGGGTGGAGAACGAACTCGTCTCGAAGCCGGACAGCGAGGAACGCGCCCGGCTGCCGCTCGCCGTGCCGTTGAGGGTCGGCAGCAACGGCGCGCGGGCGGTCATGATCTGGGCTTCGGCCTGGGCGATGCGGGCGATTGCCGCCTGGATGTCGAGATTGCGGTCGAGCGCCGTCTCGACCAGCGTGGCCAGGGCCGGGAGGCGATAGGCGCGCCACCAGTTCGGAGCGATGGTGCCGGCCTGCGGCGCCGCCTCGGCATAGCGCGCCGGCATGCGGAAACCGAGATCGCGGCTCGGCGTGTCGGTGGTGCAGCCCGAGACGAGAAAGCCGGCTGCGATCATCGACAGCACGCCGGCGCGGCGCGATTCTCGTGCGAAACTCTGGCCAATGCGTTCGACAACCGTTGCCATAGTGCAGATCTGTTGCGTCCCAAATCGGCCAGCCAGAGAAAATCCGTCCATACCCGCAGGTCATGTCGCAGCGCCGGCACCGGCTCTGCATACGGCCCTTAGATTGCACGAAACTCATCTGCTAGCGTCATTACAAATTGTCCATCAAGTATCGTGTATCATTGCGTTTCCGGTTGTCGCGAACGCTCCGGCCAGCGCATCGCTATTCCTGGCGTCGAGGGGTGATTCGTCCACAGCTTTGCGTGGGGATCGCGGCCGACGGCGGCACCAATAAGGCAAGGCCGCGCGCCGTCGGATCGGCCGCCGGGCGCCGTCGGCTTTTCGGTCCGGTCGAGACGAGCGCGGTCAGCCCGGCCCGGCCAGCGCGCCATGCGCGGAGGCGGTCGCGTCCGCGATCCGCCCTCGCGAAAGCCTCACGAGGTGATCGGCCGTACCGAAATAGCGCTCGTCGTGCGAGACGACGATGAGTACCTTGCCGCGCGCCTTGAGCTCGGGCAACAGCACGTCATAGAAGAGCTGCCGGAAGGTCGGATCCTGGTCGGCCGCCCATTCGTCGAAGACGATGACGGGGCGGTCCTCTGCCCAGGCATGGAGCAATGCCAGGCGCTTGCGCTGGCCCGTCGACAGGTCCGTGGTCGAGAAGCGGCCGTCCTGCACGCCGACCTTTCCGGCGAGCTCGAGCCGGTCGAGATAGGCCGCCAGGCGGCCGGCATCGGCCTCGCTTCCCGTCGCGATCTCGTCGAACAGGTGAAAATCCGAGAGCACCGCCGAGAACAGCTGGCGATAGTCGTCGCGGCTCTCGGCCGTCACCGCCTTGCCATCGACCACCACCTGGCCCTGCTGTGGCGCATAGAGGCCGAGCAGCAGCTTGATCAGCGTCGTCTTGCCCGAGCCGTTGTCGCCGACGACGAAGGTTAGCCGGCCGGCCTCGAAGGCGAGATCGACCGGCCCGAGCTGGAAGCCCGGCGCGTCCTTCGCGCCCGGAAAGGCATAGGCAACGCCGTCCAGGCGCAGGCTTTCGATCCGCGCGGGTGGCCGGGCGGCCGGCCCGGCGCCGACATCCGGCTCGGTGCTGGCGAAATGGGCCGAGAGATCGGCGATCCGGCGAAACGCCACCTGCGCGCGGCCGATCACCGGCAGCGTATTCATGATCTGGTCCACCGGCCCGCGCAGGAACAGCAGGACCAGCACGAAACCCGAAAGCGCCTGCGGCTCGATCGGAACGACGCTGCGCCAGGCAAGCGCCAGCGCAATCGCGACGAAGAACAGCGCCGAGCCGAAGGCATTGGCCGCCACGAAGGTGTTGATCGCCGTCACGTTGATGGTGCGGATGCGGTCGGCGGTCGCCGCAATGTCCCGGCTGAACAGGCGCTCGCGCCGCAGCCGGTTGATCTTCAGCTCTTTGGCGCCTTCCGTGATCGCACGATAGGCCTTGTGCAGCTCGTCCTCGCCGTTGCGCGAGGCTTCGAAGCCGGCCATGCCGCGGCGGCGCGCGACATATTGCACCCACGACCCCAGTCCCAGCACCATGAGGACCATCAAGCAGAGCGGCGGCGACAGCCAGGCGAGATAGCCAAAGCAGCCGAGCGCAATGATCAGCGCAATGGCGAGCGGCGCGGCAATGAAGGCGACGTCGCTGATCATGTCCACGTCATGGGTCAGGACCGGCAGGATGCGGTGCGACCGGTACTGTTCGAGCGCGTCGACCGGCGCCCCGAGGATCCGCCGCCCCAGCCAGATCCTGATCTCGGCGACCACCCTCTGGCCGACGAGATTGGTGGCGATATCCGATCCGGCATGTGTCACGAGCGTCGCGCCGCAGAGGCCGATGAGCCCGAGCAGCAGGCCGGGCGCCATGCCGCCGTCGCTGTTGAGCGCGGCATTGACCAGCGCGATGAGCCAGACGGTGCCGGCGCCGGCGAGCCCGCCGGCAACCACCGAGACGAGGATCAGGCCGGCATAGGGCCGCATGACGGCACGCCTTGCGCGGCGGACCACGCGAGCCGCAGCGGGTTTCTGGGCGCTATTCGCCGGCATGGGGAGCATCTTCCGGCAATCCGCGGCGCCAATAATTGAGAATGAAGTGCTGGTCGGCCGCGAGCCCCAGCACATGCCGGGCATGGGCGCGAAGCGCGCGCGCCGCCCGCGCTTCGCAGCCGGCCCAGAGGAACAGGCGGGCGCCGTCGGGGACGGGACAGCGCCGGACAGCCTCGATCAGACCCGGGCAACCACCCTCCTCGCCGTCGTCCAGCCAGTCCAGCCGCATGCCTGGCGGTTTTGCCAGAAGCTGGCGATCGGCCGGATGGGCGAGCGACACGAAAACCTGTCCCCGGCTGGCCACCGGCAGGTTTTCCAGGATCTGGGCGATCGCCGGCAGCGCGGTGTGGTCCCCTGCCAGAATGTGCCAGTCGAAGCCGAACGGCGCGAGAAAGCCCCGCTCCTCCAGCACGACGACGTCGCCCGGGCTTGCCCGGGCGGCCCAGCGGGACGCGATGCCGTCGTCGCCGTGCAGGACGAAATCGATGATCAGTTCGCCCGCGGCGGCGTCGAAGTCGCGCACCGTATAGGTGCGGCCCGGCGGCCGCTGCGCTTTCGCGCACGCAAGGACGGCGGCGAGGTCGCCGGTCCAGCGCGGGTCGGGCGGGGCGCCCGCCTCGCCGACGAAGTGGAGTTTGACATAGGGGCCGAAGCTGCTCCGGTAGAAGGCGAAGCCGCCGATCTCCTCACCGCCGAGAACGATCCGCCGCATATGCCGCGTCAGCGCGAAGGCGCGGATGACCCGAAGCCGGCGGACCGCCGATGTGCCGGGATCCATGGTCACGCCGAAGCACCTTTCGGCAATCCCGTTCGTCCGCCGCATCATCGTCTTCGCCTCTGCATGAGCCACAGGAAGTAGGGGCCGCCGAGGAAGGTCGCGGCGAGGCCGGCGGGAATCTCCCAGGGGAACAGCAGGATCCGGCCGAACCAGTCGGCCGTCACCAGCAGGAGCGCGCCAATCAGCCCGGCGCCGGCGATCTGCGCTGCGATGCCCGCCAGCCCCATGAACCGGGCGATGTGTGGGGCCATCAGGCCGACGAAGGTCATCGGCCCGACCAGCAGCGCGGCCGCGCCGCTTGCGACGGCGCAATAGGCGAGCAGCGCCGTGCGGGCGCGCGAGACCGGCACGCCGAGGGCGCCGGCGATGCCGGCGCCGAGCGGCACGATCGTCAGCCACCGGCCCAGCATCGGCAGGATGACGATCGCGGCGAGCATTGCCGCGAGCGCGGCGAGCGCCGCGGCTGCCGAAACGCCGGCCGTCGAGCCGAGCAGCCATCCGAGCAGGTCGCGCAGCGCCGGGTGACGGGTCGTGAGGAACAGCGCGATGAAGGCACCGGCAAGGCTGGTCAGCGCCACGCCGACCAGCAGCACCCGGTCCGGGCCACCGCCGGCGCGGGCGCCCATGACCAGCAGCAGGCCGAGCGCGACGGCCGCGCCGAGGGTAGCGCCGGCCAGGCCGAAGGCCGGCGCCCCGAGCACCGGGATCAGCAGTTGAAGGACATAGCCGAGGGCGGCACCGGAGGTTATGCCGAGCACTTCGGGACTGGCCATCGGATTGCCGGTGAGGCGCTGCAACAGGCAGCCGGCGATCCCCAGCAGCGTACCGGCCGCCGCGGCCGACGCGACGCGCGGCCAGCGCCATTGCAGGATCGCGGCGTCGATCGCCGGCAGGCTGATGCTGAAGCCGCCCGGCCCCTTGCCGACGACCAGGGCCGCGCCCGCCACGATCGCGAGCAGCAGCCCGCCGACCGCCAGCAGGGCGAAGGGATGCGACGCGCGGCGCGGGAACGCCGGCGGCGCCTCGGACGGAACCGTGCCGCGCTGCCGCGCGAGCAGGGCGAGCAGGATCGGCGTGCCCAGGATCGCCGTGGTGACGCCGGTCGGCAGGTCGCGGACGGGCACAGCCTGCGCGACACCGTCGGCAAGCCAGAGCAGGGTCGCGCCGACCAGCGGCGCCCAGAGAAGCTGCTGCCGCGCGGTGCGCGCGCCGCTCAGTCGCGCGAGATGCGGCGCGGCGAGCCCGACGAAGCCGATCGGCCCGACGGCGCTGGTCGCCGATGCGCCGACAAAGACCGCGATAGCGACAATGACGGCCCGGCCGCGCCGCACGTCGAGCCCCACAGCGCTGGCCGCGGTGTCGCCGAGTCCGAGCAATGCGGCCGGCCGCGCCAGGAGCCAGGCGAGCAGCCAGGCCGTAGCAAGGCGCGGCGACAGGGAGGCGACGCTGTCCCAGCCGTTCTGGCGCAGCGAGCCTGCCTGCCATGCGAAGAGGCTCTCGAGCCGGTCCGGCTGATAGAGCAGCGCGAGCGAGGCGAGGTTGCCGCAATAGAGGCTGACGACCAGCCCCGCCACGATCAGGGCGTCGGGCGAATAGCGCTGGCGCCTGGCGGCCAGGAAGACCGCAAGGCAGCCGAGCCCGCCGCCGGCCAGCGCCACGGATTCGTGGCCTGCGGCAAAGACGTCCGGACGCCAGAGGATGGCGATGACGATGGCGAGGCTGGCACCGGCCGAGACGCCGACGGTCGAGGGTTCGGCCAGGCGGTTCTGCAGCACCTGCTGAAACAGGGCGGCCGACAGGCCGAGCGCTGCGCCGCAAACCAGCGCCATGGCGAGCCGCGGCAGCAGCGAGAAGGCGGCGAGCAGATGATTCAGCGGCGCAGCATCCGGCGCCAGCAGGGCGGCCACCGCGCCGGAGACGGGCGCGCGCGCCTGCAGCAGGACCACCGACAGGCCCGCCGCCGGAACGGCGAGCGCCAGGACCAGCAGCCATGGGTGCCAGTCGGGCCGCCGCCGCGACACCGGGGTTCCGGCTCCGGCCGGAAGGTCAGGCGCGGCTCGGCACACCGGCGCCTCCCGTCGCGGCCGGCAGGCCCGTGGCCAGCAGGCGCGCCAGCCGCGCACCGGTGGCGAGGCCGCCGAAGCGGTAGATCGGTGGGATCGCATGGACCCGTCCAGCCCGCACCGCGGGCAGGCGCGACCAGATCGGGTTGCGCGACAGCCGCGCAAGCGTCATGCGCGTCGGCGCCCCCTCGTCGGCGTGGATGATGAGCGCTTCCGGACGGCCGGCGAGTTCTTCGATGCCGGCGCGCGCCACGCCCCAGGACGAGGGCCCGCCGCTCCAGGCATTGGCAAGCCCGAGACGCGTCAGAACATCGTCGACCAGGCCCCCCGGCGTTGACACCGCCACCTCGCGACCATCGGGGCTGAGGAAGACGTAATAGACCGGGCGCGCGCGATAGCCTGCCAAGGCATGCCGCGCCCGCGCGATCGCCGCGTCGAATGCATCGCTGGCAACGGCGGCCGGCACCGGCGAGCCGGTCCGCTGCGCGAGCGACCACAGCACCTCGCGCGCCGTGTCGATCGCATCGCGCCCATCGACCCTGACCGGCAGCATCGCGACCGGCGCGATCCGCTCGATCGGTCCGAACCGTCCCGGCCATGGCGGAATCAGGATCAGGTCCGGCGCGACATGCTGCAGCATCTCGATGTTCGGCGCCCAACCGGCGCCGAGATCGACGACGGAGACTGGCAGGGCCGGCTCGATCACGGTCCGCGTATAGCCGGCGGGATCGATGGCCGCCGCCGGCGCCAGGCCGAGCGACAGCAACGCCTCCGCGCCAGCCCAGTCCAGGCAGGCGATGCGCGGCGGGCCGTGGCCTTCGGCGGCACGCGGCGCCATGAGCAGACCGGTCGCGGGAAGCGCCAGCAGGGCGCGGCGGTCGAGCACCCCGCGCGCTCCTACCAGCGATATCGCAGCGTTGCCAGAACGGTGCGCCGCTGCCCCAGCATGCAGCCTGCCGCGTAGAAGCAGGTATTGATGACCTGCGTGTCGAAGATGTTGGTGGCGTTGACCTGGAAGGTCGTGCCCTTCGCCTGCGGCCAGACCTTGCCGAGATCGACAGTCAGCGCGGCGTCGACCAGCGTATAGCCCGGCGTGCGCCAGAGATTGGCGGCGTCGCCATAGTTCGGGCCGACATAGCGCAGACCCGCGCCGAGCGTCACGCCGTTCAGGCCGCCGCCCTGGAAGGCATATTGCGCCCAGAGGCTCGCCTGATGTTGCGGCGTATGCTGGAGCTGGCGCCCGATCTGCTGCGGATCGTTGCTCTTGGTGACGACCGGGTTGATATAGGAATAGGCTGCGATCAGGCTGAGCTGCTCCGTCAGGTTGGCGCGCGCCTCGAATTCGAAGCCCTGCGCGCGCACCTCGCCCGTCTGGACCTGGAACCGGATATTGTCGGGATCGGTGGTCTGCACGTTCGACTGGACGAGGTCGAAATAGGCCAGGGTGAACAGCGCGTTGAGGCCGACCGGCTGATACTTGACGCCAGCCTCGAACTGCCGGCCCTGGGTCGGCCGGAACGGCCGGCTGCCGCGCTCTGCCGAGGTCACACCGAGCACTGGCTCGAAGGAAGTGGAATAGCTGATATAGGGCGCGAGGCCATTGTCGAAGAGATAGCTGAGACCGGCCCGGCCGGTGAAGGCGCGATCGGTCACCCTGGACCGCTCGCCGCTCAGGTGATTGTCGTAGCGGGTCTCGACGCTGTCGAAGCGGCCGCCGAGGGTGAGCAGCCAGCGATCGAGCCGGATCTGATCCTGCAGATAGACGCCGAGCTGCGCTGTCGATTCCGCATATTTCTGATCGAACACCAGAGGGCCCATCGGCCGGCCGTAGACCGGCGCGAAGACATCGAGGTCGGGAGCTGCGGCCGATCCGTTCAGGGCGCTTTCACGGCCGTTGCGATAGTCGAGGCCGACGATGACGCGATGCTGCAGCGGGCCCGTCGAGACATCCGCCAGGAGCTGGTTGTCGATCGTGAAATAGCTGAGCTTGCGGTTGATCACGCCGAAGTTGCGGGTCAGCGTCCGGTTGTCGGCCAGGAAGTCCATCGAATAGGTGCTGGCATTGTAGACGTCGGCATAGGCGTAGCGGGCGTTCTGCCGGAAGGTCAGGCCGTTGTCGAAACGGTGCGTCAGCTCGTAGCCGATCGAATAGAGGTCGCGCCGGAAGCGATCGACGCCGGGCTCGCCAAGATTGATGCGCGAGGAGATCCGGCCGTAGGGATTGCCATAGAGCGTGCCGGCCGCCGGGAAGTACTGGTCGATGATGCCGGCGTGGTCGCGCTGGAACTGGCCGAGGATGGTCAGCGACGTCGTTTCGTTCTTCCAGGTCAAGCTCGGCGCAATGTAGAACCGGTCGTCCCGGGCGTCATTGACCTGGGTATCGCTGAGCCGCCCCATGCCGACCACGCGGTAGAGCAGCGTCCTTTCGGCATTGACCGGGCCGGTCAGATCAAAGCCGCCCTGCAGCCGGTTGAAGGTGCCGCCCTGGAGGAAGACCTCGCGGCGGGCCTCTTCGCTCGGCCGTTTGCTCACCATGTTGATGATGCCGCCTGGCGGTGTCTGGCCGAACATGACCGAGGCCGGCCCGCGCAGGATCTCGACGCGCTCCATGCCATAGGGTTCGGCCTGTGAGCCCTGGCCGGTGATGCCGTAGGGAAGAATGAGCCCGTCCTGATAATAGGTTGGCGAGAAACCGCGCGTGCGAATGTAGTCGCGCGTGGTCGAGACGCCGAAAATGTCGCCGCGCGTGCCCGGGCTGTAACGCACCACGTCGCCGATGCTCTGGGTCCCCTGCTGCGTGATCTGATCGGCCGTGACCACCGAGATCGATTGCGGCGTTTCGAGGAGTGGCGTGTCGGTCTTGGTCGCCGACGCGCTGCGCGTCGCGACCACGCCTTCGACGCGGCCCCAGGCGCTCTCCGTCCGCGCCTGGACATCGATCGTGTCGAGCGCCAGGGCGCCCTCCGGTGCGCCGCCGACCACCAGGGGCGCCGCGGCGTCAGAAATCCTGACCGTGTTGGGGCCGGAAAAGGCCGCCCGCAGCCCGGTGCCGGCAAGCAGCCGTGTCACGGCCTCCTGCGGCGCCAGCCGGCCGCTGACCCCGCCGGTCCGGCGGCCCGCCGTCAGCGCGCTCGGATAGAGCATGCGCAGATTGGCCTGCCGTCCAAGCGCTAGGATCCCCGCCTCGAGCGGCCCGGCGGGGACGGTCACGGTGACAAGCGCACCGGCCTGGACGGCTTGCGGCGGCGAGCCGGCCTGCTGCGCACTTGCCACATCACCCCAGCCGATCGGCCAGAGACAGGCCAGCGCCGCGCCGATCATCGTGCCGGCCGCACGCTCCCGCCGATCCCCGGATGCCCTGCAACTCATTTCGCGCCCCACATCGTCGCATCGCCCGGATGCGCGTCCTGCACACCCTCCTGATGACGAAGAGTGGAAAGCGGGGCCTTCTCCTGACCCTGGCTCTCAAAAAAAATCAGCGCGAGCGCACCACGACCATCATGCCGGTCAGTCGTGTGACGGCGACGGGCAGGCTGTCCTCAAGCACCTGCAGCGCCTGATCGGTATCATTGAGATCGAAAATGCCCGACACACGCTGCTCGGCGGCGGCCGCGTCCAGTACGATGATCCGGCCGTGCCGATAGCGTTCGAGGGTGGCGAGAACCTGACGCAGGGGTTCGCCGGAGAAGACGAGCTTGCCGCCGCGCCAGGCGGTGCTGCTGCCCGTGTCGGCACGGGTGACGACGAGCCGGCCCTGATCGCCGAGCCGTGCCGCTTCGCCCGCGCCGAGCACCACCCGGCCGCCGGCCCCGGTCACGCTGACGCGCCCGCTTTCCACCTGCACGCCGGCCGGGGCCGCGGCGGACGGGCCCTGTACGGCGTAACGCGTCCCGAGCGCCATCGCGTCCAGCGCGCCGCCATGTACGACGAATGGCCGCTGTGCATTGGCGGCGACGTCGAAGAATGCCTCGCCACGAATAAGATCGATGCGCCGCACCTCCGGCGTGTAGCGCACGATGATCGCCGTATCGGTGTTCAGGTCGACGCGTGACCCGTCGGCAAGCGTCACGCTGCGGATTTCACCGACCGCCGTATAGTGGTCGGCGCGCAGGCGATCGACGAAGCCCATCCGGTAGAGCGCGGTGCCGAGTACTGCGATGACGCCCAGTGCCAGCACGTTGCCGACCGCCGCGCGCCGCGATGCCTTCAGCTTTTTCAGACGGCCGGACGGGATCGGCACATCCTTTAGCTCGGCCCAGAGGACCTTGAAGTCGTCATAGGCCTGCTGATGCGCGGGATCGCGCTGCAGCCAGAGCGCGAAGGCCCGGCGATCCTGATCGGTGGCATCGGCGGATTGCAGCCGCGCGACCCAGCCGGCCGCTTCCTCGGCCAGCCTATCGTCGGCTTCGTCTCCCGCACTCCTCGCCATGCCTGCCTCGCCGCCCGCGGCCTCGCCCCGGCCATGGGGCCGGCGCCGCTATCTTATGATGAGTCGAAAGCGGCAGCGGGACCTGACATCGCCTTTCAGAAAAACAGTTCGAGGCGTACGGCCCGGCAGCGGATGAGCGCCTTGATGATGTGCTTTTCCACCATGTTGCGGGAAATGCCGAGCCGCGTCGCGATCTCGCCGTTTGGCAGGCCGTGCAGGCGGCTCAGGATGAAGACCTCCTGGCAGCGGTTGGGCAGGCTCTCGATCGCCCTGGCAAGCAGGATGAGGCTCTGGCGAGCCTGCACGATCCGCTCCTGGCCCGGCGCGTCGTCGGCCTTCGCGGCAATATCGCCATCGGGGTCGAACAGTGTCGCGTCGGCGGCCGCCCGCGCCGAACTCACGCGCGCGACCGAGCGCGCGACCTGGAACAGATAGGCTTGCGGATTCTCGATGATCGTCCTGGGCGGCACGGTCAGCATGCGCAGGAAGGTTTCCTGCGTGGCGTCGGCGGCATCGGCGGCGTTGCGCAGGCGACGCAGGAAAAAGCGCTTGAGCCGCCCTTCTTCCGAACGCTGCAGATCCTGAACCAGAGCGCCGTGCATGGCGGGATCTCCTGACTGTTGCACCTGGCGAGACGCCGGTCCAGACATGCCGTTTCGGGTCTTGCCGGCCATTCCGGCCGGCCATCGCGACGCGACGACCTCCAGCGGGCGGCAGCGCCATCGACCGCCCCTCTCTTAGAGGTTCAGAATTTCGCATGCAAACTCAATGATTTAGAACGTCTATAAGGAAGCGGCGGGAGGCGTCCGGCGGCGACCGCCTCAGGGCCTCACGGCCGGGGTTTCCACCGGCAATCCGCCACCGCGCGTCGCCAGATAGAGTTCGAGCGCGATCGCCTCGTCCGATCCGGCCGGGAACGGCTCCGCCCGGACCCCGGTCATGCAATTGCGCAGCCGGCGGTAGAACGAGCCGAGCGACTGCCATTCCAGCCGATAGAGCGGGTAGCCGTTGGCGTGCCCCTGCGGGATCAAGCTGCTCCCAAGCCTGCGGCCCCAATGATCGTCATGGCACTGGCTGCAGGAGAGATCGAGTTGGCCCATGCGCCGATGATAGAGTTCCCGGCCGAGCGCCCGTGCGGCCTCCAGGCGCGCATCCGCGGGCGAGGCCACCGGCAACCCGCGCGACTGCAGGCCGACGAAGGCGGTGAGCGCCAGCATGTCGGTCGCGTCCGATGCGAGCGGGGCCTGGCCCTGCCGCTCCGTCCGGCAGCGATTGATCCGTCCCGTCAGGTCGATCGCCCGGCCGGAAACGGCATCGAAGGCCGGATAGCGCGCGGCGACGCCGCGCATGCTCGACGATGCCTCGCCATGGCAGGCCGCGCAGGCCGCGCCGCCGGGCGGCACGCCGTTCCAGAGCGCCTCGCCGGCGCGCACCGCGAGCATGCCGGGATTGGACAGGTCCTCGCGCTGCATGGCCTGGATTTCCGGCTGCATCTGGCCGAAGCCCGAGACGCGTTCGGCCGGCGCGATCTCGCCGGCGCCGGCTGCAGCCGCGAGGCCGCAGGCCGCAAGAACCAGGAAGGCAGCCGCGACCCGCACGATCAGGCCACGGTGATCGTGACGCTTTCGCGCCAGACCGTGCCCTTCTCGTCGGTCCATTCGAAAGCGAGCGGGCCGCTCGCGGTCGCGATCGTCGAGAACACGATGAACGGGTTGGCCGCGACAGCCTGGGTCAGTTCCATGCGGAATACCTCGGCGCCGTCATAGCGGCAGGTGAACAGGCGGATGATGTCGCGCGGCACCGGCCGGCCGGTATCGTCGCGCACGTAGCCCGTATGCATGGGATGCGAGATCAGCGTCTTGATCTCGATGATCTCGCCGGCGCGGGCGCTTTTCGGAACGTTGAGCAGAGCGGCCATGGCCTAGCCCTCCAGGCAGGCGGCGAGCGTGACGATGACCTCGGCGCTGGCCGACCAGAATGTTCCGTCGCTCATCCGCGCGATCGCGATGAGGCGCTGCGTGTCGGCCAGCCGGATGCGGGTTGCGAAGGTGGCCCGTCCGGAGCGCGGGCCGAAATAGCCGGTGGCGACGTTCGGCTGCGGGTTCTTTTCGTTGAACACGGCAATGGCCGTGACGTGGTCGGCCGCCGTCATCGGGCTCTCCGCGCTCACCGTCAGCGGCACGGCATTGCCGTTCTCGACCAGCGGCGGGACATCGAGGCGGACCCGGCCGGCGGTCACTGGCGCGCCGCCCGTGAAGGCGGCGATCGCCGCTGCCATGGCATCCGGCGTCGCCCGCGCGGGCGGCGCGACGGCGAGGATCACGAGCCCGGCCCCGGCCGTCAGGCAGAAACGGCGCGACGGCACGCCGGCCCCCGGCTCAATCCTTGAGGCTGGCGAGAAAAGCGACGACATCCTCGATCTCCTGCGCGGTCAGGATGGTGCGGCCGCGCCAGGACGGCGCGAGCCGGTTGAAGCCCTGCTCCCGAAAATAGGGCGGCATGATCGTGTCCGGGTTGAGACGGGCCGCGTCGACGAGCCGCTCGCGCAGCTGCGCCGCGCTCCAGCGGGCGCCGGCGCCGTCGAGCGGCGGCGCGAGGTCGCCCATGAACCGCTCCTCGGGAAACGGCCCGCGATGGCAGAGCAGGCAGAAGCTCTTGCGCCGGTCGGCGACGATGGCCCGGCCGCGCGCGGCATCGCCCGGATCGCCGGTCAGCGGCGCGACACCCGCGCCTCCGGCACGCGCCGGCGCGGCAGCCGCCAGAATTGTCAGCACGACCAGGAGGTGGGCGCTAGCCATAGACATCCCGGGTGATGGTATCGAACCAGGCCTCGGCATAGCGCGCCTCGGCCCGGCGGACGTCGCGCGGGGCGTCGAGCGAGCTGGTGCCGCCGGCGCCGTCGATATCGGCGAGAAGGCCGTTGGCCGGCCGGTAGACGCCGGCAACCGAGATGCCGTAGTCGGGCGCCACCAGGCTGTAGCAGGTGTTGATCAGCCGGACTTCCGGCGGGGTCCGGCCGGCCAAAAGCGCCGCCACCGCCTCGGCGCAGGCCTTGCCCTGCGCATGGGCGGCGAAGGCGGATTTCGGCATGGCACCCATGATGCCGGCATCGCCGACGACATGAATGCCCGGCTTCAGCCGCGACTCGAAGGTGCCGGGATCGATCGGGCACCAGCCGCTGCGATCGGCGACGCCGGCTAGCCCGGCGATGCGCCCTGCCCGCTGCGGCGGGACGACATTGGCGACATCGGCCCGGTGCCGGGCGAAATCGGTGACCAGCACCCGCTCCGCGGGCTCCACCGCCGTCACCGTGCCGCCCGCCGACTGGCCGACCCATTCGATGAGGCCCGGATAGAGCTCGGCCCAGGCGCGCTGGAACAGGCGCTGCTTGGAGAAGGTGTCCTTGGCATCGAGCAGGATCAGCTTGGAGCGCGGCTTGTGCGCCTTCAGATACCAGGCGATCAGGCTCGCCCGCTCATAGGGGCCGGGCGGACAGCGATAGGGATTGGCCGGCACGGCCATGACCACCGTTCCGCCATCGGCCATGGCCTGGAGCTGGCGCGCCAGCAGCGTTGTCTGTGCCCCGGCCTTCCAGGCATGCGGCATGAGCTCCGCCGCAGCCTCGTCATAGCCGGCCAGCGCCTGAAAATCGAGGTCGATGCCCGGCGCCAGGACGAGGCGGTCATAGCCGAGCCGGCTGCCGCCGGCGAGCGTCACCTGGCGCGCCTGCGCGTCGATGCCGGTGGCGCTGTCGATGGCGACCGTGACACCGGCCCGCTTCAGGCCATCGTAGCCGAACTGCTGCTCGTCGAGCGCGCGCAGGCCCGCCACCACCGCATTCGACAGCGGGCAGGCGAGGAACGCCGCATCGCGCTCGACCAGCGTCACCCGGTGGCCGGATCCGGCGAGCGCCCGCGCGACGGTCGCGCCGCCGAAACCGCCGCCGATCACCACCACCTGCGCGGCGCCCTGGGCTCGCCCGATCCGCGGCGCGGCCAGCAGGACGGCGCCCAGCACGGCGACATCGCGGCCATGGCGAAGCAGGCTCCGCCGATCGGGCCGAACAGCGGTCATCGCGGCGCCTCCTGAGCGAACCAGGCAGCGAGCGCGTCGATCTCGTCCTCGGAAAAGCCCTTGGCGATCCGGTCCATGACCGTGGCCGGCCGCTCGCCGGACCGGAAGGCCCGCATGGCCGCGGCAAGCTGCGCCGCCGGCATGCCCGATATCGGCGGCACCTCCGCGCCCGCGCCCGGCGGATGGCAGCCGCCGCAGGCGAGCGCGCCCGGCGGCGGCGGGGCCTTGCCGCCGCCGTTCGGCTGCGCCGCCGCCATGACCAACCCGGCCAGCAGGACCGGCACGGCAAGGATGGCGGCGCCGCGTTCGGCACGCATGGGGCGGGCCACCGGCCGCCTCAGGCGAGCTGCTCGTTCTTCAGCGGCACCGAGCGGATGCGCTTGCCGGTCGCCGCGAAGATGGCATTCAGCACGGCCGGGGCCGCCACCGCGATGGTCGGCTCGCCGACGCCGCCCCAGAAGCCGCCCGAGGGCACCAGCACGCACTCGACCTTCGGCATCTCGTCCATGCGCACGACATTGTAGCTGTCGAAGTTCTCCTGCTCCATGCGGCCGCCCTTGACCGTGCATTCGCCGTAGAGCAGCGCCGAAAGCCCGTAGGCGAACGAGCCCTCGATCTGCGCCTCCACCTGCTGCGGATTGACCACGTAGCCCGGATCCGTGCCAGCGACGATGCGATGGATCTTCAGCCGCCCATCGGTCACCGACACTTCCGCGCAGGCCGCGATATAGCTGCCGAAGGCCATGAGATGGGCAAGCCCGCGGAACACGCCGGACGGCGCCGGCGTCGCCCAGCCGGCGCGTTCGGCCACCGCGTTCAGCACGGCGAGGTTCTTCGGATTGCCCGCCATGATCTCGCGCCGGAAGGCGAGCGGGTCCTTGCCGGCCGCATGGGCGAGCTCGTCCACGAAGCATTCGACATAGATGGCATTCTGGTTGGCGTTGACGCCGCGCCAGAAGCCCGGCGGCACCGGCGGATTGCGCATGGCGTGATCGACCAGCAGGTTCGGGATCGTATAGCCGAAGGCGGCTTCCCCGCTCGGCGCCACGCCCTGGAAGACGACTCGGTCGACGCCGTTCTGCATGTTCTGCGGCGCAAGCCCCGCCAGGATCGACTGGCCGGAAATGCGCATGTGCAGCCCGACCAGCTTGCCGTTCGCATCGAGCCCGCCGGTCATCCTGGCCTGGGTGATCGGATGATAGCGGCCGTGCAGCATGTCCTCCTCGCGCGACCACAGGAGCTTGATCGGCGTGCCCGGCATTTGCCGCGCGATCAGCACGGCCTGGCGCACGAAATCGTGCGTCGCGCCGCGCCGGCCGAAGCCGCCGCCGAGATGCAGCTTGATCACGTCGCATTTCTGCACCGGCATCTCGGCCGCCGCCGCGGCAGCGGCAAGCGCCGCCTCGCCGTTCTGCGTCGGGCACCAGACCCGGCATGTGTCGGCGGTGACCAGCGCGGTCGCGTTCATCGGCTCCATGGTGGCATGGTTCTGGAACGGATAGCGGTAGGTCGCCTCCACCGTCTTGGCCGCGCCGGCTATCGCCTTCCTGGCGTCGCCCGCCTCGTTGCCGACAAAGGCTTGCGGCGCGGCGAGCCCTTCCGCCAGCATCGCGTCGATGCTGGCGCTGCTCACGCCGGCATTCGGCCCCTCGTCCCAGACGATGGGCAGCGCGTCGAGCGCCGTCTTGGCGCGCCACCAGGTATCGGCGATGACGGCAACCGCACTGTCGCCGACCGCCACCACCTTCTTCACGCCCGGACGAGACGCGACGGCGGCCGCGTCGAAGCTCTTCACCTTGCCGCCGAAGACCGGGCAGTCGCGGATCGCCGCATTGAGCATGTCCGGCATCGTCAGGTCGGCGCCGTAGACCTGCCGGCCATTGAGCTTGTCGGCGGTATCGAGCCGCTTCAGCGGCTGGCCGGCGATGCGCCAGTCCTTGGGATCCTTCAACGGCACGTCCTTGGGCGGCGTGATGCGTGCGGCGGCCGCCGCGATCTCGCCATAGCTGACCGATCGGCCGGAACCGGCATGGCTGATGTGGCTCTGCGCGGCCCGGCATTCGGAAGCCGGCACGCCCCATTGCTGCGCCGCCGCCGCGACCAGCATGACGCGCGCCGCCGCGCCGCCCTGCCGGACATAGTCCTGGCTTTCGCGGATGCCGCGGCTGCCGCCGGTCGAATAATTGCCCCATACGCGGTTGCGGGCGAGGTTCTCGCCCGGCGTCGGATATTCGGTCGTCACCTTCGACCAGTCGCATTCGAGCTCCTCGGCGACGAGCTGGGCGAGTCCGGTCAGCGTGCCCTGCCCCATTTCGGAGCGGGCGATGCGAATGACGACCGTGTCGTCGGGCTTGATCACCACCCAGGCATTGATTTCGGGCGTCCCCGCCTGCGCCTGCGCTTCGCCGGCAAAGGGCACGTGGAAACCAAGGCTGAAGCCGGCGGCCGCAGAGCCGGCGACGAAGCTGCGGCGTGACAGAGCGGACAAGGTCATGGCGCTCTCCCCTTCAACCGCGGCGCGTGCCGCCGTCGGCGGCCAGATGGATGGCCGCGCGTACCCGGTTGTAGGTGCCGCATCGGCAGATATTGGTGATCTCCGCGTCGATATCGGCATCGGTCGGTTTCGGCTTCGCCGTCAGCAGCGCCGCCGCCGCCATGATCATGCCGGACTGGCAATAGCCGCATTGCGGCACGTCGAGCGCCGCCCAGGCCTTCTGGACCGGGTGCGAGCTGTCGGCCGACAGCCCTTCGATGGTGACGATCTTCTGGTCCGCGCCGACCGCGCTCACCGGCATCGAGCACGAGCGCACCGGCTGGCCGTCGATATGCACGGTGCAGGCGCCGCACTGGGCGACGCCGCAGCCATATTTGGTGCCGGTCAGCCCCACCTGCTCGCGCAGCACCCAGAGGAGCGGCGTGTCGTCCTCGACCGTCACGTCGACGGTCTTGCCATTGATCGTCAGTGTCGGCATCGCGCTTTCCCCTTCTGGCCGGCGGTCGTTCGACGCGGTCGTTGTGCGACTTGGCTGATTGGAGCGGGGGATCGCCGGTCTTCGCCCCGTGCAATCCCTGGCCCAGCAGACTGGAACCCTTTCAAAAAGTCTGGGGCCGGTTGCCGGGAAGCGTCAATCCGGCGGCGGCATCAATGAATTGTGATGGTGCCGCCTGCGGCTCGGGATTGTGCCAATATCAAGCCGGCTTGATCCAGCGCGGATCGAGCACCGTCACGCCGGGCCGATGATCGAGGAGATCGCTCATCTCGCGCTCATGGGCCCGATAGGCTTCGGATGCCAGAAAGGTTTCGGCTGCCGCCTTCACCCCATAGACCTGGAAGTCCGCGATGACGTCGGGGTCGGCGCCGAACCGGTAGATATAGGCGAGATGGTCGGGATTGGCCTCGATCGCCGGGCGCATATGGCGGCGCCAGACGGCTTCGACCGCGTCGCGCCGGCCGGGTTTCGCGCGATGCGTGATGAACAGGGCATGCATGGCGGAGCCTCCTTCGGACAGGCCGTCGCGCGACCTTCGACGAGACGACGACGACGCCTTGGCCGGTGTGACGTCCGAACGAAGAATGGGCCGGCGTGCCGGCCTCGGCCCTCGCCGCTGGCACAGCTTCGTCCGGTCGGACACATACTGCCCGTTTCAGCCGGCCGCCCGGCTCAACCGAGAATAGCCGACATACGTGTTTTTGCCAGCATGATCAGGCGCTTGACGCCATAGCTCGGGTTGCCGAAGCCGGCTAGGATCATGCTCCGTCACCATAGGACCCAACCCGTGCAGCGTATCACCATCAGCATCGACGATGATCTCCTGGCGGCGATCGACCGGTTCAGCGACAGGCGCGGCTATGCCAGCCGCTCTGAAGCGCTGCGCGACATGGTCCGGGAGGCGGCGCTGCGCGAGGACATCGCATCGGAGGACGATACGCCGAGCATCGCCACGCTGACCTATGTCTATGAACACCACACGCGCGACCTGGCGCGCCGCCTGACCGAGGCTCAGCACGCCCATCACGACCTCTCGGTGGCCTGCCTGCACGTCCATGTCGATCACCAGGACTGCCTGGAAGTGGCGGTGCTGCGCGGCGGCGCCCGGACGATCCGGCGCTTCGCCGATGCCGTGGTGACCCAGCGCGGCGTCCGGCACGGCCAGTTGCAGGTCATTCCGCTCGGCGAGGCCCATGACGGGCACGATCACCCGCACGACCACGACCATCGGCGCCGCTGACGGGCGTCAGATCACGTCGCGCACGCGGGCCAGCGAGGCATCGAGATGCCGGCCGATGACCGCGGCCAGCCGGTCGGCATCGCGCCTGCCGAGCGCCTCGACCATTTCCTCGTGCTCGGCGACCGCGCCCGCCCATTTCTGCGGCTCGCCGTGGCCGATGAAGCGGGCCCGCTTGATCCGCGACTGCAGCATGGTGTGCGTCTCGGCCAGCACGGCATTGCCGGAAGCCTCGACGATGGCGCTGTGGATCGCCTGGTTGAGCTTGAAATATTCGAGGCGGTTGCCCGCCTCGTAGAAGCCGAGCATGCGCCGGTGCATGGCGGCGATGGCGGCGATCTTGTCCGCGCTCGCCCGCTCGCACGCGAGCCGGCCGCCGAGCTGCTCGATCGATTTCAGCACTTCCAGGATCTGGAACAGATCGTTCTCGCTGAACTTGCGCACCACCGCGCCCTTCGCCGGCACGACCTCGACGAGGCCTTCGCTCGCCAGGGTCTTGATCGCCTCGCGCAGCGGCGTGCGCGAAACGCCGAGCAGCGCTCCGACCTGCACCTCGTTGATCCGCGCGCCCGGAGCGAGACGGCCCTCGATGATCATGTCGCGCAGGTGGTTGACCACCTCGCCATGCAGGGTGCGGCGCGCGATCGGCACGATCTCGCCGAAGCGTGCTTCGTCGGGCGATGCCGGGCGCTCGAGTGGTCTGTCGCTCAACGGTCCCGTCTCCCCCGCAAGGCTGTCATTGGCCTCAGGCGATGCATTTAGGCGAACAGCGCGTCCTGCCGCAAACGCAGGGCGAACAGCGCCGACCCCTCGTCCATGCCGATATCCCTCAGCCGGATCGGCTCGCCGGCGCGCACCGGCCGGACCAGCTGTCGGTCGGCGATGAGGTAGAACGGCGCCGGCCGGTCCCCGGCGAGCGGCGCGGCTGGATGCATCTCGGCACGCACGCCATCGATCGTGTGGTGATGGCCACTCGCGGTCAGCAGCGTGCCGGCGGCAAGATCGCGCTCCGCTAGCCCGACGAGATCGATGCGCGGGCGATAGTCCTCGCCGTAGCCCGAGCGGCCGAGACCTGCCGCGTCGAGCACGCTGGTCGCCGCCTCCAGGCCGAGGATATGGCGCGGCAGGTAGAGCATGGCGGTTTCGCCCGAAGCGCTGACGACATGGCCCTTCGCGGCCAGCATGTCCCAGCTCGTCCGGTCCTGGCAGCGCACCACGACGAAGACGCCGCCGGCGAAGCTCGCCTCGTCCGGCGCGCGCAGGTGATGGAACACGTCGAGGCGGCCGGGCCCGGCGACCAGTCCGCCCTGGCGGCGTTCCGCGAAGAGGCCAGCAACCTCGGGAATGCGCGCGACCGGCGCATGGAGGTCGGGCCTGTCGGGCACGAGCCCGGTGGCGTTGGCGACCACGGTCAGTTCGCAGAGGTCCGGCACGGCTCTGAGCGGAAAGGCCGAGCCGACGATCCGGGCACGCAGGGCCGCAGCAGCACCGGCGTCGATATCGGCGTTGCCGGGTGTCCAGGCTTCGGCAAGGCCGGCCAGCGGCCTGACCACACCGTTGCTGGTCACCGTGCCTGCGGCGCGATCGAAGACGAAGTCGTATTCGCTCGACTTGCCCGCCGCGACCACCGGCAGGCCCAGCACCTCTGCCCAGGTGACGAGGCCGATCAGCAGGCTCGGCTGGTCGCCGTCGACGGGCGTCACCACCAGGCCGCGATCACGAGCGAGCCGCGCGAGGCCGGGGCCGCAGACGCTGTCGGTCTCTTTCGAAACGAGGGCGACATGCCGGCCCGCCTCGATCGCCGCCAGCGCATGGCCGGCGGCGGCCTCCGGATGGCCCGTCGCCTCCACCAGAACCTGGAACGGCAGATCGATGACCGCGGCGAGGCTGTCGGCGGCGACGAACAATCCATCGTGCCAGGCGGCCCGCGCGGCGCGCGCATCCGCGCAGATGCGAATGCGGTCGGGTGCGATGCCGGAGAGCGCGAGCGCATGCGCCGCGGTCGCGGCGTCGCGGTCGACGGCGATGCGCGCATTCATCAGCCGCACATGCTGGGCCTGGGCCATGAAGCTCTGCCCGAAGCCGCCGCTGCCGATGACGCAGGTTTCGATCGGCGTACGGATCGAGCTGTAGAGGCTGTGAAAATGCATGGGTCGCGCCCTTCCCGGAGGCCCTCGGCCATGGCGGCTTGACCCGCCGCTCGTTCTCTGTACTGGATATTGCATACAGAATACTGAACGCGCAATGTCCTCTCCGAGGGCGCGCAGGAAGAGGCGCCGATGACAGCAGAGGCCGCGCCAAGGCCGCCCACCATCGCGATCGCCATGGGCGATCCCGCCGGCATCGGCGCCGAATTGCTCGCCGCTCTCCTCGCGGCTCCCGACCTGAGGAACGCGGCCCGTTTCGTCGTGTTCGGCGACAAGCGCATTCTCGACGCCGGGGCCGAGGTCGCCGGTGTCGATCCGGCAGTGGCGGTCGTGGCCGCCGATGCCGAGCTCGCGCCGGCGGTCGGCCGCCCGCTGCTCGTCGATCTCGGACATCTCGGCTCGGACGAGGTGACGCCGCGCACCGCGACCCTTGCCGGCGGCCGCTTCGCCACCGAGAATTTCCGCCGCGCTCTGCGCCACGCCGCGGCGGGCAAAGCCGATGCGGTGTTCTTCACGCCCTTCAACAAGGCCGCGATGCGCTTCGCCTATCCGGGTTATGACGACGAGATCCGCTTCGTCCGCGACGCGATCGGCTATGACGGCCCGGCCAGCGAGTTCAACATTCTCGAAAACCTCTGGAATGCTCGCGTCACCTCGCACATTTCGCTCAGCAGCGTATCGGCCGCCATTACCGAGGAGCGCATCCTCAGGGCGCTCGCGCTCGCCGACCGGGCGATGCGCGCCGCCGGCTTCGCCATGCCGCGCATCGCGGTCGCCGGCCTCAATCCCCATGCCGGCGACGGCGGCAATTTCGGCCGCGAGGAGATCGACGTGATCGGGCCGGCGGTCGCCAGGGCCAAGGCGGAAGGTTTCGCGGCCGAGGGGCCCTTCCCGTCGGATACGGTGTTCCTGCGCGCCCGCAACGGCGATTTCGACGCCGTCCTGACCATGTATCACGACCAGGGCCAGATCGCGATGAAGCTGATGGGCTTCGACCGCGGCGTGACCCTGATCGGCGGCTTCCCCTTCCCGATCTGCACGCCGGCCCACGGCACGGCCTATGAGATCGCCGGCCAGGGCATCGCCAATCCCGGCGCCAGCCGCGCCGCCCTCAGCCTCGCCATCCGCATGGCGCGGGATGCCGTGAAACGGAGTGCCGCAGCGGCCTGACCGGCCGGACGTGCCTGCGCGGACGGCCGAGCCAACGGCCGCCGCGAAACTGAAAATCTCATCAGGGAGAAGCGCCCATGTTCAAACTGGCCCAGAGGATCGCCGCGGCGATGCTCGGTCTCGCCGCCCCGGCGGCCGCGGCTCACGCCGCCTGGCAGCCCTCGCGCCCCGTGGAATTCGTCGTCACCTCGTCCCCCGGCGGGGGCACCGACAATTTCGCCCGCGTCGTCCAGTCGATCATCGCCAAATACAAGCTGATCGACCGGCCGGTGGTCGTGGTCAACAAGGGCGGCGGATCCGGCGCGGAGGGCTATATCTACGCCCGGACCGTGGCGAGCGACCCGCACAAGCTGATCTTCGGCACCAACAACGCCTATCTGCTGCCCTATGTGGCGCGGCTCGCCTACCGGCAGGCCGACCTCACGCCGGTCGCCGGCATGGCGCTCGACGAGTTCATCCTCTGGGTCAATGCCGCATCCGACCATCGGTCCGCGCGCAGCTTCATCGACACCGTCCGCGCCCGGCCCGAGACGATCAAGATGGGCGGCAGCCAGTCGCGCGACACCGACCAGACGCTGACCTCGATGATCGAGGCGGCGAGCGGCGTGAAGTTCATCTATGTGCCGTTCCAGGGCGGCGGGGCGGCGGCCAACCAGCTCGCCGGCGGCCATATCGACGCCAATACCAACAATCCGAACGAAAATATCGGTCAGTGGAAGGCCGGTCAGGTGCGACCGCTCTGCGTCTTCTCCGCGCAGCGCCTGGCGAGCGGGCCGCGGGTCACCGCCGATATGGGCTGGGCCGACATCCCGACCTGCCGCGAGGAAGGCATCGCCATCGACCGGTTCCAGATGCCGCGCACGGTCTGGCTGCCGGCCAATGTTCCCGCCGACGCCGTCGCCTTCTACGCCGCGCTGATGAAGAAGGTCAGCGAGACGCCGGAATGGCAGGACTACATCGCCCGCACGGTGCAGACCAACGCCTATATGGCCGGCGACCAGCTGCGCGCCTTCATCACGGAGGACGAAGCCAGGAACCGCGCGGTGTTCCAGCAGCAGGGCTGGGTTGTCCAGTAGGGCGGCGGCGCGCCGCACCCGGACCACGCGCTCCGGCCCAGTGCGGGGCCGCGTGTTCCGGATGAAGGATCGCGGCGGTCGGCGGCCCAGCCGGCCGGCCCGCCAGCCCGGAGCCAAGCCATGATCTCCCGCTTTCACGCCGAACTCGCCACAGCCGCCGCCACCGCCGCCTTCGGCCTGGTGATCGCCGCCGGCGCCACCGAATTCGGCACCGGCTGGGGCCCGAGCGGCCCGGAGCCCGGCACCTTTCCTTTCTATATCGGGCTGATGATCGCGGCCGCGAGCCTCGTCACCGCCATGGAGGCCGTCATCGGACGCCGGGCGCTCGGCACGGTCTTCCTCACCCGCGCGCAGTTTGGCGCGGTCCTGCGCTTCGTCCTGCCGTTCATGGCCTTTGTGGCGGTCTCGGCGGTGCTCGGCCTCTATGTCGGCACCGCGCTCTACATGGCCGGAACGCTGGCCCTGCAGAACGGCTATCGCTGGCCGGCGGCGACGGCGATCGCGCTCGGCCTCGCGCTGGTTCTCTATCTTGTGCTCGAATGGGCCTTCCAGGTGAGCCTGCTCAAGGGGCCGCTCGAAGCGGCTCTCGGTCTTTGAGGAGCGCACCGGCATGGACGGACTGAACGCGCTCCTCAACGGCTTCGCGGTCGCCTTCACCAGCTATCACGTGGCGCTGATGGTGGCCGGCGTGCTGCTCGGCATCCTGGTCGGCGTCCTGCCCGGCCTCGGCGCGCCGAACGGCGTCTCCCTGCTGCTGCCGCTGACCTTCACCATGGACCCGGTCTCGGCGATCATCCTGCTCACCAGCATCTATTGGGGAGCGCTGTTCGGCGGCTCGACGACGTCGATCCTGTTCAACATTCCCGGTGAACCATCCTCGGTGGCGACGACCTTCGACGGCTATCCGCTGGCCAAGAAGGGCGAGGCGACCGCCGCGCTCAGCTATGCCTTTCTCTCCGCCGGCTTCGGCGCCTTTCTCGGCATCGTGCTGATCACCACGCTGTCGGGCTCGGTCGCGCGCTTTGCCATGCGCTTTTCCTCGCCCGAATTCTTCGCGGTCTATTTCCTGGCCTTCGCAAGCTTCGTCGGCCTCAGCAATGCCCCGCCGCTCAAGACCGTCGTCTCGATCGGCATCGGCTTCGCGCTCGCCGCCATCGGCATGGATTCGGTCTCGGGCAGTCTGCGCCTCACCTTCGGCCGCGACGAACTGATCGCCGGCGTCAGCTTCCTGGTCGCGGTCATCGGCCTCTTCGGCATCGGCGAACTGATCGTCACCGTCGAGGAAGGCACCAAGCTCGACGGCATCCGCGCCCGCGTCTCGCTGCGCGACGTCATGCGCACCGCGGCCAGCCTGCCGCGGCATTGGATCGCGCTTCTGCGTTCCGGCCTCGTCGGCATCTGGATGGGCATCACGCCCGGCGGGCCGACCGCCGCCTCGTTCATGAGCTACGGTCTCGCCCGGCGCTTCTCGCCGAACCGCGACAGGCTCGGCACCGGCGAGCCGGAGGGCATCATCGCCCCCGAAACGGCCGACCATGCCGCCGGCACCAGCGCCATGCTGCCCATGCTGGCGCTCGGCGTGCCCGGCTCGGCGACCGCCGCGGTCATGCTCGGCGGCCTGATGATCTGGGGGCTCAATCCCGGCCCCATGCTGTTCGTCGAGCGGCCGGACTTCGTCTGGGGCCTGATCGCCAGCATGTATCTCTCCAACATCGTCGCCGTCGTGCTGGTGCTCGCCACCGTGCCGGCTTTCGCGGCCATCCTGCGCATCCCCTTCGCTATCGTCGGCCCGGCCATCGTTGTCATCTGTTTCGTCGGCGCCTATACGGTCGCCAGCCGCCCCTTCGACCTCTGGCTGGTGCTCGCCTTCGGCGCCGTCGGCTATATCTTCAAGAAGCTCGACTATCCGATCGCGCCGCTGGTGCTCGCCATGGTCATCGGCGACAAGGCGGAGGATGCCTTCCGCCAGTCGCTGATCATGTCCAAGGGATCGCTCGGCGTCTTCTGGTCCAATCCGCTGGTCGCCGGCCTGATGAGCGCCGGCATCCTGCTGCTGGTCTGGCCGCTCGTCGGCCGTCTCACCGGCGCCATGCGGGCCGCGCCGCGGACGAGCAGGGAGTAGCGAATGGCGGGTGGGAATGCTCGCCGCGCCCGCCGCCACCGCCTTGGTCGTTCGCTGCCCTGCTCGCCATTCGCCACGCGCTACTCGCCCCAGGAGCACGAACCGATGTCAACCTTCCCCGTCTACAAGGGCGTCTTCCCGGTCGCCCCGACGCCGTTCCTCGACAATGGCGATCTCGACCGCGAGGGCATGCGGCGCGTCCTCGACTGCATGATCGACCAGGGCGTCGACGGCATCTGCGTGCTCGCCAACTATTCCGAGCAGTTCGTGCTGACCGACGCCGAACGCGACGAGCTGACCGGGCTTTGCCTCGACCATGTCGCGGGCCGGGTACCGGTCATCGTCACGGTCAGCCATTTCTCCACACGCATCGCCGCCGAGCGCGCGGCCCGGGCGGCCAAGGCCGGCGCCGCCATGCTCATGCTGATGCCGCCCTATCACGGGGCAACGCTGCGGCCCGACGAAACGCGCATGGTCGAGCATTTCGCGCGCGTCGCCGAGGCCGCGCCGCTGCCGATCATGCTGCAGGACGCGCCGCTCTCGGGCGTCGCGCTGGGCGTGCCCGCGCTCCTCCGCCTCGCCCGCGCCGTGCCGAGCGTCGCCTATTTCAAGATCGAGGTGCCGGGCACCGCAGCCAAGCTGCGCGGCCTGGTCGAGGAAGGCGGCGCGGCGGTCGTCGGCCCCTGGGACGGCGAGGAATCGATCACGCTGATGGCCGATCTCGACGCCGGCGCCACCGGCACCATGTCGAGCGCGCTGCTGCCCGACCTGATCAAGCCGGTCGTCGCTCACCATGCCGCCGGCCGGCGCGCGGAGGCGGCGGCGCACTACCAGCGCATCCTGCCGCTGATCAACTACGAGAACCGCCAATGCGGCCTGCGCGCCGCCAAGACCGTGATGCAGGCCGGCAAGGTGATCCGCTCGGACCATGTCCGCCATCCGCTCGACGCACTGCATCCGGCGACCAGGGCCGGCCTCCTGGAGCTCGCCGGCGAGCTCAAGCCGCTCGCGCTGACCTGGGGCCATTGACGCGGCCGATGGTCATCTTTCTGCCGGATCGGCATCGCACCAGTCCGTCGAGGCCGCCGATCGCGTTTGCGAGCAAAGTGGGTACCGGTTCGTAAACGCAGCAGGATACCGCCGGCGGCCGCTGGAGATGCCCCATGTCGCCACGTGCCGCTCTCTCGGCCTGCCTGCTTGCGGTCGCCCTCGGCGCCCTGCTCGCCGCGACGCCGCATGTCCGCGCGGCGGGCCCGGAACGGATGGACCTCACGATCTATGTCAAGGGTGATCTCATCGCCCGCGGCGGCGTCATCGTGGTCAACCCGGTTCCGGTGCCGCCTGAGCAATGGCGGGCCGCCGTCACCGCGACCGCGCCAGGCCTGCCGCCGCCGGCGGATCTTGGGTCGCCTCCGGCCGGCGAGGCGCGGCTGACGCTCGCGGTGGAAAGCCGCTACGCCAACGTCCAGTTCCTGTTTCCCGAAGGCACGCGCTACACCTATCGCCTCCGGCCACACCCGGACGCCCGTGCGCCGGCGCCGCCCGATGTCCAGATCCTCGAAGTCGCCGGCGACTACGAATTGAGCGTCGGCTTTGCCGGCCAGCAGACTTCCGGCGACAGGACGATCCGGATCCCCGGTCCAGACACCGACGAGCGCGATGCGCGTGTCCTGGCGGTCATTGCCCGGGATCGGTCGGCGCGCCAGCCCCGGATCGCATGCGCCGCGCAGCCGGCCATCCAGCTCTGCACCTTTCCGCAGGCCGACTGGCCCGCCATCAGCGAGCGCTGGCGCAGGGAGAGGCTGGCGCTCGACCGAGAATACCGCCGCATGGAACGGCTCGACGAATGCCAGCAGGCCGCCGAGCGCGACGGCCGGCGCCGCAGCGCCTGCGAGCTCGTCAGCGGCGAGAACGAGGAACCGCGCTACGAATACCGTCCCTGACGCGGCACCGCGGCGCAAACGCTGCGATGCGGCGACGGGTCGATACCAGCCGATATCGCGGACGATCGATCAGGCCGCGACCAGCTGACCGAACTCGGCCACCCTGGCGAGGTGATGGTCGACATCGCCGAACAGCGTGTCGATCATGGTCAGCCGCTTGAAATAGTGGCCGGCCTTGTACTCCATGGTCATGCCGATGCCGCCATGGAGCTGGATCGCGCCCTGGCCGATGATCTTGGCCGACCGGCCGATCTGCACCTTGGCCGCCGAGGCCATGGCGCGCCTCTCGGCCTCGTCCGGCTCGGACGCCGTCATCGCCGCGAGCATGGCCATGGACCGCGCCTGCTCCAGCGCCACAAACATTTCCGCCGCGCGGTGCTGCAACGACTGGAAGGCGCCGATATTGACGCCGAACTGCTTGCGGGTCTTCAGGTAGTCGACCGTCATGGCCTGCAGTTCATCCATCGCGCCGACCGCCTCGGCGCTGAGCGCGGCGATGGCCTCGTCCGCTACCCGCTCGACCACGGCGAGGCCCCCTTCGGGATCGCCGAGAATGCCTTCCGGCCCGACCCGCACGCCGCTCAGCGTGACCTCGGCGGCATGGGTGCCGTCCTGGGTCGCGGTGTCGCGGCGGGTGAGGCCGGGGGCATCGCCCGGAACCAGGAACAGGCCGATACCGCCCCGGTCGCGCCGGCTGCCGCCGGTGCGGGCGGTGACGACGAGCATGTCGGCCGTTCCGCCGTTCACGACCACGGCCTTCTCGCCATCGAGAACATAGGAGGAGCCGTCCTTTTTCGCCGTCGTCGAGACGTCGAAGAGGTCGTAGCGCGAATGCCGCTCGGTCGTGCCGAGGGCGAAGGTCCGCGAGCCCTCGACGATGCCGGGAATGTGCGCGGCCTTCTGCTCGGCCGAAGCGGCATGGCGCAGCACGCCGCCGCCGAGCACGACGGTTGCGAGATAGGGCTCCAGCACCAGAGAGCGGCCGAGCGATTCCATCACAAGCATGGTCTCCACGGCGCCGCCGCCGAAGCCGCCGTCAGCCTCGTCGAACGGCAGGCCGGTGAGGCCGAGCTCGGCAAACTTGGCCCAGACGTCCCGGGAGTAGCCACCCGGCTGGGCGGCATAGGTCTTGCGCTTCTCGAAGTCGTAGGCGTCGGCCAGGAAGCCGTCGATCGAGTCCTTCAGGAGGCGCTGTTCTTCGGTCAGATCGAAATCCATCGTCGTTGAGATCCTGTTCGGCCCTGTCACAGGGCGCAATGGAGGTCATCGGGGCGAACGGCGCGACCCGCGCAGCATCCGCCCCGCGCGTCGTCAGAGCCCGAGGACGGCCTTGGCGATGATGTTCTTCTGGATCTCGTTCGACCCGCCATAGATCGACACCTTGCGGGTGTTGAAATAGGTCGGCGCGATGGTCTCCGCCCATTCCGGCCCGATCGGCGGCTCGTTCGAGCCGTGATCGTCCTCCGGCGCATAGGGCGCGGCATGCGGGCCGATCACCTCCATCAGCAGCTCGGTGGTCGCCTGCTGGAGCTCCGATCCCTTGATCTTGAGCACGGAGGATGCCGGATCGGGCTTGCCCTTTGCGCGCCTGGCCTCGGCCGCGATCACCCTGAGCTGGGTGATTTCAAGGGCCTTCAGCTCGATCTCCACCGCCGCCACCTTTTCGCGGAAGCGCTGGTCCTCGATCAGCGGCTGGCCGCCGCGCTGCTCGATCGCGGCGAGCTCCTTGATACGCCGGATGCGCTGCTTGGAAATGCCGATGCGGGCGATGCCGGTGCGCTCGTTGCCGAGCAGGAACTTGGCATAGTCCCAGCCCTTGTTCTCTTCGCCGACCAGGTTCTCGACGGGCACCTTGACGTCGTCGAAGAACACCTCGTTGACCTCGTGGCCGCCGTCGATCGTCTGGATCGGCTTCACCGTGATGCCCGGCGTCTTCATGTCGATCAGCAGGAAGGAGATGCCGAGCTGCTGCTTCACCGTCGGATCGGTGCGGACCAGGCAGAAGATCCAGTCGGCATACTGGCCGAGCGTCGTCCAGGTCTTCTGGCCGTTGACGATGTAGTGATCGCCGTTCTTCACCGCGCGCGTCTTCAGCGAGGCGAGATCCGATCCGGCGCCGGGCTCGGAGAAGCCCTGGCACCACCAGTCGTCGAGATTGGCGATGCGCGGCAGGTAATGCGCCTTCTGGGCGGCGTTGCCGAAGGTGGCGATGACCGGCCCGACCATGGTGATGCCGAAGGCGAGCGGCGGCGGCGAGGGCGCCATCATCATCTCTTCCTGGAAGATGTACTGCTTCACGGCGCTCCAGCCGGTGCCGCCGAATTCGACCGGCCAGTGCGGCACACCCCAACCATGGGCGTTCAGCGTCTTCTGCCAGAACACGATGTCGTCGCGGGTGGCGTGATGGCCGGCGGCCAGCCGGTCGCGCAGCGCCTTCGGCAGGTTCTTGTCGATGAAGGCCCGCACTTCCTTGCGGAAGGCCAGCTCCTCGTCGGTGAACTTCAGTTCCATCTCCGTCCTCCCTCGATCCCGGGCAACGCGGCCATCGGCGCGACATACCCGTGCGAATGTTTCTTGGCCGCATTCAACCGCCATGCGGGCGCGCTGGCAACAGGAACCTGCGTGGCAGCCCTGCCTCATGGGCTCACCTCGACGCCTTGCGGCACGGGCACTCGCCGCTAGTCTCTGCCTTTCGACGGAGGGCCGCCGGCCCGTTCGACCAGGAGCACCCCATGGCATTCGATTTCAAAGGCAAACGCGTCGTGGTCGCCGGCGGCAGCCGCGGCATCGGCCGCTCGATCGCGCTCGGCTTTGCCGAGGCCGGGGCGGATGTGTCGATCTGCGCGCGCAATGCGGCGGGCCTTGCCGCGACGGCGGCCGAGCTCGGCCGCTTCGGCGGCAAGGTTCACGCCGCGCCCTGCGATCTTGCCAGCGCCGAGGCGATCGCGGCCTATGTGCCGGCTGCGGCCGAGGCGCTCGGCGGCATCGACATTCTCGTCAACAACGCCTCCGGCTTCGGCCAGGGTGACACCGAGGCCGGCTGGGATGCGGGCCTCAAGGTCGACGTGATGGCCGTCGTCCGGGCGAGCCATGCCGCCGAGCCGTTCCTGGCCGCGTCCAAGGGCTCTTCGATCGTCAACATCGCCTCGATCTCCGGCTTCCGCCCCTCGCTGCGCACCGCCGCCTATGCCGCGGTCAAGGCCGCGGTCATCCACTACACCACGTCGCAGGCCGCGGCCCTCGCCAGGAAAGGCATCCGCGTCAACTGCGTGGCCCCCGGCTCGATCGAGTTTCCCGGCGGCCTCTGGGAACAGCGCAGGACAGCCGACCCGACGCTTTACCAGCGCACCCTCGCCTCCATCCCCTTCGGCCGCATGGGCAGCCCCGAAGAGATGGCACATGTCGTGATGTTCCTCGCCTCGCCCTATGCGAGCTGGGTCACCGGCCAGACCATCGCCGCCGATGGCGGGCAGTTGCTCGGCTGAGACCGGACGGGCGCGCGACACGCGGCGGCCCGCGCCCCAAACATGTCACGGAGCCGGCGCCGTCGATGATCTCGGCCAAAGGCTAGCCGGTGGATGGACCCGGGCCGCCCGGCGGCCAGAGCAGCGCCGCCTCCAGTCCGGAACGGTCCGTGCGGTTGCGCAGTTCGAGGCGGGCGCCGATGCGGCGCGCCGCCGTCTCGACGATGGTGAGGCCGAGGCCGGTGCCGGCCGCCGGGCTGTGCCGGCCACGATAGAAGCGCCGCCGGACGAGGCCGAGATCCTCGTCCGGAATGCCCTCACCCTCGTCGCACACGATGATGCCCGCCGCCCCCGGGGCCATCGTCCAGGTCACCGTGCCGCCGCGCGTGTGGTGCAGGGCATTTTCGTGCAGGTTGCGCAGGGCGAGCGAGAGGCTCTCCCTCTCGGTGGTGAGCGCCATCCGGTCGAGCGCGGGGTCGATCACCACCACGCACGCCGCCCGTGCCGGCAGCGTGCCGTGCTCCTCGATCTCGCGCAGCACCTCCCCGACGGTGACGCGGCCGACGGCAAGCCCCGGCCCACCGGCTTCCAGCCTGGCGAGCGCCAGCAATTGCCGGACGAGCGCGGTCATGCGGTCCACGGACACGACGATCTGCCCGAGCGCGCCCGCGCGGATCGCGGGATCGCTGGCCGCCCGGGCGATCTGCGCCTGGGTCTTGAGGCCGGCGAGCGGCGTGCGCAGCTCGTGGGCGGCGAAGGCGGTGACGTCGCGCTCATGGCGCCGCGCCGCCTCCACCTTGTCCATCAGGCCGTTGAGCGCAACCGCCAGCGGCCGCACCTCGGGCGGCGTCCGCGCCGTCTCGATCGGGCGGACGTCGTCGGCCCGGCGCGCTGCCAGCTCGCCGGCCATGACGGCCAGCGGCCTGAGACCGCGGCCGAGGCTGAGCCAGATCAGCGCGCCGAGCGCCGGAATGACGACGAGGCCCGGCGCGAGCAGGCCGAAGAGAAGGTCGTTGACCAGTTTCTGGCGCAGGCTGATGCGGTCGCCGACCATCACCCGGAACCCCTTGACCGGATCCTCGACGGCATAGACACGCCAGGTCTCGCCATCCACCTGCCGGTCGGAGAAGCCGGCGGCCTGGTCGGTCAGCTGGCTGTCCGGCGCGCCGACGGAACGGCCGACGAGACGGCCGTCGAACGACCAGATCTGGCAGGAGAGCTGGCGCGTATAGAGCGCCGGCTCGGCTCCGGCATCGGCCGCCGCCGCGGCGGCGGCTGCATGGGCGACCGTCATATTGCCGTTGGCGACCAGCGAATGGATCATCCGGGCGGCTTCCTGCAGCCGCGCGTCGAGCACACGTGTCAGCTCGGCGCGGCTGCAGACCAGGATCCAGGCGGTGGCGCAGAGCCAGATGGCGCCGGTCGCCAGAACCAGGATGACGAACAGGCGGCCGCGCAGCGAGGTCATGGGGCGGTCCTCATGCGATAGCCGATGCCGCGCACCGTCTCGATGGCGCCGCGCCCGATCTTGGCGCGCAGATGGTGGATATGGACCTCGACCGCATTGCTCTCCACATCCTCCTGCCAGCCATAGAGCCGGTCCTCGATCTCGGCCCGCGAGCGCACGGTGCCCGGCCGTTCCATCAGGGCGGCGAGCACCGCGAATTCCCGCCGCGACAGCGCCACCGGCCGGCCTGCGACGCAGACCGAAAGCGTCGCCGGATCGAGCGCGATGCCGGCCGCGCGCATGACCGGCTCGGCCCGGCCAGCCCCCCGGCGCGCCGCCGCGCGCACCCGCGCGGCGAGCTCGTCCAGATCGAAGGGCTTTCCGACATAGTCGTCGGCGCCAGCATCGAGGCCACGGATCCGGTCGGCGACCTCGTCGAGGGCGGTCAGCAGCACGACCGGCGTGCGATCGCCGCCGCGCCGCATGGCGGCGAGCACGTCGAGCCCCGATCCGTCGGGCAGCATCAGATCCAGCACCACCGCCTCGAACCGCGCCGCGGCGAGCGCGGCACGGGCATCGGCACAGGTCTCGACCGCGTCGACGGTCACGCCGCCGAGGCCGAGGCCGACCTTCAGGCCGTCGGCGAGCACAGGATCGTCCTCGATCACCAGAATGCGCATGGCTGTCGCTTCAACACCTTTTGTTCTGCCCTCGCCCACCCGCCTTAAGGCTGACTTAAGGTGGTTTTCGGACAGGCCGGCGCTCTCATCAGCCAAAGGGCCGCCATGCCGGCATTTCTCCAGCGTCGCCAGATCCTCGCCCGTCTCCTCGTATTCGCGGCCCTGTTCCTTTTCGCCGCGCCGGCCGGGGCCGCACCGGCACCCGCCGACCAGATCTTTCGGCTCGCGGTCAGCCGAACGGCCGATGGCGGCCTCGCCCTGACCTGGACGATCCGGGCCGGCAACCATCTCTACCGCGACAAGTTCGCCGCCAGCCTCGATGGCCGCGGCGTCGCGGTCGAGATGCCGCCGGGCGAGGCGAAGGATGATCCGAATTTCGGCCTGGTCGAGGTCTATCACGGCACCGTCGCGGCGCGCATCGCAGCGCCGCTGCCCGCGGCCGGGGCCCTGCGGCTGACCTGGCAGGGCTGCGCCGAACAGGGCATCTGCTACCCGCCGGTGACGCGCGCGCTCGACCTCGCAACCCTCGCCCAGACCGACGTCGCGGTGGACCTCGACGCACTCGCGGCTGGCGGCAGTGTCGCCGCCGCGCCGCCGACTGCCGCTGCGGGCGGAGCGGAGGCTTTGGCTCCCGTCGCGAACGAGGCCTCGCCAGCCCTCCTCGCCGGCCGGTTGCTGCCCATGCTCGCGGCCTTTTTCGGCTTCGGCCTGCTGCTGGCGCTCACCCCGTGCATCTTCCCGATGATCCCGATCCTGTCGGGCATGCTCGCGCGCACCGGCGAAACCCTGTCGGCAGGGCGCGGCTTCGTGCTTTCATCGACCTATGTGCTCGCCATTGCCGGGTCCTACGCTCTCGTCGGACTGGCCGCCGCGTGGTCCGGCCAGAACCTCCAGGCCGCACTGCAGACCCCGTTCGCCCTCGGCCTGACGGCGGCCGTCTTCGTCCTGCTCGCCCTGTCCATGTTCGGCCTGTTCGAGCTCGGCCTGCCATCCTGGCTGCAGCCGGCGGGAACCGGGCGCCGCCGCGGCACGATCGCCGGCGCTGCCGGTCTCGGCTTCGGCTCGGCGCTGATCGTCGGTCCCTGCCTGACGCCACCGCTCGCCGCCGCTCTTCTCTATGTGGCGCAAACGGGCGACGCGCTGCGCGGCGCTGCCGCGCTGTTCATGCTTGGCCTCGGCATGGGCCTGCCGCTCGTCGTCTTCGGCACGCTCGGCGGCCGTTTCCTGCCGAAATCGGGCGCCTGGCTCGTCCGCGTCAGGCAGGGCTTCGGCATCGTCTTCCTCGGCATCGGCCTGACGCTGGTCACCCGCCTCCTGCCGCCGACCGAGACGCTCGGCCTCTATGGCCTCACTGCGCTGACGGCCGGGGTTTTTCTCGGAGCCTTCGACCGGCTGGTCCGCGATGCGGGCGTGCTGCCGCGCCTTGGCAAGGCCGCCGGCATCGCCGCCGTGCTTTACGGCACAGCCCTGATCCTCGGCTTCGCCGCCGGCGCCACCGACCCGCTGCGCCCGCTCGTCATGCTCGCACGCAGCGGCGCGGCGCCCGCCCCCATCGCCGTCACGCCGGTCGTTGTCACCGCGCCAGCGGGTTTCGACACCGCGCTGGCCGAGGCGCGCAAACAGTCCCGACCGGTGCTCGTCAGCTTCACGGCGGACTGGTGCACAGTCTGCAGGTCCAATGAGCGGATCATGGCCGAGCCGGCGGTCGCGGCGCGCCTCGCGCGCCTCGCCGTGATCAAGGCCGATGTGACCGCCTACGACGCCCGGAGCCGCGCGCTGATGCGCCGCTTCGACGTGGTCGGCCCGCCGACGCTGATCCTGCTCGATGCCGCAGGCGTCGCCGCTGGCCCGGCCATCGTTGGCGCCATCCAGGCACAGGACTTCGCCCGACGCCTCGACCAGGCCGCCGGCGCGGGCGGCTGAGAGCGTGCCCGCCCGATTTTCCCTCCACATGAACGGATGACGCAGCCATGAACCGGCGATCCCTGATGCAGCTTGCGGCCTCGGCCGCCCTTCCCCTGTCGGCCCCGGCGGCCCGGGCCGAGGCCGTCGACAGGCGCGCGCTCCTCGCCGATCCCGAAGCTCCGACCGTCGGCAATCCGCAGGGCGACCTGACCATCGTCGCCTTCACCGACTACAACTGCCCCTATTGCAAGTCGTCCGCTTGGCCGCTCGACCGCACCGTCAAGACCGACGGCCGCATCCGCCTCGTCTACAAGGACTGGCCGATCCTTGCCGAAAGCTCGGTCTTTGGTGCGCAGCTCGCGCTCGGGGCCCACCGGCAGGGCCGCTACGAGACCGCGCACATGGCTCTAATGGGCATTCCAGACCGGGGCGCCTCGCAGGAGCGCATGCTGGCGGCGGTGCGGGCCACCGGCATCGACATGGCGCGGCTGCAGGCCGACCTCGACGCCCACAGCCCGGCGATCATCGCGCTGCTCCGCCGCAACATGGGCCAGGCCGAGGCGCTTGGCCTGCGCGGCACGCCGACCTTTCTCATCGGCCCGCTGCGCACCATGGCGCTGGACGAGGCCGGCTTCCGCCGGGCCGTCAGCGAGGCGCGCCGGCGCCAGGCCGGCAACTGACCGATCCTTCCGACCCTCCCCCGACGAACCGAAATACAGCTCGACATGCAGCCCCGCATTTTCAGCCGGCCCCGCATCCTTGGCCGGGCCCGCCTCCTCGCCACCCTTGTCCTGATTGCGGCCGGCACGGCCGCCTGCACCACGACCGGATCATCGCCGAGCCCGGCGGCGGTGGCCCGTCCGGCCGTCGACCCTGAAACGGCCCGGCGCTATGCCGCGATCGAGACCGAGCGCTTCCGCGTGCCGGCCGTGTCGCTCGAAGACCTGAAACCCCAATATGTCCGCCAGCTCGTCGACTATCCGACACGCCAGCCGCCCGGCACCATCGTGATCGACCCGCGCAACCGCTTCCTCTACCTCGTCCAGGAGGGCGGCAAGGCGCTGCGCTATGGTGTCGGCGTCGGCAAGGAAGGGCTCGCCTTCACCGGCTCGGCGACCATCGACCGCCGCGCGCAATGGCCGCGCTGGGCGCCGACGCCGGACATGATCCGGCGCGAGCCCGCGCGCTATGCCCGCTGGGCCGGCGGCATGGCCGGCGGCGAAAACAACCCGCTCGGCGCCCGCGCGCTCTACCTCTACCGCAACGGCCGCGACACGCTGTTCCGCATCCACGGCACCAACGAACCGTGGACCATCGGCGATGCGGTGTCCTCGGGCTGCATCCGCATGATGAACCACGACGTCATCGACCTCTACGACCGGATCTCCGCCGGCGCGCGGGTCGTGGTGCTGTAGCGGGTCGCGACAGCTCTGCGCTCAACCGGCGAGCATCGCCCCGAGCCAGGAGGGAATACGCCGCGCCGCGCGCGGCGCCCGCGCCTGATCTTCGCGGAAGGCCTCGGCCGGTGGGCGGCCGAAGCTGAATTCAGGTTGATAGATATAGTTGGTGACGAGCCGATTGATGCGGCCGCGGCCGACCATGAGCGAGGCGCCGTGCCAGAGACCAAGGCCCGGCGTCTCGGCCGCCTTGTCGCGGAGCGCCGCGAGGTGCGGCCGCAGAGCTTCCGTTTCGGGGAGCGGTTTCGGCCGGGCGGCGGCGACCCAGGCCCGGAAGTGATCGCCTGCCCAGGTCACGTTGACCATGGTCTCCACCACCAACGGGGCACCAGCGGCAGGACGATAGTGCTGCAGCAGCCGCCACATCGCCGCCACCGACGGATCGTTCTCGAACCGCTGCTCGCCGTCCCTCGCAGCCCGCTCCATCCAACCGACGAATTCACCAGATGCCTGCTGGCCGCCGACACGCCGCTCGGGATCGGTGACGCCGAGCTCGTCGCGCAGAAACGCCTTGAGCGCGACGCGCAGATCCGCAGGCCGGCCCTGGCCGAAGTCGACCTGAGGATAGAGGAACTCGGCCTCCGCGCCCTTGGACGAAAACCGACCGAGCGCGATACGCGCGATCAGCGTCTCGAGGTCCGGGGCCAGGACAACACGCTCGCCCTCGCTGCCGAGCAGGACGATCGGAGCACGAGCCGGATCGCCGCCGGCGAGCCAATAGCCTGCCGAGGAACCGTCGGGCAGGCGGATGAACAGTGCGAAATCGTCATAGCGGGCTTCGGCGCCCGGAAAATAGGAATCGCTCCAGCGCGTCGTCAGATCGAAAGTCCCGACCGCTCCCCAGGGCTTGCCGTGCAGCCAGGTCCCGAAGCGGCGGAGCGAAGCCGGCAGCCCATGGGCCAGCGCGCGTTCAGGGAAGGCCTTGGCCAATCCGTCGAGATCGACCGAATAGGTCTGCATCCGCGGCTCCGCATGCGGTTGCGCCCTGGCCGCGGCCGGTACGGTGGCGATCGCACCGGCGGCCCATGACATCAGGCGGCGTCGATCGAACATGAAGGCCCCTCTGAGGTCGGCGTCCTCTACGCATCGCCCGACACTATGGCGGATGCGCGGCCCGGCAAAGGCCGGCGTCCCGGCTCAGCCCTGCGGGGTCGAGACCTTGCGCTGGCGCACGCGCTCGAGGCCGAGGCGGTGCTCGCGCCAGATCACGAAAATGCCGGAGGCGACGACGATGGCGCCGCCGGCCAGCACATAGGCGCTCGGCAGGTCGTGGAAGACGAGATAGCCGATGATGATCGCCCAGATCATCGAGAAATATTCGAACGGCGCGATCAGCGAAGTGTCCGCGTGACGATAGCTCATGGTCAGGAGGATCTGGCCGAGCCCGCCGAACACGCCGACCGCGAGCAGCACCACCGCCTGCCAGAAACCCGGCACGATCCACCGTCCCATGCCGGGCACCAGATAGGCGAGCGGCCAGGTGAACAGGGCGAGCACGGTGCACAGCATCATGAAGGTGAAGACGATCGCGGCCGTCGTCTCGGTGGAGACGAGCTTGCGCACCTGGATGGTGGCGAAGGCCGCGCAGACCGCACCCGTGAGCGCGAACATGGCGCCGACCGACTGGCCGTCGGACATGGCGCGGATGGCGTGCACGTCGAGATGCGGCCAGAGGATGACAACGACGCCGACGAAGCCGATGGCGACCGCCGACCAGCGATAGACCCGCACCTTCTCGCCGAGGATGAGCGCGGCGAGCGGCACCACCATGAGCGGCGCGGCGTAGCTGATGGCGGTGGAATCGGCGAGCGGCAGCAGGGTCAGGCCGACGAAGCCGGCAAACATGCCGGTCGCGCCGATCACGCCGCGCTTGATGTGCGAGGAGACGCTGGTGACGCGGAAGGCGTCCATGATCTCGTCGCGCCAGGCCAGCATGATGAACAGCGGCAGCAGCGCGAAGAACGACCGGCAGAACACCACCTGGCCGACCGGCACTTCCTTGCCCGCCACACGGACCAGTGTCGACATGCAGGTGAATGCCATGGTCGAAAGGACTTTGAGCAGGATTCCCGTGACGGCGCGGGAGAGAACGGGCATGGCGGGGGATGGACCGGTCGGTGAGCGGTATCTCCTTCAACCATGTTCGCTCCGCAATGAGGAGCCTTTTCTCCGCAGCATTGCCCTGCGGCCGATTTTTTGCTCGAAACGGCCGGAAAGCGCCAGTCCGCGCAAGCTCAGGCGAACTTTTTGGCGCCGGCGACGCAGGCGACCACCGCCACCGTCACCGCCAGCATGGCCGGGCTGACGCTCTCGTGGAGCAGGGTCGCCGCCAGCGCCAGGCCGAAGAACGGCTGCAGCAGTTGCAGCTGGCCGACGGCCGCGATGCCGCCCTGGGCAAGGCCCCGATACCAGAAGATGAAACCGATCAGCATGCTGAACAGCGAGACATAGGCAAGGCCGATCCAGGCCGGCTCGCCGATGCCGCCGAAGCCGGCCGGCCAGGTCACGGCGGTGAGCAGGACCATGAGCGGCAGTGACAGGACCAGCGCCCAGGAAATGACCTGCCAGCCGCCGAGCCGGCGCGACAGCACCGCCCCTTCCGCATAGCCGAGCCCGCAGACGATGATTGCGCCGAGCATCAGGAGATCGCCCAAGGGCGCCCGCGTGATGCCCTGACTGAACGCGAAGCCGACGACCAGGGCGCTGCCGATGAGCGAGAAGACCCAGAACGCGAGCTGCGGCCGTTCCCCGCCGCGGACGACGCCGAATATGGCCGTCGCCAGCGGCAGCAATCCGACGAAGACGATGGAATGGGCGGCGGTGACATGTTTCAGCGCAAGCGCGGTCAGGAGCGGGAAGCCGACCACCACGCCGAGCGAGACCACCGCGAGCGGAACGAGATCCTGCCGGGCCGGACGCTTTTCCCGGAAGGCGGCGAGCAGCATGATCGCCAGCAGGCCGGCGATCGCCGCGCGCGCCACGGTGAGGAAGACCGGATCGAAATCGGCCACCGCGACGCGCGTTGCCGGCAACGACCCCGAAAAGATCACCACGCCCAGGAACCCGTTCATCCAGCCGCTTGCCGTCTTGGTCACGTGACCGCTCCTTGTCATGAGCGCTGCTCTATCCGCTGTTCGCTCTCGCCTCGCCAGTCACAATCCAGTACAATTTGCCTGAACCGTTATGGATGCGAGTACGGTACGGATGCATCAGGCTGTCCCTGCAGAACGATCCGGCGCGACGCGCATCGACCAGGTCATGGCGGCCATCCGGAGCCGGATCGCCGCGCGGACTCTGACGCCGGGCTCGCGCCTGCCGTCGGTCCGCGCCTTCGCCAAAGCCATGCAGGTCTCGACCTCGACGGTCGTCGAAGCCTATGAGCGGCTGGTCGCCGACGGCACGATCCACGCGCGGCCCGGCTCGGGCTTCTATGTCGCCGCGCCGCTGGCGCCGCTGTCGCTCGCCGAGATCGGCCCGAAGCTCGACCGCGCCATCGATCCGCTCTGGATCTCGCGCCAGGCGCTCGATGCCGAAGGCCTGCTGATCCCCGGTTGCGGCTGGCTGCCGGCCTCCTGGATGCCCGAGGGCGCGATCCGCCGGGCCCTGCGCCTCGCCGCCCGCGCCGATGCTACCGTTCTCACCGATTATGGCGGCCCGCTCGGCCTGCCGCCGCTGCGCCAGTTGCTGGCGCGCCGTCTCGCCGATCACGGCGTCACCGTGCCGCCGGAACAGATCATGCTGACCGAGTCGGGCACCCAGGCCATCGATCTCGTCTGCCGCTTCCTGATCGAGCCCGGCGACAAGGTCCTCGTCGACGATCCCTGCTATTTCAACTTCCACGCGCTGCTGCGCGCGCATCGCGCCGAGATCGTCAGTGTGCCCTATACGCCGACCGGTCCGGACATCGCCGCCTTTGGCGCCGCGCTCGCCGAGCACCGCCCGCGGCTCTACATCACCAATTCCGGCCTGCACAACCCGACCGGCGCGGTGCTCTCTGCGGTGACCGCGCACCGCGTCCTGAAGCTTGCCGACGAGGCCGGGCTCACCATCGTCGAGGACGACATCTTCGCCGACTTCGAGCACGTGCCGGCGCCGCGCCTTGCCGCCTTCGACGGGCTCGACCGCGTCATCCAGATCGGCAGCTTCTCCAAGACGCTGTCGGCCTCGATGCGCTGCGGCTTCATCGCCGCGCGCCGCGACTGGATCGACGGGCTCACCGATCTGAAGATCGCCACCAGCTTCGGCGGCGGCCGGCTCGCGGCCGAGCTCGTGCTCGGCCTGCTCACCGACGGCAGCTATCGCCGGCACATGGAGGCGCTGCGCGCCCGGCTCGCCCGGGCCATGGACGAGACCGTCGAGCGGCTCGGCGCGCTCGGCATCAGGCCCTGGCTGAAGCCCGCGGCCGGCATGCTGCTCTGGTGCGAGCTTCCCGATGGCATCGAGGCGAGCGAGATGGCCCGCGCCTGCCTTGCCGACGACATCGTGCTGGCGCCCGGCAATGCCTTCAGCCTCGCCGGCAATGCCGGACGGTTCCTGCGCTTCAACGTCGCGCAGAGCGCGGATCCGCGGATTGATCGCGCGCTCGAAAAGGCCATGGCACGCGCAAGAACCACATGATCCCGTTCGGCTTGGCGGACAGGTCCTCGGATCCATTGCGGCGATCGCCGCCCGTCGGCTCGCTTCAGGACCTGTCCTGCTTTTCGCGGCGGCCGTCCGTTGCCAGCACGGCAAAGCCGAAGACGACCACGGCGCCGATCGCATAGGCGAGGATATCCCACCAGTCCGGCGTTGCGCCAACGACGATGCGAAGGATTCGGCTGGGGATCCGCACATCGATGACGGTAAGCACATATTGTACCAGTTCCACCGCAGCGCCGGCGGCAAAAGCCATGGCGGCGACCGGCGCCGGGCCTGCGGTGACGAAGGCCCTGATCGCATAAAAGACCCAGGCGACAGCGAGCACGTCGCTCAAGAAGCCGCGGACCCAGCCGAGATTCCGGCCGAAGACGGCGAGCAGGACCAGGATCCCGAACAGCAGAACCGCGCGCAGGAACGAGGCCGGATCGAATGTCGGTCGCATTGTCGGGATCTCGCTTGCCGCCGGCCGATCCGGCTTCGGGACGAATCGGATGACCGGGGCCGACATGCCGTTAAGGCCGCACATGATGGCAAGAGTCGGAACGGCCGAGACCCCCGGCCGCGCGGCTTCCGCGATGGCGTCCCTGTCCAGAACGATGGCAATCTCGCCATTCTCTACTGCTTCGTCTTCTTCTCCCTGGTCTTGGTCGGCGCGGGGCCGCTGAGCCTCGATGCTCTGCGCGGGCCGCGCGGCCTGATCCCCTTCGGCCTCACCAGACGAGGCGCAGGCCCGCGCTGCCGCCATAGGACAGCGCGCCGGACGAGATTTCGCCCGACACCTTGGCGCGCGCCGACCAGCCGTTGCCGAAGCGCCATTCCGAACTGATCGAGGCGCTCAGCGCATCGCGCGGTGCCGTCGTGCCATACACGGTGAAGGCGGTTTGCGGCAGGCTGTCGAAGGTTGCGAACGATACCGGCCGGCCGGAATAGTCGTGGCGCCAGGCAAGATGCCCGCGCAGCAGAAGGATCGACTGATCGGTGACGGCAAGGCGCGCGTCGAAGCGCAGGCCGAGTTCGCTCGTCAGGCTGTCGTGCCGGCGTGGGTCATAGCTGAGCGCAAAGGTCCCGGCCTCCTCGGTTCCGGTCTCGCCATAGGCCGGCTGCCAGAGGCTGCGCGCCTGCACCGCGGCGAACGGCGTAATCCCGGCCGCCGGCGTGACGGCGAGTCTGTAGCCGGCTTCCAGTCGCCCGGCCAGGACATGCGCGCCGTAGCGGCCGGTCAGTTCGCCACTGAAGCCGGTCAGCGGCACCTTGCGGCTGGTGGTGAGCGCGTAATGGCCATAGGCGGCCGAGGCCGAAAGATAAAAATTGCCGATCCGGGTCGAGGCATAGAGCCCGGCCTTGAAGGCTTCGCCCTGGCCCGAGCCGAGGCCGCGCGACAAGCCATAGTTGATCGAAGCCCCGGAAATGGCGAAGCCGATGAGGGTATTGCCGTCGAGCCGGTAGTCGGCGCCGGCTGCGACGCCTGCCGAGCGGGCACTGAGATCGGCCGTGCCGAGCCGGGCATTGCCGTTCATCGCACCGGCGCCGCCATAGGCCGTGCCCCAGCTGCTCCAGCGCCGCTCGGCATTGCGGGCGGCGCGCGCCTCGAAGGATGCGAAAGCCGCCGTCAGCCGGGCCGAGGCGGGTACGTCGCTTTCGGCGAAGGCCAGCGCCGGGCCGCCTGCATCGGCCGCCGCCGCATCGCCTCGCGTTTCCATCGAGGGGTCGAGCATCATGTCGAGGAACTGGCCCATGTCGCGGCCGGCCGCGACCGCGCCGCCGGTTGCGACCTCGCCGGAGAGCTGCGACATCGCGGCGGCCAGCCCCGCCTTGGACAGGTTGAACAGGCCGATGAAGGATTCCGGCGCATTGCCGACCGAAAAGGCCGCATCGATGGCGCCGGCGACGCTGCGCTGGTTGACACGGGCATCGCCTGGCAGGAATGGCGAGATCGAATTCGGATCAAGCTGCAGGTAGACGCTGCTCGCCTCGTAGACGAGCTTCGGTTTGATGGTCAGCCCGAAGCCCGTGGTGAAGTCGACGCTGGAGAAGGTGCCGGCGAGGCCGCCTTCGGCATCGAGGATCAGGTAACGCGCATTGATCCTGTAGGTGCCGCCGGTCGGCAGGATCACCGCGCCGCCGGCAATGGTCGCCGTGCCCGTGACATGGGTGCGGTCGGCCGCCGTCGGCGCAACCTCGACACGATAGGCGCTGCCGGCGGCGAGGGTGAGATTGCCTGTTATTGTGATGGTGCCGACGGAATTGCCCGGTGCCAGCGCGGCACCGTCATGGACACGGGTGGTCGGCAGGCTGCCGACACCACCGAGCGTTCCGGCATTGATGTCGAGGCCACCGCTCGCGACCAGCACGCCGTCGACGGTGACCGTGCCGCTGCTGGCGATGCCCCCGGCAAGGGAATAGTGGCCGCCCGCGGCGACGGCGAGCCGCGCACCGGCCGCATTGGCGAAGCTGTCGCTGCCGGTCACCGTGCCGGTGACGGCGAAACTGCCGCTATTGACCACCGGGCCGTCAATGCGTCCGCCGCCCGCGCGCACCGATCCCGACGTGGTGAGGCCGCCGCCGATCGCTCCATAGCTTTCCAGCACGCCGCTGTTCGTGACGCCGGCGCCGGCGGTCAGGCTGCCGCCGGCTTCGATCAGCGCCAGGCCGGCATTGGCGACGGCGCCCGTGACCGCGTAGGCTCCGGTTCCGGACACGACGAATTCGGCGCCCATCCGGTTGGTCAGGTCGCGGGATGTCGCGACAAGGCCGGTGACGGCGAAGATGCCGGCATTGTCGACCGTCGCGCCGAAGGTCCCGCCGCTCGCCACCGCCATTCCCCGGTTGACGAGATCGCCGGTGACGAGGCCGGCGGTCTGGACGAAGCGGCCGGCCATGACCGCGACGCTACCGTCGATCGTGCCGCTATTGGTGGTCGTCCCCGCGCTATTGATGACCGCGCCCGTGACGCGGCCGCTATTGTCGAAGCTCGCGCCGTTATGGACCGCGCCGAGCCAGGTGCCGGCATTGCCCAGCGTGCCGGCATTGGTTGCGGCGCCGGTCCAGGTGGCGCCGGCCCGGTTGACGATGACGCCGCCATTGACGGTGACCGCCCCGGTCCAGGCGCCGCTGTTGTCGATGCCGCCGGCATTGTCCTGGACCGCACCCGTCCACATCCCGCTCGCCTGGTTGGTGATGCTGCCGCTATTGCCGACCACGGCCGCCTGGGTCACGCCCCTGGCGCTGAAGCTGCCGGCATTCTCCAGCGTCGTCCGGAGCGTGCCGTCATTGGTCACGGCGGCGCGGTTGACGAGACGGCCGATCGTATAGCCGGCGCCGCCATCGACGGTCAGCGTGCCGCCGGTCGCATTGGTGAACGTATCGGCGCTGGTCACCGTACCGGTGACACGGAAGCTACCGGAATTGGCGATGGCGCCGTCGACGGTGCCGCCCTGGATCTCGACCGCCGCGCTGTTGGTGAGCCCGCCCCGGGTGGAGCCTGCCTGTTGAACGAAGCTGCCGCCCGTGATCACGACGCCGCCGTCGAGCGCGCCGGCATTGGTCGCGGTGCCTGCCGTATGGGTCAGCAGGCCCGAAACCGTGCCGCCCACCCTGTTGGTGAAGGTCGCGGCATTGCCGACCGCCCCCGTGATCGTCGCGCTGTTCTCGACCGTGCCGGTGCCGGAGACCGCGACGGCACCGACGATGACATTGCCATTGGTCAGCAGGCCACCCGAGACGGTCGCCCCGCCGTTGAGCGCGCCGGCATTGGTGGCAGTGCCGGCCGTCTGGGTCAGCAGGCGTGAGACGGAGCCGCCGGCCTTGTTGGTGAAGGTTGCCGCGTTGCTGACCGGCCCGGTGATCGTCGCATTGTTCTCGACCGTGCCCGTGCCGGACACGGTGACCAAACCGACGATGGTATTGCCGTTGGTCAGCGTGCCGCCCGAAACCGTCGCCCCGCCGTTGAGCCAACCGGCATTGGTGACAGTGCCCGCCGTGCTGGTCAGCAGGCCCGAGACGGTTCCACCCGCCTTGTTGGTGAAGGTCGCGGCATTGCCGATCGTCCCCGAGATGACGCCGCTGTTCTCGACCGTGCCGGTGCCGGAGACGGTGACAAGGCCGACAATGGTGTTGCTGTTGATCAGCATGCCGCCCGAAACCGTCGCGCCGCCGTTGAGCGAACCGGCATTGGTGGCAGTGCCGGCAGTCTGGGTCAGCAGCCCCGAGACCGTTCCACCCGCCTTGTTGGTGAAGGTCGCGGCATTGCCGACCGTCCCCGAGATGACGCCGCTGTTCTCCACCGTGCCCGTGCCGGAAATGGCGACCGCGCCGGCGATGCTGCCGGTGCTGGTCAGCAGGCCGCCGGAGACGGTGGCGCCGCCGTTCAGCGAACCGGCATTGGTCGTGGTTCCCGCCGTATGGGTCAGGAGACCCGAAACCGTGCCGCCCGCCCTGTTGATGAAGGTTGCGGCATTGCCGACGGCGCCGGTGATCGTCGCGCTGTTCTCGACCGTGCCCGTGCCTGAAATGGCGACCGTGCCGGTGATGCTGCCGGTGCTGGTCAGGAGGCCGTCGAAAACGATGGCGCCGCCGTTCAGCGCGCCGGCATTGGTCGCGGTTCCCGCGGTATTCGCCAGGAGGCCGGAGACCGCGCCGCCCGCCTTGTTGGTGAAGGTCGCGCCATTGTCGACCGTTCCTGATATAGCCCCACTGTTTTCGACCGCGCCCATGCCCGCCACGACGACCGTGCCGGTGATGCTGCCGGTGCTGGTCAGCAGGCCGCCGGTAACGGTGGCGCCGTCGTTGAGCGCTCCGGCATTGGTCGCCGTCCCCGCCGTGTTGATCAGCCGCCCCGAAACGATGCCGCCGACCTCGTTGATGAAGGTCGCGGCATTGTCGACGATTCCGGCAATCACCCCGCTGTTCTCGACCGTGCCGGTGCCCGACACGATGAGCGCCTGGATGCTGCCGGTGCTGGTCAGCCTGCCGCCCGAAACGGCAGCGCCGCCGTTCAGCGCGCCGGCATTGGTTGTCGTCCCCGCCGTATTGGTCAGGAGCCCCGAGACCGTGCCGCTAACCTTGTTGGTGAAGGTCGCGGCATTGTCGACCGTTCCGGCGATCGCGCCGCTGTTCTCGACCGTGCCCGTGCCCGACACGACGACCGCGCCGGTGATGCTGCCGGTGCTGGTCAGCGTGCCACCCGAAACGGTGGCACCGCCGTTCAGCGCACCGGCATTGGTCGTGGCGCCCGCCGTGTTGGTCAGGAGACCCGAGACGCTCGCGCCCGCCTCATTGGCGAAGGTCCCGGCATTGGCGATCCTGCCGGTCCAGGTTCCTTCGTTGACGAGGCGTCCGCCGGCGTCGTTCGTCGCGTTGCCGATCCAGGTGCCGGTCGACGCATTGGTGATCGTGCCGCTGTTCGACAGCACATCCGCCGCGGTCGTCCTGGTGTTGGTGAAGGTGCCGGAATTGCTGAGCGTGGTGGTCAGCGTGCCGTCGACCACGACCGCGCCGGCATTGCCGAGCGAGGCGACCTGGTAGTTGCCGCCCGATCCGATCGTCAGGGTCGCCCCGGCCGCATTGATGAAACTGCCGCTGCTGGTCACCGTGCCGCCGACCGTGAAGGTGCCGGCATTGTTGGCGATCGCCCCATCGATCGCCCCGCCATCGGCATGAACCGTGCCGGTATTGGTGAGCCCGCCCGCGACGATGCCGCTCGATATCAGCGCGCCCGTATTGCTGACGCCGGAACTGCCGGTCAGCGAACCGCCGGCCGCGACCGTGATCGTGCCGGCATTGCTGACGAGGCCCGCCACCGTGTAGCTGCCGCCTGCCGACACGGCGAGCGTCGCGCCCGCCGCGTTAGTGAAGGTCGAATTGCTGGTCACCGTACCGCCGACCGTGAAGGTGCCGGCATCGTTGGCGATCGCCCCGTCGACCGCGCCGCCATTGGCAATGACCGTACCGGTATTGGTGAGCCCACCCGCCAGGGTGCCGCTCGATGTCAGCGTGCCCGCATTGCCGATGCCGGAACTGCCGGTCAGCGTACCGCCGGCCGCGACCGTCACCGTGCCGGCATTGCTGACGAGGCCCGCCACCGTGTAGCTGCCCGTCGCCGACACGGCGAGCGTCGCGCCCGCCGCATTGGTGAAGGTCGAATTGCTTGTCACCGTGCCGCCGACATTGAACGTGCCGGCATTGTTGGCGATCGCTCCGTCGACCGCCCCGCCATTGGCATGAACCGTACCGGTATTGGTGAGGCCGCCGGTCACCGTACCGCTCGAGGTGAGCGTACCGGTATTGCCGATGCCGACGCTGCCGGTCAGCGTGCCGCCGGCGGCGACCGTCATCGTGCCGGCATTGCTGACGAGGCCGGCCACCGTGTAGCTGCCCGTCGCCGACACGGCGAGCGTCGCGCCCGCCGCATTGGTGAAGGTCGTGTCGCTCGTCACCGTGCCGGTGACGTTGAAGATGCCGGCATTGTTGGCGATCGGCCCGTTGACCGCGCCACCTTCGGCATTGAATGTGCCCCGGTTGACGATATTGCCGGTGACGGTGCCCGCCGTCGTCAGGGTGCCGGTATTGGTAATGCCGCCATTGCCGGTCAGGACGCCGCCGGCCGCAACGCCCAGCGCGCCGGCATTGTTGATCGCTCCACCGACCGTGTAGCGGCCGGTCGCGTTCACGACCAGCGTCGCGCCTCCGGAATTGGTGAAGGCGCCGCTGGTAGTGCCCGTGCCGCCGACGGTGAAACTCCCGCCGCTGTTGTTGTTGACGTTTCCATTGATCGCTCCGCCATTCAGGGTGACGGTGCCACGGGTGATCACGGCGCCGGAGACCGATCCTGCGGTCTGGGTGAATGAGCCGCTGTTGATCGTGAGGCCGCCCGTGATGGTGCCGCTATTGGTGATGGAGCCGAGCGTCAGAGTGACGCCGTTGAAGATCGAGCCGCTGTTGTCGAGCGTGCCGCCGGTGAGATAGGCGCCGGAATTGAGGTAGCCGGTAGTGGTCGTGCTGCCGCTGCTCTGGTTCAGGAGTCCGGTGACCGTGCCGCTGTTGGTGAAGGTGCCGCTGTTGTTGAACGGCCCCTGGACCGTTGCGGCGTTGTTGAATGTGCCCGCGTTCGTCACCGTGCCCTGCAGCGTGCCCTTGTTGATGAAGGTACCGCCGCCATTGTTGGTGACGTTGCCCGTCCAGGTCCGGCCGGTTTCGTTGGTGATCGTTCCGGTGTTGCCGAGGACCGCGCCGGTCCAGGTCCCGCCGGCATTGGTGATCGTGCCGCTGTTCGAATTGACCTGCGAATTCATCGCGGCATTGTTGGCCACCGTGCCGCTATTGGCGATCCGGCCGCTGAACGTGCCGTTGTTCTGCAGGACGCCACCGTTGGTGGTGATGCCGGTGACCGACATCGTGCCGGTGCTCTGGACCGTCACCGCGCCGCTGTTGGCCAGCGTGTTGCTGATGGTCAGCGCCGTTCCGCCATTGACCTGCATGCCGGCACCGGCATCGACCGACCAGGCAAGGCCGTTTGAACCGGACACCGACCAGGTGGCGGAACCGGTCACCTGCATAAAACCGAAACCGGTATATTGGCCGCCGATCTGGTTCGTGTTGAACGCGCCGTTGCTCGCGCCGCCGAGCCGCAGCGTGTCGTTGCCGTCGCCGGCGACCCGGCCGGTGATCGACGAGCCGTTGCGGATCTCCAGGACGTTGTTGCCGCCGGTGAAGGTGATGGCATTGGCCTGGCCGCCCGTGCCGGTGCCGCCGGCTATGCTGCCCGCATTGATGATGGTGAGGTTCGAGCCGTAGATGCCTTCGCCGCCCGCGCCCTGCGTGCCGGCCCGTGCCGGGCGGACCGGATCCTGGCCGGTGCCGCCGGCCCCGCCGGCCCCGCCGGTGCCGCCTTGGACGCTGCCATTGTTAATGAAGGTGAAGTTCGACCCGTAGACGCCGACGCCGCCGTCGCCGCCATTGCCGCCGGCGCCGCCGATGCTGCGCGTCTCGGCGCCCGCCGCCGAATTGGAGGCATTGCCGCCGGCGCCGCCCGTACCGCCGAGCCCGCCGAGGACGGTTCCGTTGGACGTGATGACCGCGCCACCGCCACCGACCACGCCATAACCGGCCGCGCCGCCACCGCCACCACCGCCGCCGCCCATGGCCCCGGTCGAAAAATTGTTCGCCGTGATATTGCCGCCACGGCCGCCCGTACCGCCCGTGCCGCCGGTCACCGAGCCGATCGTGGCATCGCCGTTGATGATGGTGCCGTGTGCGCCGCCATTGCCGCCGCCGCCACCGCCGGGCGCGAACATCGTGCTGTCCTGGCCGGCATTGCCGGCCGAACCCCCATAGATGATGATTTCCGGGCTGCCGGGGCCTGGGGAGCCGGCATTGGTGTAGCCGCCGGTGCCGCCGATGCCGCCGCCGGCGCCACCGCCGCCACCGCCGCCATTGCCGAGAAAAAGCACGACATAGCCGGGATCGTGGACGTTGGCGTGACTGCCCTCGCTGCCCGTCTGCCCCGGCGCAGTCGCACCCGCGCCGCCGAGGACCATATTGCTGCCGGGGCCGGTGTCATAATAACCACCGACGCCCGAGCCGCCGGTACCGCCGGAGGTCTGGGCCGATACCGGCGTCAGGGTCAGGCCGAAGGTCGAGCCGACGGCAAGCGTCAGCGGACCGAAAACGCGGCCAACGGTCGCCAGCGGGGCCGCCTTCCGGGCCGCCCTTCGATGCCTCCAACGTCGCTGCCCCACGCTCCGAACGCCCTGCCCTTCCGCCACCGTCATGCGACGGGTCCGTGACGCTAGGGCAAGGCAGAATGCGGCGTCTTCTCACTGAGTGCAGGAACTCGCCATTAACCAACCGGCACACGAAAAGGCCGCGGCGCAGCGGCCGCGGCCCGTGTCGAACCCGTCCGGTCGTCAGGCCGCCTTGCGGCCGACGGCAGCGTTCTGGATCGTCTGCCAGACGCGTTCGGGCGTCGCCGGCATGTCGATCTCGCGGATGCCGTAGGCCCGCCAGAGCGCGTCGACCACCGCGTTCATCACGGCCGGGCAGGCACCGATGGTCCCGGCCTCGCCCGCTCCCTTGATGCCCAGGAGATTGGTGACGCAGGGCACGTTGCGCGTCTCGAAGTGAAAGTTCGGGATGTGGTCGGCCCGCGGCATCGCATAGTCCATGAAGGAAGCGGTCAGCAGCTGACCGGAGTCCTTGTCGTAGACGGTGCGCTCCAGCAGCGCCTGGCCGATGCCCTGGACGATGCCGCCATGGATCTGCCCGGCGAGCATCACCGGGTTGATGGTGACGCCGAAATCGTCGACCACCGTATAGGCCACCACCTCGGTACGGCCCGTCTCCGGGTCGATCTCCACCTCGGCAATATGGGTGCCGTTCGGAAAGGTCGGCTCGGGCGGCGTCCAGGTGCCGTGGGTGCTGAGCTTGTCCTCAGCGCCCGGCAGATTGGCGACCGCCTGATAGGTCAGCACCTTGTCGGTGCCGACGACGCGCACCGCGCCGCCGGCGATTTCGAGATCACCGACCCCGACCTCCATCTCGGCGGCGGCCAGTTCCTTGATCACGTCGACCAGCTTGCGCGCACCGACATCGACCGCCGCGCCGCCGACCGGCAGCGAGCGCGAGCCGCCCGTGCCGGTGCCGGTCGGGATCAGCGCCGTATCGCCCTGGATCACCGTGATCCTGTCGATCGGGATGTCGAGATGCTGCGAGGCGAGCTGGGCATAGGCGGTCTTGTGGCCCTGGCCGTTCGACTGCGTGCCGATCTTCAGCGTCACGCCGCCATCCTTCTCCAGCGTCATCCAGGCATTCTCGGGATTGCCGCCGCCGCAGGCCTCGATATAGGTGGCCATGCCGATGCCGCGCACCCGGCCCTGTTTTTTCGCCGCCTTCACCCGGTCCCTGATCGTGTCCCAGCCCGCCACTTCCATGGCGCGGGTCATGTGGCCGTCGAACTCGCCGGAATCGTAGGTCCGGCCGACCGGCGTCTTCCAGGGGAACTGGTCCGGCCGGATGAAATTGCGCCGGCGCACCTCGGCCGGCGTCAGGCCGGTCTCGATGGCGATGCGGTCCATCAGCCGCTCGATCAGATAGGCCGCTTCCGGCCGTCCCGCGCCGCGATAGGCATCGACCGGCACGGTATTGGTGAAGGCATAGGTCAGCGAGACGTGGATGGCCGGGATGGCGTAGACACCGGCGAGCATCAGGGCCCCCACATAGGGGATATAGGTCGAATATTGCGAGAGATAGGCGCCCATATCGGCGACCGTCTCGACCTTGACGCCGAGGATGCGGCCGCGCTTGTCGAGCGCCGCGGTGGCCGTGGACACGTTGTCGCGGCCCTGCGAGCAGGCCATGAAATGTTCGGCCCGCTCCTGCACCCAGGCGACCGGCTTCTTCAGCTTGCGCGCGGCCAGCATGCACAGCGGATATTCGCGGAACATGAAGGTCTTGGTGCCGAAGCCGCCGCCGACATCGGGGGTGATGACCCGGATGCGCTCCTTCGGGATGCGGAAGATCTTGTCGGCCAGGATCGCCTGCACGCCGTGCGAGCCCTGGCTGCCCATGGTCAAGGTGAAGCTCTTGGCCTTGGTGTCATATTCGGCGAGGCAGCCGCGCGTCTCCATGTAATTGGTGACGAGGCGGTTGTTGACGATGGTCAGGCTGACCGTGCGGGCAGCCTTGGCAAAGGCCTTTTCGGTGGCCTCCGCATTGCCGAGCTCGACCTCCGCGGCGACATTGCCGGGATATTCCGGCCAGATCTGCGGCGCGCCCGGCTTCAGCGCGTCGACCGCGTCGACCGCCGGATCGCGCGGCGAATAGTCCACCTGGATCGCTTCCGCCGCATCCTTCGCCCGTTCCAGCGTGTCGGCCACCACGAAGGCGATGCCGTCGCCGCCATGGCGCACGGTCTTCGAGCAGAGCACCTCCCAGGGCGGCGCGACAATCGGCTTGCCGCTCTTGGTCGGCACCACCGACATCAGCGGCAGGTGGCCGATGCCTTCGAGATCGTCCGCGGTGAACACCGCCTTCACGCCCTTCATCGCCCTGGCGGCCGACGTGTCGGTGATGGTGAAGTCGGCAAAGGCATAAGGCGCGCGCAGGACGTAACCGACGAGGGCTCCTTCCGGGACGAGGTCGGCGACGTAGCGCCCCTCGCCCTTGATCAGCGGCGCGTCCTCGAGGCGGGTCGGCGCCTGACCCATTCCGAATTTCGTCGGCGTCATGAATGATGCTCCGGGCTGTCGAGCGAGGATGGAACGGCCGTGCCGCATCGCGCAAGACCCGCCGGACGCAACGGCGCAATGCAGGTCTGACCACCGCGGGGCGCGGCGGGCCCGCAGGCCGCACACCTTTCAGATAGGCATGGAAGCCGCCCTGACCAAGGGGCAGGCGCGCCCGCCGGCCCCGCCGGGAGCCGCCCCTCGCATTGCCGGCATGGCCTCCCCATCTCTCCGCCACCCCCTTCAGGAGAGCCTTTTCAGATGCTCGCTGTCACTCCCCGTTTCGTCCTCGACGACGACGCGCCGGTGGCCCCGTCGGCCATCCCCGCCGACGGCGCCGGCGATGCCGCGCTGCTCGACGCCTATTCCACCGCCGTGACCCGGGTGGTCGAGGATGTCGGCCCGGCGGTGGTCAAGCTGACCGTCGCCGGCCGCGACAACCGCCGCGCCGGCACCGGCTCCGGCGTCATCATCTCGCCCGACGGCCTCGTTCTGACCAACAGCCACGTCGCCGGCGGGGCCCGTTCCATCCGGGTCGCCACGCAGGACGGCCGCGACTTGTCGGCCCGGCTGATGGGCGACGATCCCGACACCGATCTCGCCCTCGTCAGGGTCGACGACCCGGCCCTGCTGCCGGCCGCGAGGCTCGGCGATTCCAAGGCGCTGAAGCGCGGCCAGCTCGTGGTTGCCATCGGCAATCCGCTCGGTTTCGAATCGACCGTCACCGCCGGGGTGATCTCCGCGCTCGGCCGTTCGCTGCGCGCCCAGACCGGCCGGCTGATCGACGACGTCATCCAGACCGACGCCGCGCTCAATCCGGGCAATTCCGGCGGGCCGCTGGTCGCCTCCTCCGGCGAGGTGATCGGCATCAACACCGCGGTCATCATGGGCGCCCAGGGCATCTGCTTTGCGGTGGCCGCCAACACGGCCGAGGTGGTCCTCGGCGAGCTGATCCGCCACGGCCATGTCCGGCGCGCCTTTCTCGGCATCGGCGCGCAGCAGATCGCGCTGCCGCGGCGGCTGGTCGCCGCCCTCGGCCTCACCGCCGCTTCCGGCGCGATGATCGCCTCGGTCGACCCCGAAGGTCCGGCCGCCAAGGCGGGCCTGCGCGAAGGCGACGTGCTGGTCCATCTCGACGGCATGCCGGTGACCGGCGCCGACGACGTCATTCGCCTGATGGTCTCGGCCCGCATCGGCCGCCCGCTGGAGGCGACCTATCTGCGCGGCGGACGGATCGACTATGCGAGCGTGACGCCGACGGAGCGGAAGCGCTGAACGGCCACGGCCGGCACGGCCCGAGGAGCCGCGCCGGCCGACCGAACGATCCGGTTATAGCACCTATAGGATCTCTCTCTTAGACCCCGCTGCCCCGGCGGCGTAGCAATCATCGTGCGGTCACGGTTGTGAGGAAAGCGCGATGAAATTCGGCCTGATGACGCAGATCCAGGTGCCCAAGCCCTGGACCGAGACCACCGAGCGCAATGCCTTCTGGGACGGGCTCGCTCAAGGGGTTGCGGCCGAGGCGGCCGGCTTCAGCCATTTCTGGATGACCGAGCAGCATTTCCTCATCGAGATCGGCCATGCGCCGGCTTCCGATCTGTTCCTTGCCGCGCTCAGCCAGCGCACCACGACGCTGCGCATGGGCCTCGGCGTCGTGCTGCTGCCGCTGCACAATCCGTTCAGCGTCGCCGAGCGCGTCGCGACCCTCGACATTCTCAGCAATGGCCGCGTCGAGTTCGGCACCGGCCGGGGCACCACGCCCTATATCCTGGAGGGCATGGGCGTCGACCCCGCCAAGGGTCGGGAACTCGGCAAGGAATCGCTCGAGGCCATCCTGAGGATGTACGAGCATGACTATTTTCCCGGCTACAAGGGTGTCCATTTCGATCTGCCGGCGCGCCATGTGACGCCGCGTCCGATCCAGCGGCCGCATCCCCCGCTCTGGATCGCCGCGACCAATCTCGAAACCTATGAATTTGCCGGCCGCCAGGGTTTCGGGGTCATCGGCGTGACGCGCAACAGCCTGACCGAGACCAAGGCGGCGGTGGAACGCTACCGGGCCGCCGCCGGCGGCAGCGACCGGTCGAGCCAGATCGGCAAGGTGGCCAACAACCAGGTGGCAGTGTTCGGTATTGCCTGCTGCCACGAGAACGACCGCGTCGGCCGCGAGCTCGCCTGCGCGGCGGCGCGCTGGTACTACGGCGACAACGACGCCGAGCTCAACCATCTGCGCTTCAACACGGCCGGCGGCGTCGAGAAGGTGCGCGCGCGCATCGCGGCGCTCAGCAACGACGAGCTGATCGAGAGCGGCATGGCGCTCGGCGGCGATGCCGACACGCTGTCGCGGCAGGTCGAGAACTGGGCCAATTGCGGCCTCGACCAGATGATCTTCATGATCCAGGCCGGCCGGACCACCCACGACCAGGTGATGCGCTCGATCGAGCTGATCGGCGAGAAGGTGATCCCGCGTTTCGCCGACCGGGACTATGCGATGGCCGTCTGAGCCGGCCCGCCATGTCGAAATCCGATTTTCCGCCCGAGGAATTCGCCGACCGGCTCGCCCGCGTGCGCCTTGCCATGGCGGCCGCCGAGATCGACTGGCTGCTGCTCTTTCACCCGGTGTCGATCCATTGGCTGACCGGTTCCGATGCCAAGAGCTACCAGGCCTTCCAGTGCCTGCTCGTGCCGGCGGCAGCCACGCCGCCGGTCATGTTCACGCGCCGCTCGGAAGAAGCCGAGTTCCACGACGACGCGCTGGTCGACGAACTCGTCACCTGGGGCGGACCGGATCCGGAAGATCCGCTCGCCGCCTTCGCGCGCCTGATCGGCCGGCTCGGCCTCACGCAGGGCCGCATCGGCATGGAGGTGCCGGCCTATTACCTGCACCCGCATCACTACCTGAAGATCAAGGCGCTGCTCGGCGCGGCGCTGACCTGCGAGCCGACCCATCTCGTGCACGATCTGAAGCTCAGGAAATCGCCGCGCGAGATCGCGTTCATCCGCAAGGCGGCGGCAATAGCCGACCGAACCATCGAGGCTTTCGTCGGCGCGCTTCGCCCCGGCCGCAGCGAACTCGAAGTCACCGCCGAGATCTTCCACACCATGCTCGCAGCCGGCGGCGGCCAGCCGGCGACCCCGCTCAATTTCGTCTCGGGGCCGCGCGCGGCCTTCAGCCATGGCGCGCCGACCGAGCGGCGGCTTGCGCTCGGGGATACCGGCAATGCGGAATATTGCGTGCCCTATCGGCGCTATTCGGTGACGATCGGCCGGCAGTTCTCGATCGGTCCACCCTCGCCGCGTCTCCTCGCCCTGCACGACATCGTCCGCCGCGCCGGCGATGCCGCCATTGCCGCGATCCGGCGCGGCGTCGCCGCCACCGTCCCGCACGAGGCAGCCCGCGCGGTCATCGCCGAAGCCGGTCTCGATGCCGCCCGGGTCCACCTGACTGGCTATGGCCTAGCGCCGGCCTTCCCGCCGGCGACGGCCGAGCCGGTCCAGCTCTTCGCCGGCAGCCCCTATCGGCTGGATACCGGCATGGTGCTGTCGGTCTGCCCGCCGGTCTTCATCACCGCCGAGCGCCTTGGCGTGCGCCTCGTCGACAATGTGCTGGTGACCGACACCGGCGCCGAGCGGCTCTGCACGGCCGCGCGCGACCTCATCGTCGTCTGACCGGCTTTCAGGGTTCGGGGATCTCGCCGCGCCAGACACCCGAGCGGACGAGGTCGCGCACCACCTCCTGCACCGTTTCCGACAATTTGCCGATGAGCACCTGCTGCGCCTCGGTGCGCGGCACGTTCTGGCAGGTGATCAGCGCGAAGGGCCAATAGGCCGCGGGCGCGAAGGAGCGGATTTCCAGTTCGCCGCGGGTCAGCTCGTCCTCGACCGAGCCGCGGGTCAGGAGGCTGAAGCCGACGCCCTGGCGCAGCAGCGCGCGGGTGATCGTCGTATCATCCACCTCGACCTTCGCCGACAGGGAAATGCCGCGCTCCGCCGTCCACTTGTCGAGCAGGCGACGCGACGCATTGGGCCGGCTCGGCAGGATCAGCGGCAGCCGGGCGAGGTCCTCCGTGCGCACCGGCGCCGTGCCGGCGCCGAGCGCGCCGGGCCGTCCGACCAGGAACACCTCTTCGTTCAGGAGAGGCGTCGCCTCGAAACCGCGCTGCGGCACGGGATCGTGCAGGCAGGCGAGATCGACATGGCCGCGCACCAGCCATTCGTGGATATAGCCGCTGAAGCCGCCGACGATCTTCAGGAAGACATGCGGATGGGCCTCGCCGAAGCGCTCGACCAGCGGCGGCACGATGAAATGGCCGGCGGCCGGCGGCACCGCGAAGGAAATGACGCCCGACAGGCCGGCATGGCCGCTGCGGATCTCGGCCTTGGTCTGCTCGATCTGGCGCAGCAGCAGCTGGCTGCGCTCGAGAAGGAGCTTGCCGGCCTCCGTCAGGGTGACGCCATGGCCGTGGCGCTTGAACACCGGCCGGCCGAGCTCGTCCTCCAGATTGCGGATGGTCCGGCTCACCGCCGGTTGCGAAATACGCAGAAGCTCGGAGCCGCGGCTGTAGCTGCCGCTCTCGGCCACCGTCTGGAAATAGCGAAGCGCCCTGATATCCAAGCCACAGTCCCGTCAGATCAATTCAGGCATGAGACGCTGTCGAGACTATCAGAACCTGAAGAAGAGAAAGAGATACACGGACAGCGCGAGCGCGATGGCCGGTGGTGGGGGCGCCCTGAGCCGGTCCGCACCGGTCAGTCCGGCCGCTCGCCCGCACGCGCCTGCGCAACCCGCACCAGTCCTGCCATGTCGGCAAGCTTCACCTCGCAGAGCGACACCGACTGGGCGCCGACGATGAACGGCTTGAGCGCCGCCGCAAAGGTTTCGGCATAGGCGCGCGAGGCCTCCCAATCGTCGACGCTCTGCCGGTCGGCCCAGAAGGTGATGGTGAAGAGGTTTTCCGGATCGTTCGTGTCCCGGGTCACCAGGCGGCCGAGGAGGCCGGGCGCCTCGATCGCCATCAAGCCGCGATAGCTGCGCTCGATCGCGTCCCAGCTGCCCGGATAGGTCTTGCCCCAGTAGATGCGGACGAACATGGGCACCATCTCTTGCTGAAGGGAGACATCCGGGCGTCGGGCTGCCGACGCATTCCGGCAGCTAATGCGGCATGACCGCCGGTTCGATGCCGCGGCCGATCCGCGCCTTGGCGAAATCGACCACCTGGCGGCCAACCTCCTGGAGCTGGAACCGCGCCGAGAGGTCGAGACATTCGCCGGCCGCGTCGAAGACCGGCGTCGCGGTGTTCAGCATGGCGGCGAGCGGCGTCGGCCAGCCGCGCAGGGCATGGGCGATGCCGCGCAGCGCCGCCAGCGTCTGGCCGCCGGCCTGCCAGCCGCCGGCGCAGACGATGAGCCCGACGGCGAGGCCGTCGAAATAGACACGCTCGTCGGCCCTCAGGTCCTCGGTATAGTCGAGCGCGTTCTTGACGAGGCCCGACAGGGAGCCGTGATAGGCAGGCGAGGCGACGATCACGCCGTGACAGCGCCGGAAGGCCGCGACGAGCCGCGCCGCTTCCGGGGTGCGCTCGACCTCGCCCGGCACATACATGGGCAGCATGAGGGAAGGCCCGGCGATCATCACCGTCTCCGCACCATGCGCGGCCGCCGCCTTCAGGCTCAGGGCCAGGGCACGCTCGGTGGACGATCCCGCCCGGGTGGTGCCGCCGAGACCGAGGATGAGGGGACGAACGGCCTGATGCATGATGGTCCTCGCAGGCGCCGAACGGGTCCCACCGGGACCTCATGGGACCAGTCTGCCGGCCACCCGCTCATACGTCCAAGGCAAAGCACCTATAGCTGATATAATCCGTTCGCGCCGACGGACGCTCAGTCGACGATGATCATGCCGCGTGGATGGCGCGACAGCAGTTCGGCGCCATCCGCCGTCACCAGCACGTTGTCGATCAGCCGGACGCCGAGCTTTTCCTCGGCGATGAAGATCGGCGGCTCGACCGACAGGACCATGCCCGCCTCGAGCACATGGCGCGAACCGCCGAACATGTTGACCGGCTCGCCCCAGGACGGCGGGAAACCCGGCGCGAGGCCGTAACCGGAGGTGTGGATGCGGTGGCGGTCGAGCCCCTCGCGCGCGATCACGCGCTTCGCCGCCTCGTGCGGCCGGGTGGCCGGCACGCCGGCGCGGATCTCGGCGATCAGGGCATCGGCCGCCTCCAACGCAATCGCGTGCAGCTCGTTCATGCGCGGCGTCGGCCGGCCGATCGAGAACTGCCGGCCGATCGTCGCGGTATAGCGCTTGAACGCCGCGCCATATTCGACATTGCCGAAATCGCCCGGCCTGAGGCGCCGCTCGGTCGGCGCGCCATGGCTGAAGCAGGACCGTTCGCCGGAGACGAGATTGAGCGTGCTGGCCGGCAGGCCGCTGCCGTGCTTCAGAAGCGCGGCATAGACCGCGCCGGCGACGGCGAGCTCGGTCTCGCCTTCGGCGAGGCTCGCGGCGAACACCGCCATGGCGGCGTCGGCGATCTCGGCCGAGCGCCTGATATAGGCAAGCTCGGCCGGCGACTTCACCATCTTGAGATCGTGCACGAGATGGCTCGGTTCGGCGACGAGAGCGGCGCCGAGGATGGACTTCACGCCGAGATAGTGGTGCGGATGCAGGTAATAGGCGGGAACCTCGATGCCGACCCGGCCGCGCCGGAGATTGAGCCGGCCGACGATCCGCTCGAACAGCGCGAGCGGATCTTCCGGCTCCGGCCCGCCCCAGGTCTCGAGCTGGTCGATCAGCGCGTCCTCTTCGAACTCCGCTCGCTCGGATTCGCGCGTCAGCATGACCGTTGGCCGGTCCTCGGCCGGCACGATCAGGCACTGGAAGGCCTGGTAGCTCTTGGCATCGGAACCGGTGAGCCAATGGATCGAGACGGGATGGAACAGGATCATCCAGTCGAGCCCGGCCTCGGCGACGGCCTGGCGCACCCGCGCCCGGCGCGCGGCGAATTCGGCGCTGGTGAAATCATGGCGTGACATGGCGGTTGCAATCTCGGCCCGAGGATCGGGCCGAACCTAGGGCCGGGCTTCCGCCGCGTCTAAAGCCTTTAGATTATACCAGCTATAGACGCTTGGCATTATGCGCGACGACCGGCTTGATCCAATCTTGAAGGCGCGTCGGCGGTGACCTGGCCTTGCGACAAGCACGCCCGCCCAGCCCGGAACGGCGCGGAAGAACGAAGGGGAAGGCCCATGCCCGAGGCACGCCAGGCGATCGACCGCCGCGCCGCCATGGCGCCGGCGGCGGACATGACGCGGCGCAGCTTCACGCTCGCGGCCGCGCTGCCGCTCGTGCTGGCCGGCCCGGCGCGTGCCCAGCAGCGCCCCAAGGTCAAGCTGTGGGGCGCCTCCGCGACCGTCGAGGCCTATCACGGCTTCCTGTTTCTCGGAAATCCGCTCGGTTTCTTCAAGGACGACGGCGTCGACGTCGAGTTCGGCACCGCCGCCGGCTCAGCCGCGACGCTGCAGCTGATCGCGGCCGGCCAGGTCCAGATGGGCTATCTCGGCATGGACGTGCTGATCCTCGCCAAGGCGCGCAACCCGCAGCTGCCGATCACCGCCGTCTACCTGCAGGATCGCGGCAACATCTACGAGATTGTCGTGCCGGAGACGAGCGGCATCCGCAGCGTCGCCGATCTCAAGGGCAAGACCATCGGCGTCGCCAATCTCGCCTCGGGCGCCATTCCCTCGCTGCGCGCCATGCTGACCGATGCCGGCCTCGACCCGAATTCCTCCGTCGGCCTGATCCCGGTCGGCAACGGCGCCCAGGCCGCCGCCGCCCTCAATGCCGGGCGGATCCAGGCGCTGTCGCTGTTCCGCGCCCAGCATGCGCTGATCGAGACCCTCGGCATCAAGTTCCGCCGCTTCTCACGCAGCGCGCCGAGCGCGGTGATCGCCGTCAACACGGCCTTCCTGAAGGACAACCGGGAGGCCGTGGTCCGGACGCTGCGGGGCATCGCCAAATCCTCCATCTTCGCCGAGGTCAACCCCGCCGCCACGGTGCGGCATTTCTGGAACCTGTTCGGCAAGCCGCAGGGCCTGAGCGAGGACCAGGCGCTGAAGCGTTCGGAATATATCCTCTCCTCCACCGCCGAGCTGTGGAAGGACTATCGCGACGCATCGGTGCCCTGGGGCGAGATGTCGGCCGCGCAGTGGGACGACATGCAGAAGTTCCTGATCGAACAGAAGCTGCAGGAGCGCCCCGTGCCGACCGAGGCGCTGTTCACCAATGCCCTGACCGCCGACGTCAACCGGTTCGACCAGGAGGCCATCGTCGCCATGGCCAGGGCGGCCGGCTGACGCGGCCCTTCGGCCCTGCATCCCAGGAGGGGAGCCCGCATGGAAAGCGCTGTCGCAAGCGAAACGATGGCAAGGCCCGGTGCCGCGCCGGACGGCGCGCCGGTCAGCGCCCTCTCGGTGCAGAACGTCAGCATGGTATTCAACCGCGGCGAGACCCAGGTCCATGCGCTCGACCACGTGTCGATGGACATCCGCGACGGCGAGTTCATCGCGATCGTCGGCCCCTCCGGCTGCGGCAAGTCGACACTGATCAAGCTCGTCTCCGGGTTGCGCGCGCCGACGGCCGGTCGGCTCGCCGTGCGCGGCCGGCAGGTGATGAAGCCGCGCGGCGACGTCGGCATCGTCTTCCAGAGCCCGGTTCTGCTGCCATGGCGCTCGATCCTCGACAATGTGATGCTGCCGATCGACGTGCTCAAGCAGGACCGGACGACGGGCCGCGAGCGCGCCCTCGCGCTGCTGCGCCTCGTCGGCCTCGGCGGCTTCGAGGCCGCCTATCCGAACGAACTCTCCGGCGGGATGCAGCAGCGCGCCGCGATCGCCCGCGCGCTCGTCTACGATGCCCCGCTGCTGCTCATGGACGAGCCGTTCGGGGCGCTCGACGCGCTGACCCGCGAGCAGATGAACTCCGAGCTGCAGCGGATCTGGCAGGCGAGCGGCAAGACCATCCTGTTCATCACCCATTCGATCCCGGAAGCGGTGTTTCTCGCCGACCGGATCGTGGTGATGTCGCCGCGGCCCGGCCGCGTCCTGAAGATCATCGCCAACCCCATCCCGCGCATGCGCACCCTCGACGACATGCTGCGTCCCGAATTCGGCGCGCTGGTGCGGGAGATACGCGGACTGTTGGGCGGCCACGTCGCCGGCGGGGAGAACCATGGAACACGTGCTGAGTGGTGACCGGGCGGGCGCGCCCGCCGACAGGCCCGAGGTCGCCGATGCGCCGCCGCCGGTCCGCCGGCTGTGGGGGCGCTTCGGGCTGCCGCTGGTCGTCTTCGTCGTGCTGATGGGGTCCTGGGAGCTCGTCATCCGGCTGCTCGACGTGCCGGGCTTCCTGGTGCCCGCGCCGTCGGCGGTCGTTACGGCGCTCTGGTCTGGACTGGTCACCGGCCTCTATCCCGCCCACGCCGCCGTCACCGTGGTCGAGGCGGTGGCGGGCTTCGTCATCGGCAGCCTGATGGGCCTCGCGCTCGGCACGGTCATCGTCGTGTTCCCGACGATGGAGCGGATCGTCTATCCCTATGTGGTGGCGCTGCAGACCGTGCCGAAGGTCGCCATCGCGCCGCTCATGGTCGTCTGGTTCGGCTTCGGCATCACCTCGAAGATCCTGGTCGTCGCCCTCGTCTCGCTGTTCCCGGTGCTGGTCAACGTCATCGCCGGCCTGCGCGCCATCGACCAGGACCGGCTCGACCTCATGGGGGCGCTCGCCGCCTCGCGCTGGCAGGTGTTCCGATATGTCCGCTTTCCCAACGCCCTGCCTTTCGTCTTCGCGGGGCTCAACACCGCCATCGTGCTGGCGGTGATCGGCGCGATCGTCGCCGAATTCGTCGGCTCGAACTACGGCCTCGGCTTCCTCATCCTGCAGGCCAACTACCAGCTCGACATTGCCGGCGCCTTCTCGCTCTTCGTCGTGCTCTCGATCGTCGGCGTGGCGCTGCACGGCGCCCTGAAATGGCTGGAGCGGCGCTGCGTCTTCTGGGTCAATATCGAGGCACGCGACGGACTGTAGCGGCGCCTTGAGGCATTCGTGACGGCGTCGATTGGAGAGAGCGTCGGACAACGAAGCTCTGTCAGTACCGAGCATGCCGCCGCCGCACCTCGGCTTCAAAACCGGCTTCCATCTCATCGAGCGTCTTCGGCGGGTCCTTGTGCGCAAGTAACCCGAAGACCTCGTCCGGCTTTGTCCTGGCGAAGACCCCTGGCGGCTTCAGGAGCACACCGTCGACCGTTTCTTCAACGGTCAGCCGCGTTCCAGCGTGCGCGTAGCGCCGTCGGATAGCCTCGGGCAAGATCACCTGGCCCTTCGGCAAGATAATGATCGTCAGCTTGTTCGCGTGGGTCATCGGCGACATCAGTCGCCATTCGCCATGCCGCGCCGCAGCCGTTTCAGGTCCGACAGGAATTCCCGGCCGAACAGCACGACGAGGGTGCCGCCATAGGCGAGCGCGCCGGCGCCCATCAGCACCACGAGCGCGAGACGGTCGGCCCCGACGCCGGTGCCGAGGGCCGCACGCAGGGCGACGGAGCCCGCCGCGAGCGTCGCGGCCAGGATGCCGAAGGCGAGGAACAGCCGCGGCAGCACGCGCCGCGCCCGCGCGTCGAGCCCCATCAGCCCCTGGCGGCGCGCGAACCAGCCGAGCAGGATCAGGTTCATCCACGCTCCCGCGCCGGTGGCGAGGGCGAGGCCGACATGGCCGAGCGGCCGCATCAGCAAGAGCTTCAGCGCAATGTTGATGAGGATGGCGATGACCATGGCGATGACCGGCGTGCGGGTGTCGCCGCGCGCGTGGAAGGTCACGGTGAACGAGCGGATCAGCACGAAGGCGGCAAGGCCGAACGCATAGGCCGAGAGCGCGCGCGCCGACTGCAGCGCGTCGGCAGCGGTGAACCGGCCATGGACGAACAGGGCCCCCATCAGCGTGTCCGGCACGATCATGAAGGCCGCCACCGCCGGCAGGGTGAAGACCAGCGTCAGCTCGATGGCGCGCAGCTGCGCATGGCGCGCGCCGGCCTCGTCGCCGGCAGCGATGCGCCGGCTCATTTCGGAGAGCAGCACGGTGCCGACCGCGGCAGCGATGACGCCGATTGGCAGCTGGTTCATCCGGTCGGCGAAATAGAGCCAGGTGATGGCGCCCTCGACCAGGAAGCTCGCGATGATCGTGTCGGCGAAGACGGCGATCTGGCTGCCCGCCGAACCGGCGGCGGCCGGCACGAAGGTCGCCCAGAACTGCTTCACTTCCGGCGTGATCCTGGGCAGGCGGAATTCCAGCATGACATTGGCGCGCAGCGCATCGGCCGCCACCAGCACGAATTGCAGGACGCCCGAGATCAGGACGCCCCAGGCGACCGCGTGGCCGGCTGTCGGGAAATAGCCGGCGAGCAGCAGCGTCGCGATCATCGCGACGTTGAGGAGGATCGCCGTCGCGGCGGGCGCCGCGAACCGGCCGACCGCGTTGAGCACGCCGCCGATCAGCACGACCAGCGAAATGAAGGCGAGATAGGGGAAGGTGATGCGGGTGAGCTCGACAGCGAGGCTGAACCGCATGCCGTCGCCGGTGAAGCCCGGCGCCAGCAGCGACACGACCGCCGGCATGAAGACCAGCGCCAGTCCGAGCAGGACGAGCTGAGCCAGCAGGAGATAGGCGAAGATGCGATCGGCGAAGACCAGCGCCGCATCGCGTCCCCGCTCCGCCGCGACCCGCGCGAAGGCCGGCACGAAGGCGGCGTTGAACGCGCCCTCGGCAAAGATCGAGCGGAAGTGATTGGGGATCCGGAAGGCGACGTTGAAGGCATCCGACACCGCGCTCGCGCCCAGCACGCTCGCCAGCATCATGTCGCGCACGAAGCCGATGGCACGGCTGACCAGCGTCAGTGCCGAGACGGAGAAGATGCTCCGGATCACGCAGGAAGACCTTGGATGGGCGATCGGCGCAAAGGCTGGCCTTCGGCAGGTGCGGTCAGGGGACGGATGTCTGCGAGGTGAACCGGGGCTTGCCGGCCCCGGGGCTTGCGCCGAAGACCGGCAGGCTTTCGCGACGCGCCGCTCAGGTGGCCAGCGTCAGCCCGGCGGCCAGCGCATCGGTGCGGAAGCCCTTCACGGTGTCGAGCGAGATCGCTTCCGGATCGCGGCCGAGCCCTTCGAGCTTCTTCAGGATGTCGGCCGGCGCGGTGATGATGTGGCAGCCGATGCGGTCGGCCTCGATGACGTTCCAGACCTCGCGGGTCGAGGCCCAGATCACCTCGACGGTGTCCGTGCCGCGGGCAAGGCCGACGGCATATTTCATCACCGGCATGTAGTCGTGGCCGGCATCGCCGAGCCGCCCGGCGAAGACCGAGACGATCGACGGCGCGCCGCCGCGCAGCGCATCCACCGACGCCTTGATCTGCGCTTCGGTATAGAGCGCGGTGAAGTTGATCTTCACGCCCTCGCGCGACAGCTTGTGGATGAGGTCGTAGAGCGGCTCGCCCTTGGTGTTGGTCACCGGCAGCTTCACATAGACGTTACGGCCCCAGGTCGCGATCACCCTGGCCTGGGCCTCGATCTCCTTAAGGTCGTCCGAGAACACCTCGAACGAGATGTGATGGTCGGGCACCGCGGCGACGAGGTCCTTGGCATAGGCGGCATAGTCGGAAACGCCGGCCTTCTTCAGCAGCGAGGGATTGGTGGTGAAGCCGCGAATCCAGGGCTTCTGCGCCATTTCGACGATCGAGGCCTTTTCGGCACCGTCGGTGTAGAGCTTGACCTTCAGGTCCGCCAAGGCGGGCATGGCATCCTCCGCAAGACTGCATCGGCCGGTGTTGTAGGCAACGCTCGTGCCCGTGTCCAACGGCAAGAATGCGGCGTTCCGGCACGGATGCAATTGGTAACGATGCGTGATGTGCGCCCATTTGCGCCGCTGTGACGGGAAACTGTATACGGGTTGCGTCGCCCGGCTCAGATCCCGGGCGCAATGTTTTGAGGAATCGACGGGTATGAGCAAGAACCAGGACGGCGGGGCGAGCCTGCGCGTGGGCGTCATCGGCTGCGGCGTGATGGGCAAGAACCATGCCCGGGTCTTTGCGGAGCTGCCCGGCATCACTCTTGTCGGCGTCGCCGATCCAGACGCCGAGCAGGTCAAGTTCGTGACGAGCCGCCTTGGCTGCGGCGGCTATTCGAGCCTGTCGGCCCTGCTCGATGCCGGCATCGATGCCCTGACCATCGCCGCCCCCACCCAGCTGCATACGCCGATCGCGCTCGAAGCCATCGCCCGCGGCGTGCATGTCCTCGTGGAAAAGCCCATCGCCCAGTCGGTCGAGGAGGGCAGCCGCATCATCGCCGCCGCCGAGAAGGCCGGCGTCACGCTGATGGTCGGCCATGTCGAGCGTTTCAATCCGGCGGTCCAGTCGATCAAGGAAGCGCTGGCGGGCGAGGACATCCTGTCGATCCAGATCACCCGGGTCGGACCGTTCCCGCCGCGCATGTCCGATATTGGCGTGGTCATCGACCTCGCCGTGCACGACATCGACCTGATCCGCTGGTTCACCGGCTCGGAAATCTCCGACATCCAGCCGCAGACCAATTCGATCCATGCCGCCCGCGAGGACATCGCGCTGCTGCAGTTCCGCACCGCCTCGGGCGTGCTGGCCCACATCAACACCAACTGGCTGACGCCGTTCAAGGCGCGCACGGTGCATGTCGCGACCCGCAACAAATACATTACCGGCGACCTCATCACGCGCCAGGTCACCGAGTGTTTCGACTACAAGCCCGACGGCAGCTATTCGATGCGCCACCTGTCGGTCGCCTATGCCGAACCGCTGCGCGCCGAGCTCCTGGCCTTCGTCGAGGCGGTGAAGAGCCGTACCGCCCCGGTGGTCGGCGGCGCCGACGGCCTTGCCAGCCTCGACATCGCCATGCGCTGCCTCGGCGACCGGCCGGCGCCGCAGCCGAAAAAGGTGGCCGGCAGCCGCGCCTGACCGCGCTGCCCGCCCGTCCTGTCGTCGCCCTGTCATCGGCCTTTGGCACTCCATCGGTCCTGACAGCCTTCGGGCCGACTCGCTCAAAGTCCGCCCCAAGGCTGGCCACCAGGGACGGACGCCATGCGGATCACCATAGTCGGCGCCGGATATGTCGGGCTCGTCACCGGCGTCTGCCTCGCCGAGATCGGCCATGAGGTCGTCATTGTCGACCGCGACGCCGAACGCATTGCCGGCCTGAAGGTCGGCCGGATGCCGATCTACGAAGCCGGACTGGACCGCCTCGTTGCCGACACCGCAAGGGCTGGCCGGCTGTCCTTTGCGACCGACCTCGCTCCGGCGGTCGCGGATGCCGCCGCCATCTTCATTTGCGTCGGCACGCCGCCGCGGCCCGCCGACGGCCATGCCGACATTTCCGGCGTGCATGCCGTCGCCGGCGAAATCGCCACGGCGCTCGGCGGCTTCGCCCTCGTCGTGACCAAGTCGACCGTGCCGGTCGGCACCGGCGACGAGGTGGAGGCGATCATCCGGGCGCGCCGGCCCGATGCCGCCTTCGCCGTCGTCTCCAATCCTGAATTCCTGCGCGAAGGCGTCGCGATTGCCGACTTCCTCGCGCCCGACCGCATCGTCGTCGGCGTCGAGGACGAGCGCGCCGGCGCGCTGATGGCGGCGCTCTACGCGCCGCTGACCGGACGGGGAGCGCCGCTCGTCGTCACCAACAGGCGGACCGCCGAACTGATCAAATATGCCGCCAACAGCTTCCTGGCGCTCAAGATCACCTACATCAACGAGATCGCCAATCTGTGCGAGGAGGTCGGCGCCGATGTCGAGCAGGTCTCGCGCGGCATCGGGCTCGACAGCCGGATCGGCGCGAAGTTCCTCAAGGCCGGCCCCGGCTTCGGCGGCTCCTGCTTCCCGAAGGACATGCTGGCGCTGATGAAGACCGCGCAGGACCATGGCGTGCCGCTGCGCTCTGTGGAGACGGCGGTCGCGGTCAACGACGCCCGCAAGGGCGAAATGGTGCGCAAGATCGTGCGCGCCGCCGGCGGCTCGGTCGCCGGCAGGACCATCGCGGTGCTCGGCCTCACCTTCAAGCCCGATACCGACGACATGCGCTCGGCGGCCTCCCTCGTCATCCTGCCGCGGCTGATCAAGGCGGGGGCGATGATTCGCGCCTACGATCCCGCCGGCATGGCCAATGCCGCACCGCTCCTGCCCGACGTCGCCATGGCGACCAGTGCCTTTTCGGCCTGCGAGGGCGCCGATGCCGCCGTACTCGTCACCGAATGGGACGAGTTTGGCCGCCTCGACCTGTCGCAGCTCGCAGCGGTGATGAAGACGCCGCTGCTCGTCGACCTGCGCAATCTGTTCGATCCCGCCATCGCCGCCCGTTCCGGGCTGCGCTATGTCTCGATCGGGCGGAGTGACGATGCCGCCGGCCGGCCGCCGGCCGGCTTCGAGACGGCCTCACATACACCCCGGCGCCTCGCGCTTTCTTGACCTCCGGTCTCGATCGGGCCAAGGAAGAACCCGGTTCGGGGGCCAACCTGGAGAAGTGCATGACTGTGCTTGTCACCGGCGGCGCCGGCTATATCGGCAGCCATATGGTTCTCGAACTGCTGGACGCCGGTGAAGCCGTCGTTGTCCTCGACAATCTCTCCACCGGTTTTGCCTGGGCCGTGGATCCGCGCGCCACCCTGGTCGTCGGCGACATGGGCGACCAGGACCTGGTCGAACGGGTGATCCGCCAGCATGGCGCCGACGCGATCATCCATTTCGCCGCCCGCATCGTGGTGCCGGACTCGGTCTCCGATCCGCTCGGCTATTATCTCTCCAACACCGTCAAGACGCGCGCCGTGATGGCCGCCGCGGTGGCGACCGGCATCCGCCACTTCATCTTTTCCTCGACCGCCGCGGTCTATGGCACGCCCGAGGTGATGCCAGTGGCGGAGGACGCGCCGACCCGGCCCGAAAGCCCCTACGGCACCTCGAAGCTGATCACCGAATGGATGCTGCGCGACGCCGCCGCGGCCCATCCGCTCGAATATGTCGTGCTGCGCTATTTCAACGTCGCCGGCGCCGATCCGGCCGGCCGCACCGGGCAGTCCTCGCCGAACGCCACCCATCTCATCAAGGTGGCGGTGCAGACGGCGCTCGGCCTGCGCGCCAAGATGGACGTCTTCGGCACCGACTATCCGACGCCCGACGGCACCTGCGTGCGCGACTACATCCACGTCACCGACCTCGTCCGCGCCCATTCGGCGGCGCTCGCCTATCTGCGCGCCGGCGGCGCCAGCATGGTGGCGAATTGCGGCTATGGCCGCGGCTATTCGGTGCAGGAGGTGATCGACACCGTGCGCAAGGTCACCCGGGTCGACTTCCGCGCCGATTATGCGCCGCGCCGGCCCGGCGATGCGGCGGCGGTCGTCGCCAATCCCGCGCTCGCCAAGGCCCGCCTCGCCTGGCAGCCGCGCCACGAGGATCTCAACGAGATCGTCGAGCATGCCTTCGCCTGGGAGCGGCGGCTCGCCAACGGGCCCGAGGCCTGACGCGTCAAGGGCCGTCAAGGCCGGACAAGCCCCCGCAATGGCGGGCTGCGCCGCCGGCCGGCACCGTGGCGCCGATGCCGGCAGGCGCCTTGCATGCCGTGTTGAACCGGATCCGACGATGACATCTTCTCGCGCAGCCCTCGGCCTTGTCGCCTTCGCTCTCGCCTTTGTTCCGGCCGCGCATGCGCAGACCGACGCGCTTCCCCGGCAGGTCGAGATCGCCGAGGATTTCGGCACCTATCTCTGTCCGAGCGAAAGCGCCGGACGGCAAATGGCCGGCCATCTCCAGCGCGCGGATATTGCCGGCGGCTACCGTGCCACCGGCTGCCGCGCCCGCCCGGACCGCTCCGGCACGATCCGCATCACCGAGGTGCTGCAGCGCTTTCGGGTCGAAGCATTCAATCCGCCGCAGACCTACATGCTCTATCGCGGCACGGCCGCCGATGGCCGCCAGGTGATCGGCCTCGTCGGCGAGGAGGGCAACGACCGGCATCCGCGCGACGCCCTCGGCTATTTCCTGCGCGACGCGACGCGCGACGGGATGATCGAGGTCGACACGCGCAATCCCGCCTATGTCTGCCCGGATGGCGTCGCCGCCGCCAAGGTGGTCGTCGCGCTCGCCGACCGGGCACGCGGCGCGGCGCCCACCGCCCGCCGCACCGCCCTCCTGCAGCAGGCACTCGCCGCCAACGGCTGTTCACCGGCCGCGGGCCGATATCGTGTCACCGCGCTGCACCAGCGCCAGCAGGCCGAGCCCAGCCTGGAAGCGGAAGAAGACTGGGTGGCCCTGTCGGCGACCGATCGCGACGGGCGCACTGTCGGCTTGCTCTACAACACGGCCACGCACGACTGAGCCGCGCGCCGGCGGCCAGCCGCGAGACCGCTCCGGGCACGGTCTGCCCAACGGGCGCGGCTCTCCGCGCGCAGGAACGCATCGACCGATGGCGCGGGGCACGATCTGCGCTACCATTCTCGCAGGACACGGATCCGGCGGCGGCGCGCCAAGGCGCGGCCGCCGGGCATCGCACGGGGCCCTTCCCGGCAAGGACAGGCATCACCGAACCGACCAGCACATCGTCAGCATGAGATCAGGGAGGCCGACCATGACTGTGCAAGCGACCGAGAGCCAGAAGCCCGCTTATGCTCCGCCACCGGTCAATGGCGACTTCTATCGGATGCTGCACCTCCTCGGCGAGGACGAGCGGGCGGTCGTCCGGCGCGTGCGCGATTTCATGGAAAGCGAGATCGCCCCGATCATCGAGGACTATTGGGCGCGGGACGCATTCCCCTTCGAGATCGTGCCCAAGCTGCGCGCGCTGGACATTGCCGGCATCGGCTATCGCGGCTACGGCAGCGCCGGCGGCAGCTGGCTGCTGAACACCGTGCTGTGCATGGAGATCGCCCGCGTCGACGCATCGATCGCGACCTTCTGGGGCGTCCATACCGGACTTTCGGCCGGCTCCATCTATCTCTGCGGCGACGAAACGCAGAAGCAGCGCTGGCTGCCCGCCATGATGCGCTGGGAAAAAATCGGTTCCTTCGGCTTGACCGAGCCGGATGTCGGCTCGGCCACCTCCGGGGGCATGAAGACCACCTGCCGGCGCGACGGCGACGGCTGGGTGCTGAACGGCCAGAAGAAATGGATCGGCAATGCGCCCTTCGCCGACCTTAACGTCATCTGGGCCCGCGAGGAGACATCCGGCCAGGTCAAGGGCTTCGTCGTCACCAAGGACAATCCCGGCTTCTCGGTCGAGAAGATCCACAACAAGATGGCCCTGCGCGTGGTCCAGAACGGCCTGATCACGCTGGCCGACTGCCGCGTTCCCGAAGCCGACCGGCTGCAGAACGCCAACAGCTTCAAGGACACCGCCAAGGTGCTGCGGATGACCCGCGCCGGTGTCGCCGGCTTTGCCGTCGGCTGCGGCATGGGCGCCTATGAGCATGCCCTGCGCTATGCCCAGACGCGCACCCAGTTCGGCCGGCCGATCGGCGGCTTCCAGCTCGTCCAGGACCTGCTCGTCCGCATGCTCGGCAATGTCACCGCGACCCAGATGATGCTGCTCCGCCTCGGCCAGTTGCAGGACGAGGGCGCAATGCTCGATGAGCACGCCTCGCTGGCCAAGGCCTATTGCACGGTCAAATGCCGCGAGACGGTCGGTTATGCCCGCGAGCTGCTCGGCGGCAACGGCATTCTGCTCGACAACCATATCGGCCGCTTCGTCGCCGATGCCGAGGCGATCTACTCCTACGAAGGCACGCGCGAGATGAATACGCTGATCGTCGGCAAGGCGATCACCGGGCTCAGCGCCTTCGTCTGAGCGCCGGGCACCGTCACTTCGACGCCGAGGCCCATGCCGGCGCCTCGGCGCCGTCCTTGCGCGGACCCGCGCCACCATCGCGCCGGGCGAGAGGCCTGACGGTAGCATCGCGCGTTCGATCGCCCGCGACGGGCTGGACGCCTCCGCCAAGGCGATGCGGCGCGCGCCGGACGCGGCTTTCTTCGCCCGGCATCTCGACCCGTACCGCAAACATCTTGCCCGCTCGCTGCGCGACCAGAAGCTGCAAGCGATCCTTCGCGGCGAAGACCCGTGCCTTGCCGAGGATCCGTGCCTCTGGATCAACCAGGCGATGGGAACCCGGCTCGGCTGAACGGAGCTGTCCGGCGGGCGATCCATGCCCGCCGCGGACGGCCCATGAATTCACCGGACCGCACCGTGAAATGCGACGAAGGGATGAGAACGGCGGTTGTCGCAATCAGCTTGACCTGGCACGGTAAGGTTCTGCTAACGTTAGGGTAGCAGGGCGCGCAAGACGCCCGCCGCCTCCTGGGGGAGCCCATGTTCCGTTCTGTGACCGTTGCGCCGATAGCCGCAACATATCGTCGTTGCTTCCGCAACGCTGTCCCGGTGACGATGCTCGATCGTGCCGGCCACCGAACATTCTGAGCTCGGGCGATCGGCGGGCGACCACCCGCTGCCGGTTCCAGTTGCTGCGACAAATCCGCCCTCATGCCGGCCCGCAGCCCTCGAACCCACTCACCAGTTACATACTTGATTGACGCTTCGGAGGACCACTGACTATCGTTTCGGACAAGCGCGGCAGGACCGGCCGGACGCCGGTCGATGCCCGCAGCTGTTGGGCGCGGAGCCTCGCGCCATCCGATGGAGGAATCCCGTGAGCATGATCAGGCTGGCGCTCGCCGCTGCCGTCGCAACCGTTCTGGCCACCGGCCTCGCTCCTGGCGAAAGCCGGGCGCAGGCCTATCCGAACCGCCCGATCACCATGGTCGTGCCATTCGCGCCGGGTGGGCCGACCGACATCGTCGCGCGCATCGTCGCCGAGCGCATGTCGCAGACGCTCGGCCAGCAGGTGGTGATCGAGAACGTCGCGGGCGCGGCCGGCACGACGGGCGCGGCGCGCGTCGCCCGGGCGGCGCCCGACGGCTACACCCTGCTGATGGGCCCGATGAGCACGATGAGCTTCAGCCCGGCGCTCTATCCCCGCCTCAGCTTCGATCCGCTCACCGATTTCGAGCCTGTCGGCATCGTCGCATCCGCGCCGATCATGCTGGTGGCCTCGAACCGCAGCCCCGGGGCGACCCTGACGGATTTCTCCAGCCACCTGAAGGCCAATGCCCAGGGCGTCAACAACGGCAATGCCGGCGTCGGCTCGACCTCGCACCTGGCCTGCGTGCTCTACAACAACCGTGTCGGGGTCAACCCGACCCTCGTGCCCTACCGCGGCACCGGCCCGGCGCTGCAGGATCTGGTCGCCGGCCAGATCGGCTACATGTGCGATCAGGTCACCAGCCTGATGGCGCAGGTCCAGGCCGGCGCGGTGAAGCCGCTCGCCGTGCTCGCGCCGACCCGCTCGCCCGTCCTGCCCAACGTCCCGACCGCGGCCGAGGCCGGCCTGCCCGGCGTCGAGATGGTGGTCTGGAACTCGATCTTCGCGCCCAAGGGAACGCCGGCGGAGATCGTGTCGGCCCTCAATGCGGCGATCCAAAAAGCGATCGACGATCCTGCGGCGCTGCGCAGCTTCCTGCAGCTCGGCGCCGAACCGCCTCCTCCCGCCCAGCGTACGCCTCAGGCGCTACGCGCCACCCACGCCGCGGATGTGGCCAAATGGGGCCAGATCATCCGCGACGCGAATATCAAGGTGGAATAACGGCGGGAGACCGGCCGCGGTGCGGGCTGGGGGGCTTGCATCGCGGCCGGAGCTTAGCTCCGGTTCCCGGCCTTCGGCCGGACCTTGCCCGGCACGAGCCGTTCACAGGCAAGGCATGACGCCGGCGGCGCCCCATGGCAGTCTGCCTTCATGGTCGAATCGCAGTGGACGACCCGTCCCTGTCGCGTCGCGCCGACAAGACCAAGAAGGGCGAAACACCCATGCACGAGGATGAGCTGAAGCCCGATGCCCCGGCGCGGGCCGAGGCCGAAACGACCAGGCCCGTGCGCAAGCGCGACAGCGCCGGCACCCGGGCCCGCATCCTCAACGTCGCCACCCGGGAATTCGCCAACAAGGGTTTCGAGGGCGCCAAGACGGACGATATCGCGGATCGCGCGCGCATCAACAAGCGCATGATCTATCATTATTTTTCGTCCAAGGAGCAGCTCTATCTGGCGGTTCTGGAAGCGGTCTACCACCAGGCCCGATCTGCCGAATACAAGCTCGACCTCGAACGGCTCGAGCCGCTCGAGGCGCTCGCCCGCTTCGTCGAATTCACCTTCGACAGCTTCGTCCGCGACCGCACCTTCATCAACCTTCTGGCGACCGAGAACCGCCAGCGCGCCAAGGTGCTGAAGAAGTCGAGCCGCGTGAACACGATGAACTCGCCGATCATCGCTGCAATCGACGCGGTCCTGAAGGCCGGTGTCGCCAAGGGCACGATCCGTCCCGGCCTCGACGCGCTGCAGCTGTGGATCACCATTACCGGCGTCTGCTACTTCTTCTTCTCCAACATCTATACGCTCTCGGTGATCTTCGACACCGACTTCGAAAAACCCGACGTCATCGCCGCCCGCCGCGCGCATGTCGTCGAGTTCGTGATGCAGGGCGTGAAGGCGTGATCGGCGACGCGTGACCCGCAGGCCACAAGGCGTCGCAAAGTCACGTGGCGGGATGTTCCAAACCTGCAAAGCAGCGTCATCTGATGTAAGCAGAAGAGCTGAGATCTGATGAGGGCCGGGGGGCTCATGCGCAATTCAGGAATGGTCGCCGCGGCGGTGGCGGCGATGTTCGCGTGCCTGTCTCCGGCACGGACAGAACCTATCGGTTGGACCGGCCCCTGACTCGGAATTGCCGCTGGCATGCGCTCCGACCTCGGCGCGGCACGTACTGTGACCTATCCCGTCGATCAGCCGTCTTGGAGTTTCGCGAACGGCGCCACGTTCGGCATCAATGCCGGCTATGATCTGCAGTTCGGACGGTTCGTCGCCGGCCCATTGCTCGGCATGGATTTCAGCGGTTCCAGACAATCCGGCAACACACCCTATTTCGGCGCGCGCCTCGGCATCCTTGCGACCGATCGGCTACTGATTTTTGCAATGGCCGGCGCGCAGAGTACGCAGCATGCCGTCGACGCGTCCGCGATGCTGAGCGTCGGCCTCAATAACGCGTGGCCAAGCTTTGCGATCTTGCAGCATGTCATGGCCGCAAAGGCAGGCCGGCGGTGGGGAGCATTCGTCGGCGCGGGGGCCGAGTTTCGCGTGACCTCGAACTGGGCGCTGACAGCCGACTACAGCTATCTGGAAACAAACGGCCGCTACGAGACGACCGTGAACAATATCTACTTTCCGAACTATCCCGTCGGACTCAGGACCAACGTCAGCTCGCACACCTTTAGGATCGGTCTTAAATATCGGTTGGGAGGGGAGCTCGCGCCCACTGCCATGTCTGATCACACACCGTCCGGCACGTTCGGCTGGACCGGCGCCTGGATTGGGCTTGCGGCAGGCCTCAGGACCGATACGGGCTTCACACTGCCGGCTGAAACCGGCCCAGCTGATTGGCCTTATCGCTATCGCAGCAGAGCGGTAACCGGCACGCTTGGTGGCAATGCCGGCTATGACCTCCAGATCGGCCGCCTTGTTACGGGCGCGATGGCACGCATCGACTTCGCCGGCGCTGGCCTCGCCGGCAACATGCCCTATTTCGGCCTTCGCGCAGGTGTCCTTGCGGATGATCGTGTGCTGGTCTACCTGGCGGCGGGCGTTCAGAGCATGCAGGCCACCCCGCGAGACGGATCGTGGTGGTGGAGCGGACCGTTGTGGTCTGCGGAACTCCGCGAACGCACCGCCAAGGTAGGCCGCCAATGGGGCGCCTTCTTCGGCGGCGGCCTCGAATACCGGATGACGGCCAACTGGTCGGTCAGCGCAGACTATAGTTACGCCCGGACGAACAGCCGGTTCAGGGACGAGCCCACCTTTTTCCCGCCATCGCCGCGCTGGCGAGCAGATAGGCCTGCTGAACTTTCCACACACACTTTCCGCCTCGGCCTAAAATATCGGCTGTAACATCGCCGCGGGCCTCGCTACGCGGTCGATGGCCGGGATGTGTTCCTTTTGCCACGACATCCGACAGAACGGGTCACAATCGCCATTCCCACGTGCGTCAACTGCCAGTTCGACGTAAGCAAGAAGCGTGAATTGAGATCACGGGCCGGGGGGCTCATGCGCAGTTTCAAGATGGTGTCTGCCACGGCGCTGGCGGTATTGCTTGCCTGTCCGCAGGCAGTGCAAGGCCAATCCGCGGACTGGACCGGCCCGTGGCTGGGCGTCACCGCGGGGATACGCTCCGATCTCGGAGCAGCGCGCACCATCGAACATCCTTTGAACCAGACGTCCTGGAGCGCCGCGAGCAGCGCAACTTTCGGGGCCAATGTCGGCTACGATTTCCAGTTCGGGCGGTTTGTCGCCGGCCCTGTCGCCGGCTTCGAGTTCGGCAGCGCCCGGTTGAGCGGCAATCGTGCCTATTTCGGAGCGCGAGCCGGTTTCCTGGCCACCGAGCATCTCCTGCTGTTTGCGACCGCGGGAATCCAGAATGCGCAGAATACGCCGGAAGCAACCGCGCTCTATCTGGTCTTCGGCAACGGTTACCCCTCTGCCCGTACCCACCGCGACATTACTGCTCGGACGGGCGCGCAATGGGCGCCCTATATAGGCCTCGGTGCAGAATATAGGGTGGGCGGGAACTGGGCGGTCACGACCGACTACAGTTATGCGCTCAGCCGCGGCGAATATAATGGCACGGTGGACCTGTTCAGCAGCGGGCCCGGCTTCCCGATCGGGTTGAGGACGAGCGTCGCGAGCCATAGCTTCAGGATCGGGCTCAAATACCGTCCGTTCGGAATCGAAACAGCAACCACCACGCGCGATGATGCCGCAAGCGGCCCTCTCAATTGGACTGGGCCTTGGCTCGGCGGCACGGTTGGCCTGCGCACGGAGGCCGGGCTTGCGACCGAGCCTGGCGGCTCGCCACTCGCCTGGGAGACGCGTTACCGCAGCACCGCGACAAGCGCCGCATTCGGCGTGAATGCCGGCTACGACGTCCGCTTCGGCCGGTTCGTCATGGGCGTCCTGGCCGGAATGGAGGTTGCGAGCGCCGGCCTTGCGGGCAGTTCACCCTATTTCGGCGCGCGGGCCGGTGTCCTCGTGGACGAGCGCCTCTTGGTCTATGCGACGGGCGGCATCCAGGGCATGCAGAACGCGCCGCTGGCAGCCGGTTGGCAGGCCCAGATACCGTTCTGGACGATGGAGATCCATGAATTCAGCGCCAAAGCCGGCCGTCGCTGGGGGGCTTTTGTCGGCGGTGGCGCCGAATACCGGCTGACTTCCAACTGGTCGGTCAGCGCCGACTACAGCTATGCCAAGACAACTGGCCGCTTCGAAGCCGACGTCCTCTTCGGCGCCCTCCTGCTGCCCTGGCATGTCAACAGGACGACGGAAATCTCGACTCACACTTTCCGCCTCGGCCTGAAATACCGCCTCTAAACCGACGGATCCCTAACGAACAGAGCCCATCGGCTCTGCTCACCGTCGACGCACCACCGCTTCAGACCACGGTCTTATGCCGCGCGATGATGGTTTCGAGCACCTCGTCCATCGGGCGCTGCCACCAGTCGAGCTCGGAAAAGATCTCGACCTCCGAAAAGCCGTCGAAGCCCTCGGCCTCCACGGCGGCGCGGATCGACCGGATGTCGATGACGCCGTCGCCCATCATGCCGCGGTCGGTGAGGAGATCGCGCGTCGGCACCAGCCAGTCGCAGACATGGAAGGCGAGCAGGCGCTCGCGTCCCGCCCGCCGGATGGCCGGATAGAGGTTGGGGTCCCACCAGATGTGATAGACGTCGGCCGCAACCCCGAGCATGCCGCTCCGGCCGGGATCGAGCGCATCGCAGATGTCGAGCGCCTGGGCGAGCGTGTTCACACAGGCGCGGTCCGCCGCATACATCGGATGCAGGGGCTCGATGGCGAGCGGCATGCCGACGTCCCTGGCATGGTCGAGCAACTCACCGATACCGTCCTCGACCTGCCGGCGGGCAGCGCCGATATCCTTCGAGGCCGCCGAGCCGGGACGCGAGAACTGCGGCAGTCCGCCGACCACCAGGACGAGGCACGGCGCGCCGAAGGCCTTGGCCTCGTCGACCGCCCGGCGATTGTCGTCGCGCGCGACCTCGGCATGCGCCGCATCGGCCGGGAACATGCCGCCCCGGCAGTAGCCGGAAAAGGCGAGACCGGCATCGCGGGCGGCCCGGACCGCCCGGTCGAGCCCGACCGCGGCGACCTGGTCGCGCCAGGGCGCGATCGCGGTTATGCCGTGCCGCGCCGCCGCCTCGATGATGGCGACGAGATCGCCCTGCTTGCGCACCGTCGCCGTGTTCAGCGACAGCGCGCGATGGTCCCTGCTGAAATCGCGCATCGGGACCTCAGGCGCCGATGCCGCGAGTGGCCATGACGCTGGCCATGCGCGCCGCCGCCCGCTCCGGATCGGTCAGGATGCCGGCCTTGTCGGCGAGACGGAACAGCTCGGCGAGATGCAGCGTCGAACGCGTGCTCTCCTGGCCGCCGACCATGGTGAAATGGTCCTGGTGGCCGTTGAGATAGGCGACGAACACGACGCCCGTCTTGTAGAAGCGGGTCGGCGCCTTGAAGATGTGGCGCGACAACGGCACGGTCGGCGCGAAGATCGCGTGGAAGGTCTTCAGGTCGTCCTCTGCGAGCGCGGCGAGCGCGCCGGCCGCGGCCGGCGCGATGGCGTCAAAAATGCCCAGCAGCGCATGGGAATAGCCCTGCTCGTCACCGGCGATCAGTTCGGCATAGTTGAAGTCGTCGCCCGTATACATGAGCACCCGGCTGTCGAGCCGGCGGCGCATGGCGACTTCTTTGTCCTTGTCGAGCAGGGACACCTTGACGCCGTCCACCTTGGCGGCGTTGGCGTTGATCACGCCGACCGCCGTGTCCATGGCGGCATCGAGGTCGCCGGTGCCCCAATAGCCGGCGAGAGCGGGGTCGAACATGTCGCCGAGCCAGTGGATGATGACCGGCTCCCTGGCCTGGCCGAGGATCCGGTCATAGACCCGGGCATAGTCGTCGGGTCCCCTGGCGAGGCGGGCGAGCGCGCGCGAGGCCATCATGATGATGCGACCGCCCACCGCCTCGATCGCCTCGAACTGCGTTTCGTAGGCCTTGATGACGTCGTCGAGCGAGCCGGCCGCCGCCGGATCGAGATGGTCGGTGCCGGCGCCAGAAAACACCACGGCGCCCGGCGTCGCCTTCGCCGCCTTCACCGAGCGCTTGATCAGCTCGAGCGCCATCGGCCAGTCGAGGCCCATGCCGCGCTGCGCCGTGTCCATCGCTTCGGCGACCCCGAGGCCGAGCCCCCAGAGATAGTCGCGATAGGCCATGGTCCGGTCCCAGTCGACCGCAACCCCGAGCCAGGGATCGACCTCGGCCAGGGGGTCGGCGACCATGTGGGCGGCGGCGAGCGCGATCCGGTTGAGCGGCTTGGCGCTGCGGCTCGGAAACTCGGCCGGAGCCGAGAGCCTGTAGCTTTCGATCCGGCGATCGGCGGTCGGCAGCAGAACGGATGCGGCCGTGCGGGGCTTGTCCAGCATGGTCTCGGCTCCCTGGTTCGGGGTCAGATGATCCGGTTCAGATCGAAAGCTTGGGAACGTCGACCCAGCGGCGCTCCTTCCAGCTCTCGAGGGCACATTCGACGAGCTGCACGCCCTTGGCGCCCTCGACCAGCGTGTAGCTGTAGGGGGCATCCTCGACGACGTGGCGGATGAACATCTCCCACTGCGCCTTGAAGCCGTTGTCGAAGACGGTGTTGTCCGGCATTTTCTGCCAGGTCGAGCGGAAGTCGATCGTCTGCTTCTGGTCGGGGTTCCAGACCGGCCGGGGCGTGGCGGCGCGGGGCTGGATCATGCAGTCGTGCAGGCCGGCCACCGCCGAGCCGAGCGTGCCGTCGACCTGGAAAGTCACGAGGTCGTCGCGATAGACCCGCGTCACCCACGACATGTTCATGTGGGCGATGACCCCGCCTTCCAGCTGGAAGGTGGCATAGGCGGCATCGTCCGCGGTGGCCTTGTAGCGCTGGCCCGCCTCGTCGACGCGCTCGGGGATATGGGTCGCGCCGAGGCAGGAGACCGCCTGCACCTGGCCGAACAGGTTGTCGAGCACGTAGCGCCAGTGGCAGACCATGTCGAGGATCATGCCGCCGCCATCCTCGTCGCGGTAGTTCCAGGACGGCCGCTGCGCCGGCTGCCAGTCACCCTCGAAGACCCAGTAGCCGAACTCGCCGCGCACCGAGATCATCCGGCCGAAAAAGCCGGAATCGCGCAGCATCTTCAGCTTCTGCAGGCCCGGCAGGAACAGTTTGTCCTGCACCGTGCCGTTCTTCACGCCCTTGTCGCGGGCAAGCCGGCAGATCCGCAACGCCTCGGCGAGATTGGTCGAGATCGGCTTTTCGCAATAGATGTGCTTGCCGGCGTTGATCGCCTTCTCGAGCAGCGTCGGGCGCATCTGGGTGGTGGCGGCGTCGAAGAAGATCTGGTTCTTCGGATCGGCGATCGCGGCGTCCAGATCGGTGCCCCAGCGTTCCACCCCGTTGGCCTTGGCGAGCGCCGCCACCTTGTCGGCATTGCGGCCGATCAGGATCGGGTCGAGCTGCACCTTCGTGCCGTCGGAAAGGGGCACGCCGCCCTGGGCGCGGATGGCCGCGACCGAACGCACCAGATGCTGATTGGTGCCCATCCGGCCGGTGACCCCGTTCATCACGAGGCCGAGCGTCTTCGTCGTCATGCGGGGTGTCCTTCGGTTCTGATCGTCAGATGCGACAGGGAAGACCAGTCGGGCATCGCTCCGGAGGCGAAGCCGACGGTTTCGAAAAGCGAGGCGGTGGCGAGCTGTCCGGTGGCCGTGGCGAGCCGCGCGGCGCCGCCGCCGCGGTCGTAGAGCGCGGGATGGGCGGCGGCGAAGGCTTCGGCTTCCGCGGCAGGCGCCGGCCCGAAGCCGTCGACATAGTGATGGCCGTTGCGCTCGACATGGCCGAGCCCCATGGCGGCGACGAGCGCGGTATCCTGCTGCACGGCGAGCCCGGGCTGGCAGGTCAGGTCCTCGGCCGACAGCACGTGGCGGGCGCCGTCGCCGGCATTGGCGGCCATGACGCGCGCGCCGTTCAGCAGCGCCTTGTAGATCCCCTTGCAGGATTTCGAGGAGACGCCGCGGTAGCCCAGCGCCTGCGCGCGCGGGAAGGCGTCGTAGTCCTCGTCCGCCTCGTCGATGATGACGGTCAGCGCGGCGATATCGGGCTGCAGCGCCGCCGCGAAGGTGGTGCGCCGGTCATAGGGCTGCTCGACCAGAAGGAGGCCGGCACGGAGCCGATTCAACCGCGCATCGGCCTCGAGCCGGGCGGCGAGCTCGGCAAGGCCCTCCGCGCCATACTGCTCGTTGGCATCGACGGTGACGCCATAGGCGAAGCCGCCGGCATCGAGGATCGCCACGATCGCCGCGAGCCTGTCGTGATCGACCGCCGGATCGCCGCCGAGCTTGATCTTGAAGAAGCGCAGCGCTTGGCCGCCGAGCTCGGCGGCAAGGCCGCCCGGCCCTTCGAGCGGATCGGTGAGGCCGACCGTGTGGCGGATCGCGATCGAGGGCCGCGGGCGAAGACCGGCGAGCCACCGCCGGATCGCGGCCTCGCCGAGGTCGGGCGTCAGCCGCGCGTCGAGCCCGATGGCATTGGCGGTGAGCAGCGGCAGGAAGCCGGTGCCGAGCGCCCGCGCGAGACCGTCGAGAACGGCCTTGTCGATCAAGGCGACGCCGAAATTCGATGAAAGCCCGGTCAGGCCGGCTTCGCGCGCCCAGTCCCGCTGCGCTTCATAATGGGCGGCGTGGCGGCCGAAGGCGGTGTCCGGCCGCCCCGCGGACGACGCCGTCGCGACCGCCCGGGCGAGGCTCGCGCGGAGGTCGGCGACCGTCTCGGCCGCGCTGCGTTCGGGCCGCTTGTCGAACCATTTCGGCGGCATCAGCTCGGCCGCGGCGCCGACCGCCCGGCCATGCCCCTCGACCTCCACGACCAGCCGCACGAAGGCCTGGCTTGCACCCTCGACCGTCACCGCGCCGAAACGGAACGGCCGGGCAAACGGCGTCCAGCGCTCGAAGGCCTCGATATCGTGCAGGGTGAGCCGGGGCGCGGACATGTCAGTCGATCTGTCCCTGCGCGTAGAAATGCGAACGCACCTGGCGGGCGAGCTCGGTGAAGGCCGGCGCGCCCATCATCTCCAGCGTGCGCGGCCGCGGCAGCGGCACGTCGTAGATCGCGGCGATGGCCCCCGGCCGGTCGGTCATCACGATCACCCGATCGGCGAGGAACACCGATTCGGGAATGGAGTGGGTGATCAGGAAGATGGTCTTCCTGGTCTCGAAATGGATGCGCTGGAGCTGCAGGTTCATCCGCTCGCGGGTCAGCGCGTCGAGCGCACCGAAAGGCTCGTCCATCAGCACGATCTTCGGATCATGCACCAGCGCCCTGCAGATGGCCGCGCGCTGCTGCATGCCGCCCGAGAGCTGCCAGGGATATTTGCCCTCGAAGCCGGTGAGCCCTGCGGTCTTGATCAGCGCCTGGGCGCGGGCGAGGTGCGTCGCGTGATCGAGTTTGCGGACCTCGACCGGCATCATGATGTTGCGCAGCACGCTGCGCCAGGCGAGCAGGACCGGGCTCTGGAACACGATGCCGACGTCGTCGGGTGGCTCCACCACCGGCTTGCCGTCGACCTCGATGCTGCCGCTGCTCGGCGGGATCAGGCCGGCGATCAGCTTCAGGAGGGTCGACTTGCCGCAGCCGGAGGGGCCGACCACCGCGACGAATTCACCGTCGCGAATGTCGAGATCGATCGGAGTGAGGCTCGGGACGTCGCCATCGGCCGTCCGGTAGGTCTTGGTCAGCGCCTTGATGGCGATCGCCGGTCGCGATGCGGTGGCGGCGGCTGCGGGCGCATCGACGAGGCGGAGCTTGGCGGCAGTCATCGTGGCACGGATCCGGTCGGTTCAGGTCTTCGGACATGGCGATCGGCCGCAACACCGCGGCACGAAGGCGCCGCGCGCGACGACCGCCCGCAGGGGCGGATGGAGCATGGCCTGCCCGCGCCGGTATCCCGGCTCCGACATCGGTCTGCGCCATCGCGCGCAGCCCGCATGCCGGCGGCGGGCGGGCCCTAGTTGGTGGCCCGGCCGGGCAGGAAGTCGGTCGTGAAGAACGACTGGACCCGGCCTTTGGCCGCAGCGTCGACGCCGCCATATTCGACCAGGATATCGACCGTGTCGGCGACCGCCTTGGCATTGGTCTGGAACGGTCGCTGATCGGGCGACAGGCGATAGAGCCCGGCCGAGATGGTGAAGCCTTCGGTGAGCGTGTCCTTCTTGCCGGCCTTCGGATCGGCCTCCAGCATGGCCTCGGCGGCGGCCTGCGGCGCTTTCTCGGCCGCTTCCGCCGACAGGGTCGCGGCCTTCATGAACCGGCGCACGAGATCGGCATTGCCCGAGAGCGTGTCGCGATGGGCGATGATGCCGGTCGCCACCGAGTTGATGCCGTAATCGGCGAACATCACCGGGAAGACCGCCTTGCCGGTCGCATCCTTGATCTTCATCGACTGGTCATGCGAATAGCCGAGCAGCACGTCGGCCTGCCCCGAGATCACGGCGTTGAGCTTGGTCTGGGCGTCGCCGGCGAGGATCTTGACGTCGGCCTCGGTGAGCCCGGCCTTCTTCAGGAAGGCCGGCCAGACCTGCGACAGCGCGTCGCCCGGCGTGGTCGCGACCGTCTTGCCCTTGAGATCGGCGGCCGTGCGAATGTTCTTGTCGGCAAACCCCATGGCGCTGGCCGGGTTCTTCTGCAGCAGCACGCCGGTCGAGACGACCGGGGCGCCGCGGATGGCACCGCGCACCACCGCCGACATGTCGGAATAGCCGAACAGGGCGGACTTGGCCGCGACCGCCTGCAGCGTCACCGCCGAGCCGCGCCCTTCCATGATGTCGAGGTCGATGCCTTCGGCCGCGAACAGGCCGAGCTTCTTGCCGTAGAAGAACGGCGCATGCTCGCCGTAGAGATACCAGTTGAGCAGGAGCTGAGCCTTCTCCAGAGGCCTCGCCGACTGGGCGATGGCGGGGCTTGCGAGAACCGAGCTTGCGGCGAGCCCTGCAAGAAACTGGCGGCGATGCGGATGACGGTCGTTCATGGGCATTCTCCCGTTGATCGGCCGCCCCTGCATGGGAGCGGCCTTGTTGGCCTCACGATGTGAACTGGAATTCCTGCCGCCGGCTGGCGTGCCAGGGCAAAGCCAGCCGCTCGAGGACATCGACGGCCCAGAACAGGATGACGCCGATCACGGCGAGCAGCACCAGGGCCGCGAACATGGTCGGCAGCTCGAAATTGCCGATCGAGCGCTGCAGGACGAAGCCGATGCCGGAATTGGAGCCGACGAATTCGCCGACCACCGCGCCGACCACCGCCAGCGTCACCGACACTTTCAGGCCCGAAAAGATCGCCGGCAGGGCGTTGGGCAGGCTGACCATGGTGAACATCTGCCAGCGCGAGCATTTCATCGAGCGGGCGAGATCGCGCATGTCCGTATCGAGCGACTTGAAGCCCTGGACGCCGGCCACGACCACGGGAAAGAAGCCGAGGAGGAAGGCGGTGATCACTTTGGGCGCCAGGCCGAAACCGAACCAGACGACGAAGAGCGGCGCGATGGCGACCTTCGGGATCGACTGCGAAAACACCAGAAGCGGATAGAAATAGGCCTCGACCCGCCGCGACGCGGCGATCAGCATGGCGGTCGGAATGCCGAACAGGGCCGACAGGATGAACCCGCCGAGTGTCGCGATGGTGGTCGGCACCGACTGGACGAGCAGCATGCCGCCCTCGGTCTGGAAGGTCTTCAACACCTCGAGCGGCGCCGGCACCAGATAGGGCGGGATCTGCAGGATGCGGATCACCAGATCCCAACCGACGAGCATGACCAGAAGCAGGGCGAAGGGCCGCAGCCAGGAGGCTCGCGCAAGGGCCTTCGCCCAGGATTGGGGCTGTGACGCCTGCTCCGCCATGTCGATCGCTCCCGGTAACCAGTCAGCCCTTCTGGCGGGGCCTTCATGTGTAACTCACCAGTTACTTACATGCCGGCTCGCGGCGCTGTCAAGGTGCGGTAGGTGCCGAGCACGGTGGCGGTCACGGTCTCGACCGAATAGCCGTCGCTGACACGCGCGCGCGCCGCCTGCCCCATCGCGTCCACCTCGCCGGCATGAAGCCGCCGGATGGCTTCGGCGAGGCTCGCGACGTCGTCGGGCCGCGCGATCGTGCCCGTCGTCCCCTCGACCACGAATTCGCGGCAGCCGGGCACGTCGGTGACGACGGCCGGCAGACCGCAGGCCGCCGCCTCCAGCAGCGCCTTGGGCAACCCCTCCCCGCCGCGCGAGGGCAGGATGAAGGCGTGGTGCTCTCTCAGGATCGCGGCGACGTCGCGCCGGGCGCCGAGCGCCGTCACGCCCGGGCTCGCGGCGAAGCCGGCAAGCTCCGCGGCCGTATAGGCGCGTGGATTGAGCGGGTCGCCGGCGCCGACCAGCGTCAGCGTGACGTCGAGCCCGTCCGCCCTGAGGGCGCCCACCGCCGCAACCGCGAGATCGACGCCCTTGGAACGGATCATCCGGGCCACCAGGGCGAGCTTCAGCGGCGGCCGCGCCAAGGGCGGCCGGGCGGTGAATGCACCGATATCGACGCCGGCGCCGCCGAGCTGGACGACACGGCCCGCCCGCAGCGCGCGCTTCAGCCCCATCGTCACGGCGTCGGATGGGTTTTCGGTCAGCCAGACCGTCCTGTTCCCGTCGAGCGCCGAACGCGCCGCGAGCGCCAGAGCACCTGAGGCGAAGCGCTTCGCCGGCGTCCGGCTCGCCGCCAGGAAACCGAGCCCGGTGACGCTGATGACGGTCGGAAAGGCGCCCGACATGGTGCGCGCGAGCGAGGCGATCGCCATGCCATGCAGCCCGAAGGCATGGACGAGGGTCGGCCGCGCCGGCTCGACGAGCCCCATCACCTGGCGTGCGGCCGGCATGAGGTTCTTCGGCACCAGGCCGGCGCGCGCCGCCTTGGCCGCCACGACCTTGATCCCCTCGGCCTCGATCCGCTCCGCCGCCGGCCCGCGTGCGGCATGCAGAACGGTCTCGAAACCGGCATCGCGCGCGGCGATCGCCCAGGGCAGGAAATGCGACTGGAAGAACCAGTCCTCGTTGATCACGAACAGAATGCGCGGCCGGGTCACGGGCGCGCTCCCCGGTCGAAGCCGGCGGCGGCATCCCGTCCACAGGCGAGCGGTGGGCAGTCCTCAACGGGCCATCTACGCGCCATGTTTCTTGCCTTTATGTCCGCCGAGTGAGACAAGACGGTCATGGCCGGACTGCCATTCGCCTGCCTTCCGGCATCCGGACGGCGGCGCATTCCAGACCCGGCGGCCATGAGCAGCAGATTGATTTTTTGAACGTCGCCCGGAGCCGGACATCGCATACAAGCGGACTTCGCAACCACGACTCTCGCTGCTGTTTCCGACCTGACCATTCGGGCGCCATTCCATGCCGACCATTCCAGAAGAAGTCGAACGCTGCCTTCCCTACTTCGTCCGGCTTTGCGTTAACAGCGTCATTGTGACCGGCACGGGGCTGGACGAGGCGGCGCGCATGGTGGCGCAGGAACTTGCCGACCGCATGAACCGCGAGCCGCGCATGGGCGATGACCTCAAGGAGCATTTCGCCGCGACGCTCGAGGAGCTCATTCACCTCGTCTCCTCGCTCGCGCCGCGCCTGCCCGGCCGCATGCTGATGGAATTTGCCGAAAAGGCCTCGCAGGCCCAGGTCGCCTCCACCCTCGAACGCTCGCTGATCGGCGCCCTGCGCGCCAGCCATGGATAGACGAGGCGCGCTCGCCGCAGGCGGCCGCGCGGCCCTCCCGGGCGGAACGAGAAATAGCCTCTGACGTTACGGCATAGGGGTGTCCACCGGCTTGACCGGCCGGGGAAACGATGGTTTGTCGTACCGACTGTCCATCCAGCCGCCATAATTACGGGTCACGTCTCGATACCGTCGATCCGATCAACATACAGCGCCGCGAACAGCCCCTTGAAACAGATCCCGCTCAAGACCTATCTGGTTGCGCTGCACGATTTCGGCGTGACCTTCCTGGCTCTGGCGCTCGCCGTTTCGCTGCGCGGCGAACCCTACATTTCGGGTTTCGGACGCAAGATCGAGATCGTCGGCGGCCTCGGCTTCGCCGCCTTCGCGCTGCTCGTCTACTACAGCTGCTCGCTTTACGCCTCGCGCTGGCGCTTCGCGTCGCTGTTCGACCTGTTCGGCATCGTCAAGGCCGTTTCGCTGCTGACGGCCGCGCTGCTCGTCGCCGACTACATCATTTCGCCGCGCTATATCGAGGCCGGCAAGTTCTTCGGCGGCCGGACGCTGGCGATCTATTGGTGCGTGCAGATCATCCTGCTCGGCGGGCCGCGCGTCGCCTACCGCGCCTTCCGCAACTGGCGCCGCGCCAGCGTCGCCAGCGCCGACCTGCTCGGCGCCGTGGTGATCGGGCGGACCTCCGACGCGGAAGGCATCGTCAAGCTCGCGGAAGCCGGCGTTGCCGGCCCCATCCGGGTCTTCGGCATCATCAGCACGATCCCGCACGAAACGCGCCAGGTCGTGCGCGGCGTCCCGGTGCTCGGCTTCATCGACAGCGTCGAGACCATCGTCCGCGACGCGACCGAACGGGGTATCGCCATCCAGCGCGCCCTGATCGGGCCGGAAGCGCTGCGCGATGTCCACCAGATCGAGGAGGTCATCGGGCTGTTCCGCCGCCTCGGCATTCCGACGATCCGCCTCGACATCGCCCATTCCACCGATATGAGCCGCCCGGCCAAGCTGCATGCCGTCATCGACGACGACCTGCTGATCCGGCCGCTGGTCGAGGTCGACGAGGAGCCGCTGAAGGCCTATGTGCGCGACAAGCGCGTCGTGGTCACCGGCGGCGGCGGTTCCATCGGCTCGGAGCTCGTTCTGCGCAGCGCCGAGATCGGTGCCGCCGAAGTGCTGGTGATCGAGCATTCCGAGGCAGCCCTCCATGCCGTGCTGGAACGCGCAGAGCTGACCCTGGAAGGCAAGGCCAAGGCGGTGAAGGGCCGGCTCTGCGACATCCGGGACCGCGCGCGCATCGCCGACCTGATCACCGCGTTCAAGCCTGATGTGGTGTTCCACGCCGCTGCCCTGAAACACGTGCCGCATCTCGAGCGCGAGGTCGCCGAGGCGGTGCGCACCAACGTGCTCGGCACCGTCAATACCGCCGATGCCGCGATCGCCGCCGGCGCCGGCGTCTTCGTGCTGATCTCCACCGACAAGGCGACCAAGCCGGCTTCGATCCTCGGCGCCACCAAGCGGATCGCCGAGCTCTACACCCAGTCGATCGACGCGGCCCCGACCCTGGTCGGCGGCCATGTCCACAGCGCCACCCGGCTCGTCGCCGTGCGTTTCGGCAACGTTCTCGGCACGGCCGGCTCGGTGGTGCCGCGCTTCCGTGCCCAGATCGAGGCCGGCGGCCCAGTGACCGTCACCGACCCGGCCATGGTGCGCTATTTCATGACCAAGCGCGAGGCGACGGACCTGCTGTGGACCGCCGCCCGCGTGACCACCACCCCCGGCGCGGCCTGCCAGTCGGCGGTGCTGGTGCTCAATATGGGGCAGCCGGTGCGCATCGACGATCTCGCTCGGCGGATGATCCGGCTGGCCGGCTTCGAGCCGGAGCGCAGCATGCAGATCGTCTATACCGGCAAGCGCCCGGGCGAGCGCATGGCCGAATTCCTTTTCGAGGAGCGCGAGCCGCAATTCGATATCGGCGTGCGCGGCATCGTGGCCGCCGAATCGCAGTCGATCCCGCTGCCGCGGCTGCACGCGATCATTGCCGAGCTCGCAAGCGCGGCCCAGCAGGGCGACGACGAAGTGGTGCGTGCGCTGGTCGCCGAGCTCGTGCCGGATATCCGCAAGCCCAACAATGTCGTGCCGCTCGAACAGGTGCGCGGCCAGGCGAGCTGAGCCGGACCGCCGGCCCTGGTGCCGGCCGGCCGCGGCAACCTCAACCGCGGCAGCGGTCGTCCTGATCCTGAACGGCGCCGAAAGACGATCTGCGCCATCCCCGATCCCGCCGGTCTCTCGCCATCGGCGAAGCGACGGCAATGAGGGCGCCCCGGGCGCCGATGCGAAGCCCGGGGCGGCAGAAAACCGGCTCAGGCCAGCGTGTAGCTGGTCTTGACGGTCGTATAGAACTCGCGGGCATAGGCCCCCTGTTCGCGCGGGCCGTAGCTCGATCCCTTCCGGCCGCCGAACGGCACGTGATAGTCGACGCCGGCAGTCGGCAGGTTGACCATCACCATGCCGGCATCCGAATTGCGCTTGAAATGCGTCGCATGCTTCAGCGAGGTGGTGCAGATGCCGGAGGCAAGGCCGAAATCCGTGTCGTTGGCCACCGCCAGCGCTTCGTCATAGCTCTTCACCCGCAGGACCGCGGCGACCGGTCCGAAGATCTCCTCGCGGGCGATGCGCATGTCGTTCGAGACGCCGGTGAACAGGGCCGGCTGCAGGTAGAAGCCGGGCGTATCGCGGTTCAGCCGCTCGCCGCCCCAGTGCAGCTTGGCGCCTTCGTCACGGCCGATGGCGATATATTTCTCGTCCTGGCCGAGCTGGCTCTCGTCGACCACCGGGCCGATATGGGTGCCGGCCTTCAGGGCGTCGTCCACCACGAGCCCCTTCAGCCGCTCGGTCAGCGCATCGACGAAGCGGTCGTGAATGCCTTCGGTGACGATCAGCCGCGAGGAGGCGGTGCAGCGCTGGCCGGTGGAGAAATAGGAGCCGTTGGCGGCGCATTCGACGGCCACCGCGAGATCGGCATCGTCCAGCACGACGAGCGGGTTCTTGCCGCCCATTTCGAGCTGCACCTTCTTCATCGGCGTCGCCGCGACGCAGGCCGCTGCGACGCGCCGGCCGGTCGCGACCGAGCCGGTGAACGAAATGGCGGCGACGTCGGGATGTTCCAGCATCGCCTGGCCGACCACCGAGCCACGGCCCATGACGAGGTTCAGCACGCCCTTCGGCAGGCCCGCGCGGTTGAGGATGTCGACCAGCGCCCAGGCCGAACCGGGCACGAGGTCGGCCGGCTTGATCACCACGGTATTGCCGTAGGCGAGCGCCGGGGCGAGCTTCCAGGCCGGAATGGCGATCGGGAAGTTCCAGGGCGTGATCAGGCCGACGACGCCGACCGGTTCACGCGTCACCTCGATGCCGACGCCGGGGCGGACCGAATTGACCAGCTCGCCGTTGAGCCTTACCGCTTCGCCGGCGAAGAAAGCGAGGATCTGGCCGGCGCGCGTGGCCTCGCCGATGCCCTCGGCCAGCGTCTTGCCTTCCTCGCGCGACAGCAGCCGCCCGAGTTCGTCCTTGCGCGCCAGCACCTCGTCCGAAGCCTTTTTCAGGACCTCGTAGCGCTCCTGCGGGGTCGACCGGCTCCAGGCCGGAAAGGCCGCCTTCGCGGCCGCGACCGCCGCCTTCAGGTCCTCGACCGACCCTTGTGCATAGTCGCCGATCACATCGGCCGTGTTGGACGGGTTCAGATTGGGCGCGGCCTTTTCGGCGGCGACGAACTCGCCCGCGATGAAATTGCGAAATACGGTGGTCATGGCGTCGCCTCTCTTCAATTGGCACGCGCCGCGCCGGATCGGACGTTCCGGAGCCCGTCGGCCGCCGGGCGGCCCGCGCAGAAAGCGGCGCGCGATGGGGTGGCATGGTTCGCATATTGCGGCCGCCGAAGCCAGTGCCGGCGGGCCGCATGGCAGGGCCGCCGATTGGCGGGAGCGCGGCGGCGATGCCACGCAAAAGTGATCCGCATTGCAACTGCCGATATCGGCGACATGGACATTTTCTCGTTTTTCATCAGCCGCTTGACGGATGACCGGCTATGGCGGGCACCGGCGATCCGGGCTAGCATGACGGCTCGATCGATCATCGAGACCGCATGACATGCATGATCCCGCCGCCAATGCCGACCAGCTCGCCTCGCCGTCCTATCGCCTGCCGGCGCTCGATCAGGACTTCCTGCTGGCCGAGCAGCAGCGCGGCGTCCGCTTCCTGCTCGAATACGAGAAGGCCGACCAGGTGCTCAGGCGCTGGGCCGTGCGCTCGACCATCGTCGTGTTCGGCAGCGCCCGCGTGCGCGAGGACGGGCCGGGTCGGCATGCCCATTGGTATGCCGCGGCGCGCGAATTCGGCCGACTCGCTTCCGTCAATGGCGGGGCCCTGACCGCTCACGAAGGCGTTCGCGACAACGTCATCGCCACCGGCGGCGGCCCGGGCCTGATGGAGGCGGCCAACCGCGGCGCCGCCGATGCCGGCGCCCCCTCGATCGGCTTCAACATCCGCCTGCCGCACGAGCAGGAGCCGAACGCCTATTCGACGCCGGAACTGACGTTCCTGTTTCACTATTTCGCGATGCGCAAGATGCATCTGGCCATGCGCGCCAACGCGCTGATTGCGTTCCCCGGCGGTTTCGGGACCTTCGACGAGCTGTTCGAGGTGCTGGCCCTGATGCAGACCACCAAGATGCGCCTCATCCCGGTCGTGCTGTTCGACGAGGCCTATTGGCGCTCCGTCTTCAATTTCGAGGCGATCGTCGAAGCCGGCATGATCACGCGCGAGGAGCTCGGCCTGTTCCGTTATGCCGACACCCCCCAGGCCATCTGGGACCTCATTGCCGCGGCCGACGGCATTGCGCCGCAGGCCGATCAGAACCTTGCCTGAAGGAGCCGATCCAATGTCGATCCGCCTGCATGTCCTGGGAGCCGCCCGGGTGGTGACCGGCTCGTCCTATCTGTTCGAGGCGCGCGGCCGGCGGATCATGGTCGATTGCGGCATGTTCCAGGGCACCAAGACGGTGAAGGAGCTGAACTATCGCGCCTTTCCGTTCCGGCCCGGCGACGTCGACGCGGTGCTCCTCACTCACGCCCATATCGACCATTCCGGGCTCCTGCCGAAGCTGACCAAGGCGGGCTATCGCGGGCCGATCCATGCGACCCGCGCGACCGTCGATCTCTGCTCGATCATGCTGCCGGATTCCGGGCATATCCAGGAAATGGAGGTCGAGCAGCTCAATCGCCGCCGCAACCGCAAGGGCGAGCCCAAGGTCGAGCCGATCTACACCGCCGCCGACGCGGTCGCCTGCCTGCAGCAGTTCCGCGCCGTCGACTACGGCAAATGGCTGCCGCTCGGCGAGGGCATCCGCGCCCGCTACTGGAATGCCGGCCACATTCTCGGCTCGGCCTCGATCGAGCTCGAATTCCCCGGCGAGACGGCGGAAGCCGCGCCCGTGCGGGTGCTGATGTCGGGCGACCTCGGCCCCGACGCCAAGCTGTTCCACCCCGATCCTGACGGGCCGACCGATCTCGACCTCGTCGTCTGCGAGGCGACCTATGGCGACCGCGACCGGCCGGCGACCACGGTGGACAGCCGCCGCCACGTGCTCGCGGCCGAGGTGACGGCGGCCGCCCGGCGCGGCGGCCCGCTGCTGATCCCCTGCTTCGCGGTGGAGCGGACCCAGGAGATCCTCGCCGACCTGCTCGCCTCCATGGCCGCCGGCGAGGTGCCGGAGGCGCCGATCTTCGTGGACTCCCCGCTTGCCATCAAGGCGACCGAGATCTTCGAAACCCATGCCGGCGAGCTCGAGGACAATGCCGGCCTGGAACGGCTGACCAATTCGCCGCTGGTCCGGTTCACGGAATCGGCCGACCAGAGCCGGTCGCTCGAACGGCTGCGCGGCTTCCACATCATCATCGCAGCCAGCGGCATGGCCGATGCCGGCCGCATCCGACATCACCTGACCAACCATCTCTGGCGGCCCTCGACGACCGTGCTGATGGTCGGCTATCAGGCCGAGGGAACCCTCGGTCGCCTGCTGCTCGACGGCGCCAGGGCGGTGCGCATCCGCGGCGAGGCCGTGAAGGTGCAGGCGACCATCCGCATGATCGATGCCTATTCGGGCCATGCCGACCGGACCGAAGTGCTCGACTGGCTCATTGCCCGCAAGCCGGTGCGCGGCGGCGTCATGCTGGTTCACGCCGAGGAACGGGCGCTCGATGCTTTCGCACCGGCGGTCGGCGAGGCCATCGTCGCTCCCGAGCGCGTGCTGGTGCCCCATCTCGACGACACGCTGGAGATCGGCGCCGGCTTCGCCCGGATCGTCACCCCGGCTGCGCCCCGGCGCATCGAGCCCGACCATGTCGGCGGCCTCGACTGGCACAACGACACCGCGGCTTTCCTTGCCGAGCTCCACGCCGCGCTCGACAAGGCGGCCGACGACCGGTCGCGCCGCGTCATCCTGCGCCGGCTGCAGCGCGCCCTTGCCGGGGAAGGCTGACCCAAGGCGTCACTCGAACAGGTCGGCATAGCGGAGCTCGACCCCCGCCACCGCCTTGAGGATCTCGCTCAGGTGGTGGCTCATGGCCTCGACGGCGGTCGCAGCGTCGCCCGCCTCCACCGCATTCAGGATCGCGCGATGCTGCGCGACGAGCGGTCCCATCGTGCCCGCGCCATGCAGGGTCAACGCGCAGATCCGGTCCATATGCGCCTTCTGCTCCTCGATGGCCGCCCAGGCTGCCCGGCAGCCAGCGCCCTCGGCCAGGGTGACATGGAACAGCGTGTCGAGCCGCTGGAAGGCGCTATGGTCGCCGGCCTGCGCCGCCCTGGCCTGAGCCTCGATCAGCGCGCGCGCCCGTGCGAGATAGTGACTGTCGAACCGCTCGCAGGCGCGCTTGACGATGGCAATTTCCAGCGCCTCGCGGATGAAGCGCGCATCCAGCATGCGCTGCACCGACAGCTTCACCACCACCGTGCCGCGCTGCGGCTGAACGTCGAGCAGGCCGGCACGCGTCAACGCGATGAAGGCTTCGCGCACAGGCTGGCGCGAGACCTGAAAGCGTTCTCCGATCTCCGTTTCCGACAGCCGCTCGCCAGGCCTGATCGACAGATCGATGATCTGCGCGCGCAATTCGCGCTCCACCCGCGATGCCGCGCTTTCGGCGGCGCGGGTCGAACCGGGCGGGGCAACGGCGCGTTCGAGCATCATCAGTCCTGGGCTTGAACTTCCATACAAGTGGATACTAGACTAGCAAACAAGACCTTCGCCTGTCACCCGGCAAAGCGCGGAACCGCCGGATCGAGACGGCGAGGCGAGACGAATCCGGGAGGACATGATGCTCTCGTGCCGGCCTGCTCCAGCGACCGCCATCACTCCGTCGCCGCCGTCACGATCACCGGCCGGGCCTCCGAGCGCATGCGCCGCAGCCTGCGCCAGCGGTCCGCGCGTCACCCGGCCGCGCCGCGGCGCCATGGCTGCCCCAGACATGTCCGGCCGGACGCCGATCCTTTTCCGCTGACCGTCACGTCATCCGCATGGAGGCCAATCGATGACAACCGCCATTCGCCAGGCCAGCCATCCCGAGGCGGCTGCCGCCTTCGACACCGCGGCGTTGCGCCGGCATTTCCTCGTCGAGGACCTGTTCCAGCCCGGCCGGGTCGAGCTCGTCTATTGGCACACCGACCGCCTGGTGATCGGCGGAGCGACCCCGCTCCATGCCCCGCTCCTGCTGCCGACGCCAAAGGCCATCGGCTCGGACACCTTTCTGGCCCGTCGCGAACTCGGCATCTGCAATGTCGGCGGCGCCGGCCGCGTCATCTGCGAAGGCGAGCCGCACCGGCTCGAGCCGCGCGACATGCTCTATGTCGCCATGGGCACGCGCGAGGTCGCCTTCGAGAGCTTCGACGCGGAAAAGCCGGCTAAGTTCTATCTCCTGAGCACGCCGGCCCATGCCCGTCACAAGACCGTGCTGGTCCGCGAGGAAGAGGCCAATGCGGTCGATCTCGGCAGCCAGGAACAGGCCAATAGCCGCACCCTGCGCCAATATATCATCCCCGGCCGCGTCGCCTCCTGCCAGCTCGTCATGGGCCTGACGAGCCTGAAGCCGGGCAATGTCTGGAACACCATGCCGAGCCATGTCCATGACCGACGCTGCGAGGCCTATCTCTATTTCGATCTGGCTCCGGATGCGCGGGTGTTCCATCTGATGGGCGAGCCCGCGGAGACACGCCATCTGGTCGTCGCCAACGAGCAGGCGATCCTCTCGCCCGGCTGGTCGATCCATTCCGGCTGCGGCACGGCCGCCTATTCCTTCATCTGGGCCATGGGCGGCGACAACCAGGATTTCGCCGACATGGACATGGTCCCGATGGCGGAGCTGCGCTGATGACCAATCCGGTCCATTTCTCGCTCGCCGGCCGCCGTGCCCTGGTGACGGGCGCCAATACCGGGCTCGGCCAGGCGATCGCCATCGCGCTCGCCGCCGCCGGCGCCGACATTGTCGGCGCCGGCCGCTCGGCCATGGCCGAAACCGAAACCGCGGTGACCGCGCTCGGCCGGCGCTTCGTTGCCGTCACCGCCGACCTCGCGCGGATGGAGGCGATCGAGCCGCTGGTCGAGGCGGCCTCCACCGAAGCGGGGCCGATCGACATCCTCGTCAACAATGCCGGCATCATCAGGCGTGCCGATGCGCTGGATTTCACCGAAGCCGATTGGGACGCGGTGATGAACGTCAATCTGAAGGCGGTGTTCTTCCTGTCCCAGGCGGTGGCGCGCCGCATGGTGGCCGAGAAGCGCCGCGGCCGGATCATCAACATCGCCTCGATGCTGTCGTTCCAGGGCGGCATCCGCATCCCCTCCTATACCGCCTCGAAAAGCGGACTTGCCGGCCTCACCCGGCTGCTCGCCTGCGAATGGGCTGCCAGGGGCATCAATGTGAACGCGATCGCCCCCGGCTATTTCGTCACCAACAACACGGCCGCCCTGCGCGCCGATCCGGAGCGCAACGCCCAGATCCTGGCGCGCATTCCCGCCGGCAAATGGGGCGAGCCGAGCGAGCTCGGCGGCGCCGCCGTGTTCCTCGCCTCCGACGCCGCGAGCTATGTCCACGGCGCCGTGCTTCCGGTTGACGGCGGCTGGCTCGCCCGCTGACCTCGCCCGGGGTCACGCTGCGGCAGGCCAGCATTGGACATCCGCCGGCAGCACGGCGGCGACGCGGCCGTGGAACCCGGCGAATGCATCGACGGTTTCATTGCGATACGCGCGGACGCCCCTGCGCCGAACGGAGCGGCGACCGGTTCGACCTTGGCCTCGCCATCCTTCTGCGCCACTGTCCGCCGCGTTTGCTGGCAGAGATCGAGAGGCATCGTGGACGCGCTTTTCATCGGACAGACCTATATCGACGTGACGCTGATCGCCGACGCGATCCCGACCGGGGACGACAAGGCCGTCGCCCGCGACTATGCCGTGTCCTTCGGCGGCAATGCGGTGACCGCGGCCTTCGCCACCGCCAAGCTCGGCGTCGCGCCCGATCTGATGACCTCGCTCGCCAATGACTGGCTGGGGCGGATGTTCTCCGACATGGCGGTCCGCTACGGCGTCTTCGTCCATCCGCGCCCGGTCAGGCGCTCGTCGCTGTCCTTCGTCATTCCCAATGACGGCAAGCGGGCGATCCTGCGCGCTCGCGACGACGACTATCTGCACCCCTTCCCGACGCTCAACCTGCGCGGCTGCCGCATCCTGCATCTCGATGGCCACCAGGCGGACGCCGCGATCGCCTATGCCAAGGCATGCCGCGAGGCCGGCATTCCGACCTCGCTCGACGGCGGTGGTCTGAGGGCCAACACCCGTGAGCTTCTCGAATTCATCGACTTCGCCGTGGTCGCCGAACGGCTGTGCGAGCAGATGGAGCTGACCCCGGCCGAGATGCTCGACTATCTCCATGCCCGCGGCTGCCGGATCGGCGCGGTGACGCTCGGCGAGCGCGGCCTCGTCTGGATCGACCACAAGGGTGCGAAGCATAGCCTGCCGGCCCTCCCCGTTCCGGCCGAGCGGGTGATCGACACCAACGGGGCCGGCGACATCTTCCACGGCGCCTATGTCGCGTCCTACCTCGCTTATCCCGATGCGAGCTGGGACGCGCATTTCCGCTTCGCGCGCGCCGCCTCGGCCCATTCGGTGCAGCGGCTCGGCAATGAGGCGAGCCTGCCGAGCCTTGCCGATATCGCTGCCGTCAGGGCCGAGTTCGAAACCGTCGCATGACACTCGAGGCCAAGGTCGCAGGCGGCGCCTGCCTCAGCTGCCGGCATCGCGCTCGCAGCGCGTCTGCCAGAGGCTCGGCTTGCCGGTCGCCACCAGCGCGCCGTCGCGGATGGAATAATTGTCGGTACCGACCTCGACATTGTCGATGACGCGCACCCGGCCGTCCTCGGCCTTCATCAGGGTGAACCGGCGCTGCTGCCGGCTGCGCGGCAGCTCGATGACGAATTCGAACAGGCCGCTCGGCAGAATCCGGGCCGAGACGACCTTCAATTCGTCCCGGCTGTCGCCGAAATCGCGCGGATGGACCAGCCGGCCATTGCGGACAGCATAGGTCAGGCTGCCGTTGCGCGTGCTGGCCGGCCCCGCGCAATCGAGCCGCCATGTGCCGAGAACGTCCCAGGCGCGCGCGGCCGCCACGTCGGCGGCCGGATCGGCTATCGCCGGCGCCGCCAGCAACATCAGCGCTACCGCGCGTCCCCACAGTCCGGCCCATGCCATGGCGCCACCTTTCCATCGTGTGCCCCCCAGCGCGCGCGAAGCTAACGCCTTCGTGTCCGCCGCGCCAGCCGCGGCGGAAAATCGTACCGCCGGGTGCCTTTCCACGCGACGGACGGGTTGAACGCTGGCCGCAACATCCGCACTGTGACGGCACCATCCTTCCCGTCACAAGCCACGAACAGGTTCCGCATGACCGCCGGCCGGCGCCCGAAATCCGTCACAACGCCTCTTCTCGCCGTCGCGGTCGCACTTGTCGGGCTCGTCGCCCCCGGCGCGATCGCCTCCGTGCCGGGCAGCGGCCTCATCTGGCCGCTCGCCGAATTCGCCGTGCTGGTCGCGGCCGTGTTCGCCGCGATCCACCATGCCGACGTCGTCGCCCACCGGACCGGCGAGCCTTACGGAACGCTGGTGCTGACGCTGGCGGTGACGATCATCGAGGTTGCGCTGATCGTCTCGATCATGCTGGCCGGCGAGGAAAGCCCGATGCTGGCGCGCGACACGGTGCTCGCCGTGGTCATGGTCGTGTGCAACGGCATCGTCGGCATCTGCATCATTCTCGGCGGCCTGCGCTACGGCGAGCAGGGCTTCCGTCTGCCCGGCGCCAGCTCCTATCTCGTCGTGCTGATGCCGCTCGCCACCCTGACGATGATCCTGCCGAACTATACGACCAGCGTGCCGGGCCCCTTCTACAACCTGTCGCAGCTCATCTATGCCGCCATCGCCACGCTCGTGCTCTACGGCGTGTTCCTTTATGTCCAGACCGTCCGGCACCGGGATTATTTCCTGTCCGATTCCGGCGTCTCGACACCGGACGAGAACGCCCATGTGCCCGGCAATCGCGAGGTCCTGGCGAGCGTCGTGCTGCTGATCCTGGCGCTGGTCGGCGTCGTCCTGCTGGCCAAGAACTTCGCCAATTCGGTCAAGCTCGCCGTCAATCTGATCGGCGCGCCGATCGGCGCGGTCGGCCTGCTGGTCGCGCTGCTGGTGCTGATGCCGGAAGGCATCGCCGCCGTGCGCGCGGCCAAGAACAACGAGCTGCAGAAGAGCCTGAACCTGGCGCTGGGCTCGTCGCTCGCCACGATCGGCCTGACCATTCCGGCGGTCTGCGCCGTGTCCATCGTGCTCAAGCAGCCGCTCGGCCTCGGCCTCGACAACCGCGACATGGTGGTGCTGCTGCTCACCTTCGCGGTCAGCCTCGTCACCTATGGCGGCGGCCGCACCAACATCCTGCCCGGCGTCGTCCACCTGGTGCTGTTCGCGACCTACGTATTCCTGATCTTCGCGCCCTGACTCGCACTCTCGGGTCCGTTGCCGCCCGCCGCCCTTATTCGGCGGCGAGCGGCAGAGCCGGCACCGCAGGCGCGGCGGCGGCCGGCTCGTCGGACCGGTGCGCCGGCTGGACGCGGAACCAGACGGCGTAGAGCGCCGGCAGGAACAGCAGCGTCAGGACGGTCGCCCCGAACAGGCCGCCGGCAATGGTGATCGCCATCGGCCCGAAGAACAGAGAACGCGCCAGCGGGATCATCGCCAGGATGGCGGCGAGCGCGGTCAGCACCACCGGCCGCGACCGGCGTACCGTCGCCTCGATGATGGCGTCGTGCAGCGAATAGCCGTTGGCCTGGTCCTCGTCGATCTGCTGCACCAGGATGACCGTGTTGCGCATGATCATGCCGGCAAGGGCGATCAGGCCGAGCAGCGCGACGAAGCCGAACGGCGCGCCGGTCAGGTTGAGCGCGAAGGAGGCGCCGATCAGGCCGAGCGGGGCGGTCGAGAACACCAGGAACAGCCGCGAGAACGACTGGAGCTGCAGCATCAGCACGCTGAGCATGGCGAGGAACATGACCGGGAACAGAATGAAGATCGAGCTGTTGGCCTTGGCCGATTCCTCGATGGCTCCGCCCTCCTCGATGCGCATGCCGGCCGGCAGCGAGGCGATCAGCTCGCCGAGCGCGGCCTTCACCTGGCCGCTGACCACCGGCGGCTGGATGCCGTCGCGCACGTCCGCCCGGACCGTCATGGTCAGGTCCCGGTTGCGCCGCCAGAGGATCGGATCCTCCTCGCGGAACTCGATCCGCGCCACCTGCGCGAGCGGCACCGGCACGCCGCCGCGGGCGATGATGGTGAGGTCGCCGATGCGGCTGAGATCGACCCGTTCCGGCGCGACCGCCCGGGCGACGATGTCGACCCGCTCGGTGCGGTCGCGAACGCTGGTGACGGTGACGCCGGAGAGCAGGGTCTGCAGCGTCTGCGCGACGTCCTGCACGTTGAGGCCGAGCGCCCGGGCGCGGTCCTGATCGACCACCAGCTTGACCGAGGGCGACTGCTCGTTCCAGTCGAGATGCGGGTCGCGGACATTGGCATTGGCACGCATGATGTCGCGCACCTTGATCGCCATGTCGCGCACCGCCTGCGGCTCGGTGCCGATCACCCGGAACTGCACGGGGAAGCCGACCGGCGGTCCGAAATTGAAGCGGTCGACACGCACCCGCGCCTCCGACAGCTTGCCGGCCGCGACCTCGGCCTCGATCCGTGCCTTGATGCGCTCGCGGGCTTCGAGATTCTTGGCGATGATCACGATCTGGGCGAAGGATTCGTCCGGCAACTGCGGGTTGAGGCCGAGCCAGAAGCGCGGGCTGCCCTGGCCGACATAGGTCGTGTAGGTAGCGATGTCGGCATCGCCCTTCAGCATCTGCTCGGCCCGCTTCGCGGTCTCGAGCGAGGCGGTGATGGCCGTGCCCTGCGGCAGGCGCATTTCCAGGAACAGCTCGGGCCGTTCCGAGATCGGGAAGAACTGCTGCTGCACCCGGCCGAAGGCGACTACGGCGACCGCGAAGGTGACGAGCGTCGTCGCGACCACGAAGAACTTGTGGTCGACCGACCAGCCGACCAGCCGGCGCAGGACCTGATAGGTCGGCGTCTCGTAGATCGCATGCGGATCGGAATGGTCCGGCCGCGGCGGCAGCGGCTTGCCGCGCTTTTCCGCCCGCGCCACGGCGCGCTGATATTTGCGCTCCTCCAGCTTCTGGAAGTCCGGCAGCAGCTTGGCGCCGAGATAGGGCGTGAAGATCACCGCGACGAACCAGGAGACGATCAGCGACAGGCCGACCACCCAGAAGATGCCGCCGGCATATTCGCCGACCGCCGAATTGGCGAGCCCGACGGGCAGGAAGCCGATGGCGGTGACGAGCGTGCCGGTCAGCATGGGAAACGCCGTCGAGGTCCAGGCGAAGGCCGCCGCCGACAGGCGGTCCCAGCCCTGCTCCATCTTCACCACCATCATCTCGACCGCGATGATCGCATCGTCGACGAGCAGGCCGAGGGCGATGATCAGCGCGCCGAGCGAGATCCGGTGCAGGTCGATGCCGAGGGCGAACATGGCGATGAACACCACGACCAGCACCAGCGGCACCGACAGCGCGACGACGATGCCGGTGCGCCAGCCGAGCGACAGGAAGCTGACCAGGAGCACGATCGCCAGCGCCTCGATGAACGAGCGGGCGAATTCGGACACCGCGTGCTCGACCACCTGCGGCTGGTCGGCGATCTGGCCGAGCTCGACGCCGACGGGAATGTCGCGCCGGAACTCTTCGCGCGCCTGGGCGAGGTCGTGGCCGAGCGTGGTGATATTGGCACCCTTCTGCATGACGACGCCGACCAGCACCGCCGCCTGGCCCTCCTGGCGGACGAGATAGGTCGGTGGATCGACGAAGCCGCGCGTGATGGTCGCGATGTCGCCGAGCCGGAAGGTCCGGCCGTTGACGTCGACGGGCGTTGCGGCCACCGCCGCGACACCGTCGAGCGCACCGGTGACGCGCAGCGGCACGCGCGCCGAGCCGGTGTCGATGGTGCCGGCGGGCACCACGGCGTTCTGGCGCTGCAGGCTTTCGAAGATGGCCGAGGCCGGCACGCCGAGGGTCGCGAGCTTGGCATGGCTGAACTCGACGAAGATCCGCTCGTCCTGCGTACCGTAGAGATTGACCTTGGTGACGTTGGCCACGCGCAGGAGCCGGCTCTTGAAGCGCTCGGCGATGCGCTTCAGCTCGGCATAGTCGGCACCCTCGCCCGTCAGCGTGAACAGGACGGAATCGACGTCGCCATATTCGTCGTTGACATTGGGGCCGATCAGGCCGGCGGGCAGGTCGGCCCGCAGATCGTCGAGCTTCTTGCGCGTCTGGTAGAACAGGGTCGGCACGTCGCGCGCCGGCGTATTGTCGCGGAACACCAGCTGCATCGCCGTGAAGCCCGGCTTGGTATAGGTCTGGATGCTTTCGAACCAGGGTAGTTCCTGCAGCTTCTTCTCGATCCGCTCGGCTACCTGGTCCTGCATTTCGCGCGCCGTCGCGCCCGGCCAGATCGCCGTGATGACCGCCACCTTGATGGTGAAGGAGGGATCCTCCGCCCGGCCCAGCCGGAAATAGGCGAACAGGCCGCCGGCGGTCAGTGCCAGGATCATGAACAGCACCAGAGCCGGGTGGGTCACCGCCCAATACGACCAGTTGCCCTTGGTGAGTTCGGCATCGCGCACGCGATCGGCTGCGGACATGGGGGTCTCTCCCGCGAACTAAGGCTGCGGAGCTTCAAGGGACGATCGGCAACGCCGCCACGACCGGTCGTGGCGGCAGGCCATAAAGACAGGCCGGCTCAGCTTCTGACTTCGACGACACGCACCTTCTGGCTCGCGTCGAGCTTGTGCACGCCGAGCGCGACGACCTTGTCGCCGTCGGCGATGCCGCCGGAGACCAGCACGTCGCGGCCCTCGTAGCCTTCGACGGTCACCGGCCGCAGCGTCAGGCCGCCGCTCGCCTCATCGACGAGGAAGACCGACGGGCCGCGCCCTTCCGAATAGAGCGCGGAGATGGGGAGGCGAGCCACGCGGGCGGACGCGGGCTCGCCCACCGTGACGGTCGCCGTCATACCGATGACGACGCCGTCATCGGCGTTCTGAATGGTGAAGCGGGCCTGGAAGGTCCGCGTTGCCGGATCGGCGGAGGCGGCGAATTCACGCAGCTTCGCTTCGTACCGGCGGTTGGCGTTCGACCAGAGCGAGACGCTCGCCTGGCCGGTGCGGACGCGCTCGATCAGCGCCTCCGGCACGGCGACGACGGCCTCGCGCTCGCCGGCGCGGGCGACACGGACGACGGGCGTGCCGGATGCGACGACCTGACCGGGCTCGGCGAGGGTCGCGGTCACGACGCCGTCGACGTCCGAAACGAGCGTGGAATAGGCGAGCTGATTGACCGCCAGCTCCAGCGCGCGCTTGGCGCGGTCGAGCCGGCCGCGCGCATCCGCGGTGCGGGCGAGCTGCTGGTCGACGGCGGCCTGGGTCGCCCAGCCGGAGCGCCTGAGGTCCAGCGAGCGCTTGTCCTGCGCTTCGCTCGTGTTGAGATTGATCTGCGCCGCCGCGAGCTCGGCCACCGCCTGCTCCTTCTGCAGCGCCAGATCGGTCGGATCGAGCCGCGCGAGCGCCTGGCCCCGGGTGACCGCCTGGCCCTGCTGCACCAGCCGTTCGGCGATCTTGCCGGCGACGCGGAAGCCGAGATCGCTCTCGATCCGCGGCCTGACGCTGCCGACGAAGCTGCGCTCGGGCGTGCGGGCGACAAATTTGACCGTCTCGACGACGACGGCGCGGGCCGGCGGCTCCGCGCGGTTCTCGGTATGCGCATTGCCGTCGTTGCAGGCGGCGAGCGCGAGGGCGAGAAGGGGGACCGCTACGAAGGGAACGAGGGGGCGGCGCATGGCGGCAGCTCTCAGGCTTTCAGGGCACGCAGGGCGAATTGGGGAGGCCGCGGGCCTGTGCTTCCAGGTCGCGGATTTCATCGAGATCGGCGCAATGGGCGATCAGCGTCGGGTGGAACACGCTGACATGGGTCTGCTTGAACAGCATCGCGGCCTCCACCGGGTCGCGCACCACGAACTCGCCCGCCACCATGCCTTCGCGGATCACCTCGGCGAAGATGACGGTCAGTCCCTGGATATAGGCCTTCACAACGCCCCAGCTTTCGACGATGGCGTTCTCCACCATGTCGTGCAGGCGGCGCTCCTCGGTGAAATTGTTCTTGTTGTAGCGGTGGATGGCGAGGACCATCTCGCCGAGCCGGTCGGCCGCCGACTTGTCCTTTTCGGCCGCGATCGCCCGCACCTGATCGGTGCTGACCTCGAGCAGGCGCCGGGCGATCTCCTCGCAGATCGCCGACTTGGTCGGGAAGAAACGATAGACGTTGGCCGGGCTCATCCCGAGCGCGCCGGCAATGTCGGCCACCGCCGTCTTGGCATAGCCCACCCGCCGGAAATGCTCCTCCGCCACCACGAGAATGCGCTCGCGGGTCTCCTCCGGCGTCGGGCGGGCTTTGACGGTCATGGCACCAGCTTGCTTGACGGATGACGAGTGATGATTTTGGATTTTTATCACTCATCAGAAATCAGTCAAGCGGAAATGCCGCGCGCCGGCTCGGCGACGGCACGCGGGTGTGATGACGGAACCTTCAGATGACAGGGACGCCGTCGGCGCCACCGGCCGGGTCCGGGCGGCGCTACGTCGGGATCATCGGCCGGGCTCAGCGGCGCCCGCGCAGGCGGCCGACAATGCCGGTCGGGAAAAAATAGACGCTGAGCACGAACAGGATGCCGAGAAACAGCAGCCAGCGGTCCGGATGCAGGAGCTTGGACAGGAGCGGGATGGCCTCGGTCGCCGCCGAGCCGCTGGCCATCAGCTTCTGCAGATAGTTCTGCGCGACGATGAACAGGGTGGCGCCGACGACCGCGCCATACATGGTGCCCATGCCGCCGATGACGACCATCAGGAGGATGTCGAGCATGATCGCGAACGACAGCGTCGTGTCCGGACCGGTATAGCGCAGCCAGAGCGCGCTCATCGCACCCGCGCAGACCGCCATGGCCGCGGCAAGGCAATTGGCGACCGTGCGGTAGTAGACGACGCGATAGCCGAGCGCCTCGGCGCGCATGTCGTTTTCGCGGATCGCCTGCAGCACGCGCCCAAACGGCGAATTGACGATCCGGAGCGCCATGAGGAACAGCGTCAGCGCGACGACGAAGACGAGATAATAGGCGAGGATGCGGCCGTTGATGTCGACGCCGAAGATCTGGCCGTCGACGAGCCTGAAGCCGGGCCGCAGGACTTCCGGCACGCGGAACGACCGGCCATCCTCGCCGCCGGTATATTCGGAGAACTGGGTGGCGAGAAAGGCGACGGCGGAAGCGACCGCAAGCGTGATCATGGCATAGAAGATCGCCCGGACGCGCAGCGACAGCAGTCCGATGAGCAGGGCGAGCACGACCGCCACGACCAGCGCGATCAGGAGGCCGGCGAGGATGACCAGCCAGCCCGGGCCGAAGGAATAGAGCGCAAGGCCGACGCCATAGCCGCCGATGCCGAAGAACATGGTGTGGGCGAAGGAGACGATGCCGGTATAGCCGAGCAGGAGGTCGTAGCTCGCCACCAGCACGATGAAGATGCAGATCTTGGCGGCGGTGTTGATCGCCTGCGCGCCTGGAAACAGGAAGGGCGCGAAGGCGAGACCGATCAGGATCGCGGCAAGCACGACCGACAGGATGCGGCTCTTCGGCAGGTCGTCCGACAGGATCGCGTTGAGCATCGCGCGGGGCCTTGGGTTGTCTCGGGGGTCAGCGTTTGGCGACGGGATAGAGCCCCTGCGGACGCCACATCAGGATCGCCACCATCAGGAGGATGTTCGAGGCAGGCGCCACCTTCGGCACCAGGAAGGCCGTATAGTTGGCCATCAGCGCCACCAGGATCGCGCCGAGGAAGCAGCCGCCGACCGAGCCGAGCCCACCGATGATGATGACGATGAAGACGAGCACCATGACATCGCCCCCGATCGCCGCTGTCAGCGTCTCGCGATAGAGCGCGAGCAGCACGCCGCCGAGCCCGGCCAGCGCTGAACCGGCCACGAAGACGCCGACGAACAGGCGCCGGATGCGATAGCCGAGCGCCTCGACCATCTCACTGTTCTCGACGCCGGCGCGGATCAGGAGGCCGATCTTGGTGCGGTTCAACACCAGCACCATGGTGGCGAAGACGACGAGGCCGACCACCACGGCGAGCAGGCGGAACTTCTCGAAGGCGATGTCGCCGACGATGATTGCGCCGCGCAGGCCGGGCGGCAGCGGCATGGCCTTCTGGTCGCCGCCCCAGATCACGTGGATGAGCTGCTCGGCGACGATCAGCCCGCCCATGGTGATGAGGATCTGCTTGAGGTGCTGGCCATAGACCGGCTTGACGATGACGCGCTCGAAGGCCCAGCCGAGCAGGCCCGTGCCCACCATGGCGACCGCTGCGGCGAGGCCGAGGGCGGTCAGGTTCCAGCCGAGCGAATCGACCTGCATCCAGCCGGAGGTGAGCGCCAGCACGCTGAGCGCGATATAGGCGCCCACCGCGATGAAGGCACCATGGCCGAAATTGAGCACGTCCATCAGGCCGAAGACCAGGGTGAGGCCGCTGGCGATGACGAAGATCATCATGCCCATGGCGAGCGCCGCGATCGTCAGCGTCACCCAGGTCGAGGGGTCGACGAAGGGCAGCGCGACCAGTGCGAGCGCGATCGGCAGAAGGACGGGCAGCAGGTCGCGGCGGACCGCCGGCAGGGCCTCTGCGGGGGTCGCGGCCTGGGGGGCGGCGGGCGTGGCTGTGGTCATGGCGGTGATCCGGGCCTCGCTGAACTATTGGTGGGCGTCGAGGGAAAGGCCGAGCAGGCGCGTCTGCAGCGCCTCGTCGCCGGCGAGGGAAGCCATCGCACCGCGATAGACGATGCGGCCATCGTCCATCACCGCGACATGATCGCCGAGGCTGGCGGCGAACCTGAAATTCTGCTCGACCAGCAGGATGGTCGTCTCGCGCTTCAGCTCGGCGAAGGCGCCGATCATCGCCTCGATGATGGCCGGCGCGATGCCCTTGGTCGGCTCGTCGATCAGGATCAGCCGGCGCGGCTCGACGATCGCCCGGGCGATCGCCAGCATCTGCTTCTGGCCGCCCGAGAGGACGCCGGCTGGAAACTGCCAGAACTTCTTCAGCGCCGGGAACAGGCCGAAGATCCAGTCGAGCCGCGCCTGGTCCATCGGTCCCTGGCGCGCCGCGAGGATCAGGTTCTCGCGCACCGAGAGATCGGAGAACACCGCCATGGTTTCCGGCACATAGGCGATGCCGGCCCGGGCGATGTCGGGCGTCGGCGCGCCGCCGATGGCGCGGCCGTCGAAACGGATCGTGCCCTTCGACGGCGCCCACAGGCCCATGATGGTGCGCAGCGTGGTGGTCTTGCCGGCGCCGTTACGGCCGAGCAGCACGGTCATGCCGCCGCGTGGCAGGCTGAGATCGACGCCCTGCAGGATGTGATACTGGCCGATATGGGTGTGCACGCCCGTAAGGCTCAGCAGGGCCTCGCCGGCATCGGTCCGCGCTTCAGCCATGGCTCGCCTCCCTTGCCGCGCCGCCCTTCGGCGCCTGGCCGAGATAGGCTTCCTGCACCACTGGCGAAGCGATCACCGCGGCGGGTTCGCCGTCGGCGACCAGCTGGCCGTTGTGCAGCACGATGATCCGGTCGGCGAGCGAGCGGACGACGTCCATCTTGTGCTCGACCAGAAGGATGGTCTTGTCGCCGGCGGCCTTCAGCTTGTGGATGAGATCGAGAATGACCGGCACCTCGTCGACCGACATGCCGGCGGTCGGCTCGTCGAACATGAAGACGTCGGGCTCGAGCGCCATCATGATCGCCACTTCCAGCTTGCGCTTGTCGCCGTGCGGCAGGGCCGCCGCGAGGGTATCCCGCACGGCCGAGAGATTGACCTCGGCGAGATAGCGCTCGGCCTCCGCGATCCAGTCGCGATGGCTCGACCAGCGCGACAACAGGCTGCCGGCGCCGCGCGCCCGGGCCTGGATGGCGAGGCGCACATTTTCGATGACCGGCAGGTTCGGGAACAGGTTGGTGATCTGGAAGGCGCGGCCGATGCCGCGGCGCGTCCGGCCGGCGGCGCCGAGTGCGGTGATGTCGTCGCCGCCGAGCAGGACCGCGCCCGAGGTCGCGGTGAGCTGGCCCGAGATCAGGTTGAAATAGGTGGTCTTGCCGGCCCCGTTCGGCCCGACGATGGCGGTCAGCGTGCCGGCATGGAACGCGCAGCTCACCGCGTCGACGGCAACGTGGCCGCCGAAGCGAATGGTGAGGTCGCGTGTTTCGAGCACGGGCGTGGCGGCGGCTGGCATGGCCATGGCGTTCCGTGGTGAAGCCCGGGGGCATGGGGCGGATTGCGCTGCGCCGCCCCGCCGAGGGCGGCGGGGCGAGCGGGGACGGAGGCGGTTGCGGCCTCCGCCCTGATCGGACGGACGGGCGGTCAGCGCCGGTTCGTGATCGGCAGCGGCATGTCGGCCGCCGGAATGGTCCCGACCAGGTCCAGCAGCTCGTTGTCGCGGGCGTTCGGCCGGATCCGGAAGTGATACATGTCCTGCAGCGCCTGGTGATCCTCGCGGCGGAAGGTCATCGGCCCCTTCGGCGTCTGGAAGGTCATGCCCTCCATGGCCGCGATCAGCTTTTCGGTATCGGGCGAGCCGGCCTTTTCGAGGCCAGCGACCACCGCGGCGGCGGCGGCGAAGCCTCCGGCGACGAAGAAGTCCGGCGGCGCGTTGAAGCGCTTCTGGTACTCGGCGCGCAGCCAGTCGTTCAGCGGGTTGCGCGGGAATTCGTGGTAATAATAGATGCCGCCCTCGGTACCGGCGAAGGCCTTCCAGGCGTTCATGACCGGCAGGATGTTGCCGCCCGGCGCCAGCGCGATGTTGAACCGCTCGGGCCGCATGTCGACGAACTTCGCCATCGGATGCGGACCGGCCCAGATGAAGCCGATGATGCGCTTGCCCGGCCGGTCGCGCAGGGACGAGAACAGGCGTTCGGCGAAGGGCGCGAAATCGGCCGTGTTGCCGGCGGCATATTCCTCGGCGACGATCTTGGCGCGCGGCCGGATCGCGGCGAGCGCGGCCTTGTAGGCGGCGACCCCGTCGCGGCCGAAGGCGGTGTCGAGGCCGAGCATGCCGATGAACACGTCCTCGTTCGCCGGCACCGATGCCGCGGCGGCCAGCGCGTCCTGGTAGGACGAGCGGCCGGTGCGGAAGATGTAGCGGTTCCAGCGTTCGCCGGTGATGCTGTCGGCGACCGCAGGCTCGACGATCAGGATCTTGCGCGCTTCTTCGGCGACGGGGAGCATGGCGAGCGCCACCGGCGAGCCGGTGGTGCCGACCGCGATGTCCGCCCGGTCGTCATTGTAGCACTCCTCCAGCAGCGCCTTGCCGCGGTCGGGCCTGAGCTGGTCGTCCTTGACGATCACCTGCAGGCGCATGTTGCCGACCTGCATGGTGCCGCGGGTGAGGAATTCCAGGCCCATCATGAAGCCCGCCTCGGTCTGCTTGGCATAGGCCTCCAGCGCGCCCGTGCGGCCGGCGATCAGGCAGATCTTGACGTCGCGCGTCTGCGCCTCGGCCGCCCCCGGCCATCCGGCAAACGCGCCGGCGGCCAAGGCCGCCGCGGCGATCGCACTCTTCAGCTTCCCCATTGGATCCTCCCTGATCCGGTCATCGAACCATCAACAGCGCCGGCCGGTCCAGAGCATCCTTCGACCGCGGCATCACCGGGCGATGACATCAAACATGAGACTTGAGTCATGTTTCATGTCAGGCTAGCTTCGACCTCGAACAGCGTCAAGCGCCAAGGCGTCTCCAACGAGATCGCGCCGCCCGCGCGACGCCCAGAAACCAGTCCGGGACCGCCATGTCGTCGCCCCAGCCCGCACTCCCCCTGCCGGTTCCCAAGACCAAGCGCGGCGAGCGCACGCGCCAGAAGATCCTCGACGCCGCGGAGCGCGAAATCGGCGTGAAGGGCTTTGCCGAGGCCTCGATCGCCACCATCACCGCGGAGGCGGCGGTCGCCCAGGGCACCTTCTATCTCTATTTCCACAGCAAGGAGGACGTGCTGCGCGAGCTGGTGCTGCGGATGGGCCGCAAGCTGCGCCGCCACCTGACGCTGGCCATCGTCGGCGCGGCCGGCCGGCTGGATGCCGAGCGCCGGGGCCTGCACGCCTTCCTCGCCTTCGTCCGCGACAATCCGAACCTCTACCGGGTGGTGGCCGAGTCCCAGTTCGTCGATGCCGCCGTGCATCGGCGCTATTATGTCGACCTCGCCGCGAGCTATGCCGCAAGCCTCGAGGCGGCGGTCGGCCGCGGCGAGCTCACGCCCGGCCATGCCGAAGTGCGCGCCTGGGCGCTCATGGGCGTCGCCGACATGGTCGGCCGGCGCTTCGCCATCTGGGACGAGACGACCGATCTCTTTCCCATCGCGGAAGCGGCCTACGATTTCATTGCCCATGGCATGGGCCCGGACGAGGCGCGGCATGGCTGAGCCGCTGGTCCGTCTTGCCGTCGCGGATCGCGTCGCCCGCGTCACGCTCAACCGGCCGGAACGTCACAACGCCCTGGTGCCGGAGCTTCTCGATGCGCTCGACGCGGCGCTTTCCGACTGCGCCGGGCGTGACCTTGCGGCCCTCGTCCTCGCTGCCGAAGGCCGCAGCTTCTCGACCGGCGGCGACGTCGCCGCCTTTGCCGCGCGGCCGCGCGGCGAGCGCCGATCCTATGCGGGCGCCCTGATCGGCACGCTCAACAGGGTGATCCTGCGGCTGCTCGACTTCCCCTGCCCGGTCGTCGCCGCCGTCCAGGGACCGGTCACCGGCGGCGCCTGCGGCCTCGTCTTCGCAGCAGATCTCGTCGCCATGGCGTCCCGCGCCTTCGTCCAGCCCTATTATGTCGATGTCGGCTTTGCCCCCGACGGCGGCTGGACCGCGCTGCTGCCGGAACGGATCGGCCCGGTGCGGGCGGCGGCCATCCAGCTTCTCAACCGCCGGATCGGGCCGGACGAGGCTCTGGCGCTAGGCCTCGCCACCGCCGCCGTCGCGGCGGACGCGCTCGACGCGACAGTCGAGACCTGGCTCGCGACGCTGCGCGGCAAGGTCGGGCCGAGCCTTGCCGCGACGCGCGCATTGCTGATGGCCCCCGGGCGGCGCGCCGCCATCGCCGATGGCCTCGCGCGCGAACGCGACCATTTCCTGGCATTGATCGAAACCGACGCCACCGAGGCCGGCATGGCCCGCTTCCTGTCGAGGGCAGCATGAAGACCGTTCCCGACCTTTGCCGCCGCCGGGCCGAGCTCAGCCCCGAGGCGGTCGCGTTCGAGGATCTCGCGACCGGTGCGAGCCTGACCTTCCGCACGGTCGACGATCGGGCCGGCCGCGCCGCCGCCCTGTTCGCGGCAATGGGATTCGCGGAAGGCGACCGCGTCGCCATCATCTGCCACAACAGCCCGCTCTTCTTCGAGATCCTGTTCGCGGCGGCGAAGGCGCGGCTCGTCCTGGTGCCGCTCAACTGGCGCCAGACGGCGGCGGAGCTCGCGCCGATCGTCGCCGACAGCGGCGCGCGCCTGATCATCGCCGACGCCGCGACCACCGGGCTCGCCGCGGAACTGGCCGGGCCCACGCTGCCCCTCCTGACCTTTGCCGAATTTGAAAGCCGGCGCGACGCGACGCCGGCATCGCCCGGATGGGATGCGCCCTGGGACACCGACCGCCCCTGGTACCTGCTCTATACCTCCGGCACGACCGGCAAGCCCAAGGCGGTGATCCAGACTGCCGGCATGGCGCTCGCCAATGCGATCAACGTCCAGCAGGCGACCGGCGCCTCGGCCGCCGATGAGGTGCTCAACTTCCTGCCGCTGTTCCACACCGCCGGCATCAATCTGCACACCCTGCCCGTCTTCGTCGCCGGTGGCCGCTCGCTGTTCATCCCGAAATTCGACGCCGATGTCGTGATCCAGCTGATCGCCGCCAGGCGCCTGACGCTGTTCTTCGGGGTGCCGGCCATCTATCAGGCGCTGAGCCTGCATCCGGCCTTCGCGACGACCGACTTCGGCGGCATCAACCATTGGGGCTGCGGCGGCGCGCCGCTGCCGGAAAGCCTGATCCGTGCCTTCCTCGACCGCGGCGTCACCGTGTGCAACGGCATGGGCATGACCGAGACCGGCCCGACCGTGTTCTTCATGGACCCGGCTCATGCCGCGACCAAGATCGGCTCGGTCGGCAAGCCGCAGCTGCTCGCCGAGGTCCGGCTCGTCGGCATCGACGACCTGGACGTGCCGCAGGGCACGGCCGGCGAGATCCTGTTCCGCGGTCCCGCCGTGACCCCGGGCTATTTCGGCAATCCCGAGGCGACCGCCAAAGCCTTCGCGCCGGGTGGCTGGCTGCGCTCCGGCGATGTCGGGCGCCAGGATGCCGACGGCTATTATTATATCGTCGACCGCATCAAGGACATGTTCATCTCGGGCGGCGAGAACGTCTATCCTGCCGAGGTCGAGATCGTGCTGCATGCCCATCCGGCGGTGCTGGAAGCCGCCGTGCTCGGGGTGCCGGATGCGCGCTGGGGCGAGGTCGGCCATGCCGCAGTGGTGCTGCGGCCGGGCGCCGCGATCGATGCCGAGTCGCTGCGCGCCTATGCCCGCGAGCGGCTCGCCGCCTACAAGGTGCCGAAGCACATCACGCTGGTCGCCGATTTCCCGCGCACCGCGGCCGGCAAGGTGCAGAAGCACGTGCTGCGCGCGATCCTCGCCGAGGGGCGCGCGTCGTGATCGCGGCAGGCCCCCTCTTCTCCGAGACCCGCAGCCTCAGCCAGGCCGATTTCGATCTCTTCGCCCGGATCAGCGGCGACGACAATCCGATCCATGTCGACCCGGCCTTCTCCGCCCGCACGCGGTTCGGCCGCACGGTCTCCCACGGAATGCTCATCTACGCGGTGCTCTGGGGCCTGATGCGCCGGCACCTGCCGGCCGGCCGGCAGACCGCGCAGAGCCTGATGTTCCCGGCGCCGGCCTTTGCCGACGAGCCGCTGGTCTTTTGCGCGACGGTACTGCGGGCGAACCGCGACACCACCGACCTTGCCTTGCAGGTGATGCGCGTGGCGGACGGCGAAACCGTCTGCACAGCGACCGCAACCCTCGCGCATGGAGAAGCGGCATGAGGACCGGCGACAGCGCCAGCATCGCGCGCCGCTACGGCCCGGCCGATATCGACGCCTTCCAGGCGCTGTCCGGCGCGCCGCCGCAGACCTCCGCGACGGTGCCCGAACCTCTGGTCACCGCGCTGTTTTCCTATCTGCTCGGCGTCGAGCTGCCCGGCTCGGGCACCAACTATCTGAAGCAGGAGCTCGTCTTCGCCGCGCCCGTCCCCCTGGACGAGCCGGTCACCGCGACCGTTTTGATTACGCGGCTGCGGCCGGACAAGCATCTCTGCGATCTCGCCACCACCTTGACGGGCGCGGACGGCCGCCTGCTCGCCACCGGTCGCGCCCTCGTCCTGATCAAGGACGTCGCCCGGCCGGTCGAGGCCTGACGCGTGGCCGGCCTGACACTGTGCGACGATCTCGGCACCGGCCGGCCGCTGGTCCTGCTGCATGGCTGGTCGGTCGATGCCAGCCTGTTCGCCGCCCAGCGCCCGCTGGCCGGCCAGGGCTTCCGCGTGATCACCGCCGACCTGCCCGGCCACGGCCGCGACCCGCGTCGCGGCGCCGGCCTGACGATCGCCGATCTCGGCGATGCGCTTGCCGCGAGCCTCGCCGATCTCGCGCTTGCCGGCGCCGTCCTGGTCGGCTGGTCGATGGGCGCGACCGTGGCGCTCGACCATCTCGCCCGGCACGGCAGCGGCGGCATTGCCGGCCTCGTCATCGTCGACATGACCGCCAAGGTGCCGAATGCGCCCGGCTGGCCGCTCGGTCTCTCCAACGGCCAGACACTCGAGGAAACGCTCGCCGCGGCGGACCGCATGGCGGCGGGCTGGCCGCGCTATGCCCCGCGCATCGCCGAGGCGATGTTCGCGCCCGGTATCGACCTCGCCGGCGAACCCTTCCGGCGAGCGGCCGCGGCGGTGGCCGCCAGCGACGGGCCGACCATGGCGGGCCTCTGGCGCTCGCTGGTCCGGGCCGATCATCGCGACACCCTCGCCCGGCTCGACAGGCCCGTTCTGGCGCTCGCGGGCGCCGAGAGCCGGCTCTACCGGCCGGCCGTCGCCGCCTGGATCGCCGGGACGGCGCCCCACGGCCGCATGCTGAGCCTTGCCGGCGCCGGCCATTCGCCCCATGCCGAGGCGCCGGCCGCGTTCAATGCGGCACTCGCCGATTTCGCCGCGAGCCTTGGCTGATCCGGCCCGCAGGGACCAAGGCCGCGCATGCCCCATCGGCATGCTGCGGCCTCCGCCGGGTAAAACGGGCAGTCATGCCGCCGGCCCTCTTTCGGAGCGGCGGCAAACGATCCTAGTGTGGCGCTCTTTCGATGATCCCCATCCACGAGTGACCATGCCGCGTCCGCAGCCTTCGACCGCCCTGGCGAACCTGAAAGTTCTCGACCTGACGCGCGTCCGCGCCGGCCCGACCTGCTGCCGCGTCCTGGCCGATTTCGGCGCCGACGTCATCAAGATCGAGGCCCCGCCCGGCGTCGACCCGAACGAGGGCATGTCGGGCGCGCGCCACGGCTTCGACATGCAGAACCTGCATCGCAACAAGCGCTCGCTGACGCTCAACCTGAAGGAGCCGGAAGGGCTCGCGGTCTTCATGAAGCTGGTCGAGACCGCCGACGTGGTGGTCGAGAATTTCCGCCCCGACGTGAAGGACCGGCTCGGCATCGGCTACGAAGCGCTGAAGGCGGTCAATCCGCGCATCATCCTCGCCTCCATTTCCGGCTTCGGCCAGGACGGCCCCTATCGCACCCGCGCCGGCTTCGACCAGGTCGCCCAGGGCATGGGCGGACTGATGGCGATCACCGGCCGGCCGGGCGAGGGGCCGATGCGTGCCGGCATCGCGGTGGCCGACAGCGCCGCCGGGCTCTATGCCGCGACCGGCATCCTGGTGGCACTCACCGAGCGCGAGCGCTCCGGCGTCGGCCAGTGGGTCCACACCTCGCTCCTGCAGGCCCAGATCGCCATGTGCGACTTCCAGGCCGCCGTCTACACGGTGGACGGCAAGGTGCCGCCGCAGAACGGCAACGATCATCCGAACGCGACGCCGATGGGCGTGCTGCCGACCAAGGACGGCCATATCAATGTCGCAGTCGGCGGCGAGGGCCAGTGGAAGGCCTTCTGCCGGGCCATCGGTCACCCGGACCTGGCAAGCCGGCCGGAATTCGCCTCCGCGCCCCAACGGTTCGATCACCGGCCGATGCTGCGCGAGATCCTCGAGGAGATCTTCCGGACGGAGGTTTCTGCGGTCTGGCTGGACAAGCTCGAAGCCGAGGGCGTGCCGGCCGGCCCGATCTACCGGATGGACGAGGTCTTCGCCGATCCGCAGGTGCAGCACCTGCAGATGGCCGTGCCCGTGCACCACCATGCCCGCGGCGACATCAGGCTGATCGCCCAGCCGGTCGTGCTGTCGCGCACGCCGGCCGGCATATCGACGCCGATCGCCGAGGCCGGCGAGCATACCGACGAGATCCTGCGCGAGGCCGGCTTCGACGATGCCGCCATCGCGCGGCTGAGAACCAGCAACATCGTGTGAGAGGGCAGGCCGTGGCACAGGCGACGATCCATTACGAGGCGGCTGACGGCATCGCCCGGCTGACTATCGACCACCAGGCGCGCATGAACGCCATGACCTTCGACATGTGGTCGAGCGTGCCAGAGCTGATCAGGCGCGCCGAGGACGACCGGTCCGTGCGGGTCATCGTGCTGCAGGGCGCCGGCGGCAAGGCCTTCTGCGCCGGCGCCGACATCTCCCAGTTCGGCGAGCGGCGCACCGGCGAGGACGGGGTCAGGACCTACGACAAGGCGGTCGCCGCCGGCATGAAGGCAGTGCACGACGCCGCCAAGCCGACGGTGGCCGTCATTCATGGCATCTGTTTCGGCGGCGGCTGCGCCCTGGCGCTGACCTGCGACATCCGCTTCGCCACCGACGATGCCCGCTTCCGGGTGCCGGCGGCGCGGCTCGGCCTCGGCTATGGCTTCTCCAACCTGCGCATGATGGTCAAGAAGCTCGGCGTCGGGCCGGTGGCCGACATCATGATCTCGGCCCGCGTCCTGGACGCAGCCGAGGGCCAGCGGCTCGGCGTCATCAACCACGCCTGGCCGCGCGAAGCCTTCGACACGGAGGTCCAGGCCTATCTGGCCACCGTCGCCGCCAATGCGCCGCTGACGCTCGCCGCCATCAAGCGCGCCCTGGTCGAACTGGCGCGCCCGGAAGCCGAGCAGGATGCGGCTGCGGTCGAGGCTCTGATCGCCAGATGTTTCGACAGCGCCGACTACAAGGAGGGCCAGAAGGCGTTCCTGGAGAAGCGGCTGCCGCATTTCATCGGCGAGTGAGCCGCAGAACCTCTCGGGGAGAAGGCACCATGGATCTCGGGCTGAACGGCAAGACCGTCCTCGTCACCGGCGCCTCCAAGGGCATCGGGCTCGCAACGGCCGAGGTGTTCGCCGCCGAGGGCGCGCGGGTGATCATGGTGGCGCGCGATGCCGGCCGTCTCGATGCCGCCGCGACGCCCCTGCGTGAGCGGTACCAGGGCCCGATCGAGACGATGTCCGCCGATCTCTCGCTGTCGGCCGAGCGCGAACGGCTCGGGGCGGACCTGCCGGCCGTCGACGTGCTCGTCAACAATGCCGGCGCCATCCCCGGCGGCGGCCTGCTCGACCTCACGCTGGAGCGTTGGGAGGAGGCCTGGTCGCTCAAGGTGATGGGCTACATCCACCTGACGCAGATCGCGCTCGCCGCCATGAAGGCGCGGGGCTCCGGCGTCATCGTCAACATCATCGGCATGGCCGGCCGGTCGCCGCGCTACGACTATGTCTGCGGCGCCACCGGCAATGCCGCGCTGATCGCCTTCACCGGCGCGGTCGGCGGCAAGGCGAGCGAATGGGGCGTCCGCGTCTTCGGCATCAACCCGGCCGCGACGCGCACCGATCGCATCGTCTCGCTGTCGAAGCAGCGCGCCCGCGCGACCTTCGGCGACGAAAGCCGCTGGGAGGAGATGCTCGCCGGCCTGCCGTTCGGCCGGCCCATCGAGCCTCGCGAAATAGCCAATGCCGCCGCCTTCCTCGCCTCGCCGACCTGCGGCTACGTCTCCGGCGCCGTCCTCGACATCGACGGCGGTGGCGCCTTCCGCGGCGCGTGATGCACGCGCCCTTCCCGTTTCGGCCCATGACAGACAGGACCTTGCCGTGACCGCTCCCCGCTTCACCACCCGCCCGGAGATCGACGGCACGTTCGGTGTCGTCACCTCGACCCACTGGCTTGCCTCCGCCGTCGGCATGGGCATTCTGGAGCGCGGCGGCAATGCCTTCGACGCCGGCGTCGCCGCCGCCTTCACGCTGCAGGTCGTGGAGCCGCATCTCAACGGCCCGGGCGGCGACGTGCCGGTGATCCTCTACGACGTGCGGCACCAGGAGACGCAGGTGATCTGCGGCCAGGGTCCGGCTCCGGCGGGAGCGACCATCGAGCACTACCGCTCGCTCGGCCTCGACCTCGTGCCCGGCACCGGCCTGCTCGCCACCTGCATCCCCGGCGCCTTCGACACCTGGATGCTGCTGCTGCGCGACTACGGCACGATGCGCCCGCGCGACGTGCTGGAAGCAGCCATCGGTTATGCCCGCCACGGCTATCCCATCGTCGACCGGATCACCGAGACGATCCAGACGGTGGAGCAGCTGTTCCGCGAGCACTGGCCGACATCGGCCGAGGTCTACCTGCCGGAGGGCCGCGTGCCGCAGGCCGGAGAGCTCTTCACCAATGTCCGGCTCGCCGAGACCTATGAGCGGGTGCTGCGCGAATGCCAGGGCGGCAGCCGCGAGCAGGAGATCGAGCGCGCCCGCCACATCTGGTCCCAGGGTTTCGTCGCCGAGGCGGTCGACCGTTTCTGCCGGACCGAGGACGTCTTCGACGTCTCCGGCCGGCACCACCGCGGCGTCCTCACCGGCGAGGACATGGCGCGCTGGAAGGCGAGCGTCGAAGCGCCGATCCACTACGATTATGGCCGCTACCGCGTGTTCAAGCCGACCACCTGGTGCCAGGGCCTGGCCTGCCTGCAGCAGCTCGCCCTGCTCGAAGGCTTCGACCTCGACAAGCTCGACCCGGCCGGCCCGGACTTCGTCCACCTGGTCGTCGAGGCCGCCAAGCTCGCCTTCGCCGACCGCGAAGCCTTCTACGGTGATCCCGCCTTCGTCGACGTGCCGATCGAGACGCTGCTCTCCAAGGCCTACAATGCCGAGCGCCGCAAGCTGATCGGCGACAAGGCCTCGCTGGAGCTCAGACCCGGCACCATCGCCGGCGCCGGCGGCAAGGTCGATGCGCGGGTCGCCAGCGGCAAGCGCGTGGCGGTCGGCGCGACGGGCGCGGGCGAACCGACTGTCGGCGAGATCACCACCTTCGAGAGCGGCAACACCCGCGGCGACACGGTGCATTTCGACATCATCGACCGCTGGGGCAACATGATCTCCTCGACGCCCTCGGGCGGCTGGCTGCAGTCCTCGCCCATCATCCCCGCGCTCGGCTTCTGCCTCGGCTCGCGCGCGCAGATGTTCTGGCTCGACGAGAGCCACCCGGCCGCGCTCCAGCCCGGCAAGCGGCCGCGCTCGACTCTGACCCCGACCATCGCCTTCCGCGACGGCGAGCCCTATCTCGCCTGGGGTTCGCCCGGCGGCGACCAGCAGGACCAGTGGGTGCCGCAAATGTTCCTGCGCCACGTCCACGCGAACATGAACCTGCAGGAATCGATCGACGCGCCCGCCTGGCACACCGAGCATTTCCCCGGCTCGTTCTGGCCGCGTGAATCGCGCCCGGGCGTGCTGGTCGTCGAGAACCGTCTGCCGCGCGCGACCATCGAGGAACTGCACCGGCGCGGCCACATCGTCGAGATCGGCGGCGACTGGTCGGAAGGCCGGCTGACCGGCGCCCGGCGCGAAGGCGTGCGCCTGAAGGCGGCCGCCAATCCGCGCGGCATGCAGGGTTATGCCGTCGGACGCTGACCCGATCGCCCGCCCCCATGCCGGAAGCCGCGCGGATCCGCGCGGCAGGGCCGGCCATGCCGACGGAGACCACGATGAGCGACAGCGACGGACGCGACCCGATCGCCTTCTCCCCCAACGGCCGCCGGCGCGCGCGCGGGCTCGGACTGCCCCTGCGCGGCACGACCGGCCCGCTGAACGCCATCACCGACGTGCCCGGCGTCACGGTCGGAATGACGACGCTCATTTCCGGTGATGGCGAGAAGGCGGTCCGCACCGGCGTGACCGCCGTGCTGCCGCGCCCGCCGGACGCGCTCCTGCATCCCTGCTGGGCCGGCACTTTCGCGATGAACGGCAATGGTGAGCTCACCGGCTGCCACTGGATCCGCGAAGCCGGCTGGTTCACCGGGCCGATCACCATCACCAATACCTGTTCGCTTGGGCTCGCCCATCACGGCACGGTGCGCTGGCTCGCCCGCCACTTCCCTGATGTCATCGGCGAGGGCGTCTGGCCGCTGCCGGTGGTTGGCGAAACCTATGACGGCTGGCTCAACGACATTGCCGGCCTCCATCTCGAGGAGAGCCATGTGCTCGCCGCCATCGACGGCGCGGCTGGCGGGCCGGTCGCGGAGGGCAGCGTCGGCGGCGGCACCGGCATGATCGCCTACGAGTTCAAGGGCGGCACCGGCACCGCCTCCCGCCGCGTCGAGACCAAGGCCGGTACCTATACGCTGGGCGTCCTGGTCCAGGCCAATCACGGCATCAGGCCCTGGCTCACCGTCGCCGGTGTCGAGGTCGGCAAGCAGATGCCCGAAGGCCGCTTCCGGTCCGCCGAGAGCGGCTCCATCATCGTGGTGCTGGCAACCGACGCACCGCTGATCCCGACCCAGCTCGAGCGCCTCGCCCGGCGAATCGGCATCGGCATGGGCCGCGGCGGCACACCCTCGGGCAACGATTCCGGCGACATCTACCTGGCCTTCTCCACCGCCAACGATCCGGGGCAGGTGCCCCTGGGGCCGACCGTCGGCTTCACCGCCCTGGGCGACCAGGAAATGGACCCCCTGTTCACGGCGACGGTCGACAGCGTCGAGGAAGCCATCCTCAACGCCATGCTGGCCGCCGAAACCATGACCGGCCGGCGCGGTAGAGTGGTCCAGGCCATCGACCCGGAGCGGCTGCGCGACCTTCTCCGCGCCAGGGCCTGAGCCGCGACTGGATCGATGGCGCCGCACATAGGTGGTCTGCGGTTTACCTCGGTCGCCGGAGCCGTCATGCTCCGCTTCCGAAAAGGACGTAGCCAGTCGGGAGGGAGCCCGGACATGGATGCGCGCAGCGAGTGCCTGAGGAGCGCCCTGCATCGCGGCGCCGGTTGCCGGCGCGACGGTGACGTGCCGGGCCGCGCGGAACGCCGATGACCTGGTCGATCATCGCCCGCGATCCCGAAACCGCAGCGGTCGGCATCGCCGTCGCGAGCCGCTTCTTCGCGGCCGGCGCGCTCGTCCCCTGGATCGATCCCGAGGCCGGGGCCATCGCCACCCAGGCGCTGGTCAACGCCACCTATGGGCCACGCGGGCTCGATCTGCTGCGCCAGGGCCGCGATGCGAAGACCGTCGTCGCGCGCCTGACGGAGGCCGATGCCGGCGCCGGTCAGCGCCAACTGCATGTCATGGACAGGAACGGAGCCTTCGCCGCCCATACCGGTGCGGACTGCGTCGGCTGGTGCGGCCATGTCGTCGGTCCGGACTGCTCGGTCGCCGGCAACATGCTGGCGGGCGCCACCGTGATCGCGGCGACCGCCGAGGCCTATCGGGCCGGCACAGCCCTGCCCTTCGCACGCCGGCTGATCGCGGCCATGAAGGCCGGCGAGGCGGAAGGCGGCGACAAGCGCGGCCGCCAGTCGGCGGCCGTTATCATCCATACCACCGAGAGACATCCCTTCCTGTCGATGCGGGTCGACGATCATGCCGATCCGCTCGCCGAGCTCGAACGGCTCGAGCGGGTCTCGCGCGAGCGTTATGTCCACATGGCGAAACTGCTGCCGACCCGTGCCGACCCGGTCGGCTGCATCGACCGCGCCGTGATCGACCGGACCATCGCCGAAGCTGTCGCGCGGGAGGCGGCGCGGTGACCGCCAGCTTGTCCCTGCGGGAGGCCGAGGCCGCGCCGGCGGACGCTCCCCTGCTCGAAGTGACCGATCTCGCGGTCGGCTTCCATGGCCAGGACGGCCGCACCACCCGCGCCGTCGACGGCGTGTCGTTTTCGCTCGGTGCCGGCCGCACGCTCGGCATTGTCGGCGAATCCGGATCGGGCAAGAGCGTCACCTCGCTGTCGATCATGGGCCTGCTGCCGCCGGGCGCGGCCACCGTCACCGGCCGGATCGCCTTCGAGACGCGCGATCTCCTGTCCCTGCCGCCCGCGGCCCTGCGGGACCTGCGTGGCGACCGGCTCGCCATGATCTTCCAGGAGCCGATGACCTCGCTCAATCCGAGCTTCACCATCGGCGATCAGGTCAGCGAGGCGATCGCGCGCCACCGCAAGGTGTCGCAGGCGGAAGCCGCGCGCCAGGCGCTCGACATGCTCGACCGCGTGCGCATCCCAAGCCCCCGGGCGCGCTTTCACGACTATCCCCACAAGCTTTCCGGCGGCATGCGCCAGCGCGTGATGATCGCCATGGCGCTCGCCTGCGGACCGCGGCTGCTGATCGCCGACGAGCCGACCACCGCGCTCGACGTCACCATCCAGGCTCAGATCCTGGAGCTGATGCGCCGGCTGCGCCGCGAGACCGGCACGGCGATCATGCTGATCACCCACGATCTCGGCGTGGTGGCCGAGGTCTGCGACGACGTCATCGTCATGTATGCCGGCCAGGTGGTGGAGCGCGCGCCGGTGGCGGAGCTCTTTGCCAATCCCCAGCACCCCTACACCGTCGGACTGATCGGCTCGATCCCGCGCCTCGACGGCCGCAAGGAGCGGCTGGCCGCCATTGCCGGCAGCGTGCCGAACATGACCGCGCCGCCCCAGGGCTGCCGCTTCGCGCCGCGCTGCCCTTTCGCCGAGGCCGCCTGCCTCGCGGCGCCGCCGGCCGTCGCCCCGGCCGGCCCCGGCCATCTCACCCGCTGCAGGCGCGCGCCGCTGGAAAGGCTCGTCGCATGAGCGCGCTGGTCGACGTGCAAGGCCTCGTCAAGCATTTCCCGGCCCGCGTCTCGGCCTTCGGCCGGGTGCTGGCCAGGGTGCATGCGGTCGACGGCGTCGACCTGACCATCGCGCCGGGCGAGACGCTGGCGCTGGTCGGCGAGAGCGGCTGCGGCAAGTCGACCGTCGGCCGCCTGGTGCTGCGCCTGATCGAGCCGACCGGCGGCCGGGTCATCTTCGACGGCGAGGATCTCGGCAGTCTCGACGAGAAGGCGTTGCGGGCCCGCCGGCGCCATGCCCAGCTGATCTTCCAGGATCCCTTCGCCTCGCTCAATCCACGCATGACGATCGGCGACATCCTCGCCGAACCGCTCAAGCTGCACGGCATCGTGCCGGCCGCCGAGCGGCGCGCGCGCGTCGGCCAGCTCCTGGCCGAGGTCGGCCTGCAGCCGCATCAGGCGCAACGTTATCCGCATGAATTTTCCGGCGGCCAGCGCCAGCGCATCGCGATCGCCCGCGCCATCGCCGTCGAGCCGAAGCTGATCGTCTGCGACGAGCCGGTCTCCGCGCTCGACGTGTCGATCCGCGCCCAGATTCTCAACCTGCTGCGCGACCTGCAGCGCCGGCGCGGCCTTGCGCTCCTGTTCATCTCGCACGATCTGGCCGTGGTCAAACATGTGGCCGACCGGATCGCGGTCATGTATCTCGGCCGCATCGTCGAGACCGCCGAGACCGAGACGCTGTTCGCCGAGCCGCGCCATCCCTATACGCGGGCGCTGCTCTCGGCCATTCCGGTGACGGTGCCCGGCGCCGTACGCGACCGCCAGCTCCTGGAGGGCGATGTGCCCTCGCCGCTCAGCCCGCCCCCCGGCTGCCACCTCAACACCCGCTGCCCCTTCGTCGTCGACCGCTGCAGGACCGAGCGCCCGGACCTGACAGGCGCGCCACATGCGACCGCCTGCCATCGCGTCGGCGAGCTTCCGCCGGCCGGCGCCATCGTGCCGCGGGAGGCGCAGGCAAGCCTCGTCCTGGAACGGCTGATCGGTGCCTTCGCCACCACGGAGGCGCGCGCCGGCTGAGCCATTGTCCGCAGGATCGAGATCACAAGCGAGCGCGAACGCGCCTGAAGACCGGAGGACGGAACCGATGAGACTCTTCACCCGATGGACTGCCGCGGCGCTTGCCCTCGCCGTGTCGGCCGGCGTCGCCGGCGCCCAGACCACCACGCTCAGGATCGGCCTTGCCGAGGATCCCGACGTGCTCGACCCGACGCTCAGCCGCACCTATGTCGGCCGCATCGTCTTCGCCTCGATCTGCGACAAGCTGTTCGACATCGACGAAAAGCTGCAGGCCGTGCCGCAGCTCGCCCTGTCGCAGGAGACCTCGGCCGACGGCCTCTCCATGACCATCCGCCTCAGGCCCGATGTGCGCTTCCACGACGGCGAGCCCATGGATGCCGAGGCGGTCAAGTTTTCGCTGGAGCGGCACATGTCCATGGCCGGCTCGTTCCGCCGGCCGGAGCTTGCCTCCGTCGAGCGGGTCGAGGTCGTCGATCCGCTCACCGTCCGGCTCGTCCTGAAGCAGCCCTTCGCGCCGCTCCTGTCCCAGCTCACCGACCGGGCCGGCATGATGGTCAGCCCTAGGGCCGCGCGCGAGGCCGGCGACCGCTTCGGCGCGAGGCCCGTCTGCGCCGGTCCCTACCGGCTGGTCGAACGCGTCCAGCAGGACCGCATCGTGGTCGAGCGCTTCGCCGACTACTGGAACAAGGACGCGGTCAGCATCGACCGCATCGAATACCGGCCGATCAACGATTCGACCGTCCGGCTCGCCAATCTGCGCGCCGGCTCGCTCGACCTGATCGAGCGCGCCCTGGCGACCGACGTCGCCGAGATCCGCGCCAATCCGCGCCTGAGGCTCTCCGCCGCCGTCGATCTCGGCTATCAGGGCGTGACGCTCAACGTCGCCAAGAGCGAGGCGGCGCGCACCGCCTTCGGCCAGGATCCGCGGATCATGCAGGCCTTTTCGCTCGCCATCGACCGGGTAGCGATCAACCAGGTCGTGTTCAACGGCGCGGCGGCGCCCGGCAACCAGTGGATCAACCCGCAGCACCCCTACTACCAGACGCGGTTCCCGGTTCCGGCGCGCGACGTCGAGCGGGCGAAGCGGCTGCTGCGCGAGGCCGGCGTGCGCACGCCGATCGCGATCGACTTCATGGTGCCGAACAACCCGGAGGTGCGACAGGTGGCCGAGGTCCTGCAGGCCATGACGGCCGAAGCCGGCTTCGACCTGAAGATCCGCGTCACCGAGTTCGCCACCTCCCTGCAGGAGGCCGAGCAGGGCCGCTACCAGGCCTATATGCTCAACTGGTCGGGCCGCTCCGACCCGGACGGCAACCTCTTCATCTTCCACGGCTGCAACCAGCCCCAGAACTATGGCGGCTACTGCAACCGCGAGGTCGATGCGATGATGCTGGAGGCGCGCACCAAGACCGACATGGCCGCCCGCAAGGCGATCTACGAGCGGGTCGCCGAGCGGCTGCTCACCGAAGGCTCGATCGTCTACCTCTATCACCGGCCCGTCATCATCGCCCATACCGCCCGGCTTTCGGGCTACCGGCCGATGCCCGACGGCCTCGTCCGGGTCATCGGCCTGAAGCTCGCCGCCAACTGACGGACGGCCGTTCATGCTGACGCTCATCGGCAAGCGCGTCCTGCAGATGATCCCGACGCTGTTCTTCGTGTCGGTGATCATCTTCCTGCTGCAGCAGCTCCTGCCCGGCGATCCTGCGCTGGTGCTCGCCGGCGAGGAGAAGGATCCCGTCGTGATCGAGCAGATCCGCCAGCGCTACCGGCTCGACCAGCCGCTGCCGGTCCAGTATATCGCCTGGATCGGGGGTGTCTTCTCAGGCGATCTCGGCGAGAGCATGCGCCTGAAGGAACCGGTCGCCCGGCTGATCGCCCAGAAGCTGCCGGTGACCATCCAGCTCGCCGTCATGGCCATGCTGTTCACCCTGGCCATCGGCATTCCCGCCGGCATCATCTCGGCCGTGCGCAAGAACTCGGCGCTCGACTACGCCGCCAATATCGTCGCGCTCTGGGGCATATCGACGCCGAACTTCTGGCTCGGCATCATGATGATCTTCGTCTTCTCCGTGCAGCTCGGCTGGCTGCCGGCCTCCGGCTACGTCTCGCCGTTCGAGGACCTCAAGGCCTCGCTCGCCGCCACCGTCATGCCGGCCTTCGTGCTCGGCAATTCCTTCGCCGGCGTCATCATGCGCCACACCCGCGCCGCCATGCTGCAGGCGCTCGAAAGCGACTATGTCCGCACCGCCCGCGCCAAGGGCCTCACCGAGGAGAAGGTGATCCTGAAACATGCCCTGCGCAACGCGCTGACCCCGGTCATCACGCTCGGCGCCCTGGAGTTCGGCACGCTCCTGTCGGGCGCGGTGCTGACCGAGCAGATCTTTTCGGTGCCCGGCTTCGGCAAGCTGATCGTCGACGCGGTGTTCAACCGCGACTACGCGGTCGTCCAAGGTGTCGTGCTGGTCACCGCGACCACCTATGTCGTGCTCAACCTCCTGGCGGATATCGGCTATATCCTCGCCAATCCGCGGCTGAGGAGCTGACCATGGCCGTCAGCCAGGGCATTCCCGCGGCCATTGCCGCCGCCGAAATCGAAAGCCCCGCGCGGCGGGCCTGGCGCCGCCTGAAGGCGCGCAGGGGCGCCATGGCGGCGCTCGCCGTGCTGGTCATCATCGCCGCCCTCGCGGTGCTGGCGCCCCATCTCGGCCTGCACGATCCGGTGCAGCAGAGCTGGCGCGCGGTGCGCCAGGCGCCGTCCGCGGCCCACTGGTTCGGCTCCGACGAGGTCGGCCGCGACGTCTTCGCCCGCGTCGTCTTCGGCGCGCGCGCCTCGCTCGCCGCCGGCGTCGTCTCGGTCGCCATCGCCATCCTCGCCGGCGTGCCGCTGGGCCTTGCCGCCGGCTATCTCGGCGGCTGGACCGATGCGCTGATTTCGCGCTTCACCGACGCCATGCTCGCCTGCCCCTTCCTGATCCTCGCCATCGCGCTCGCCGCCTTCCTCGGCCCCTCCCTCGAGAACGCGATGATCGCCATCGGCATCACCGCGACGCCGGTCTTCGTGCGCCTCACCCGCGGCCAGGTTCTGGCGGTCAGGAGCGAGGATTTCGTCGAGGCCGCGCGCGCCGTCGGCAACCCACCCTGGCGCATCGCCATCCGCCACATCCTGCCGAACATCCTGCCCCAGCTCCTGGTCCAGGCGACGCTGACGATCGCCACCGCCATCATCGCGGAAGCATCGCTCTCCTTCCTCGGCCTCGGCCAGCAGCCGCCGACGCCGTCCTGGGGCTCGATGCTGAACGCCGCCCAGCGCTTCCTGACCCAGGCGCCCTGGATGGCGATCTTCCCCGGCCTCGCCATTTTTCTCACGGTGCTCAGCTTCAACCTGCTCGGCGACGGGCTGCGCGATGCGCTCGACCCCAAGGCGCGCTAAGGAGGCGGGCGTCGCCTCCGCGCCGAACATCAGGATCCCAAGGCATGACCGACAACGCGCAACTCGATATGTCCGGCTACTTCCTGGTTCCGCCGGGCCGGCTGACGACGGCGGTCACCTGGCTCGAAATGGTCGCGCCGCCGTCCGAACCGGTTCCGCAAGGCGGCCCGGCCCTGAAGCGGATCGAGAGCCCCGACCTTGCCTGGTATCGCGCGCTCTACCGGCGCATCGGCGAGGACTGGCTCTGGACCTCGCGCCTCGTCCTCGACGACAGGGCGCTCGCCAAGCTCATCGGCAATCCCGACAACGAGGTCTATGTGGCCGAGCAGGACGGCGCGGAGGTCGGCCTCGTCGAGCTCGACGTCAGCCAACCCGGCGCGGTCGAGATCGTCTATTTCGGCCTGGTGCCGCAGGCGGTCGGCAAGGGGTGCGGCCGTGCCCTGATGGCGGCCGCGCTCGCCCGCGCCTGGCGCCCCGGCACGACCAGGGTCTGGCTGCACACCTGCACCCACGACCATCCGGGCGCACTGCGATTCTACCAGGCCTGCGGCTTCGTTCCCTATGCGGCCGGCATCGAGATCTTCGACGACCCGCGCCTCTCGGGCCTCCTGCCGCGCAGCGCCGCGCCGCATGTGCCGCTCATCGAGCCTCCTCGCGCGGAACCGGCGTCCAGATGACGTCCTCGATCGACCGCGCGCCGGCGGCCAGCATGACCAGGCGCTCGAAGCCGAGGGCGATGCCGCTCGTCGGCGGCATGGCGGCGAGCGCGGCCAGGAGATCTTCGTCGATCGGGTAGCGCTCGCCATAGACACGCTGCTTCTCGGCCATTTCCAGCTCGAAGCGTCGGCGCTGCTCGACCGGATCGGTCAGTTCGCCGAAGCCGTTGGCGAGCTCGACGCCGCAGGCATAGAGCTCGAACCGCTCCGCCACCCTGGCATCGCCGGCCTTCGGCCGGGCGAGCGCCGCCTCGCTGACCGGATATTCGCACAGGATCGCCGGCCGCCCGAAGCCGAGCCGCGGCTCGATCTTTTCGACCAGCACCTTGGAGAAGATGTCGGCCCAGCCGTCGTCCTCGGCGACACGGATGCCCGCGCCGCGCGCGGCCGCGGCCAGGCGGTCGCGGTCCGTCTCGCCGGACGGCGCGACGCTCGCCAGGAGATCGATGCCGGCATGGCGCGCGAAGGCCTCCTGCAGCGTCACCCGCTCCGGCTCGAGCGCCGGATCGGCGCTGCCGCCGCGCCAGACGAGAGTGTCCGTGCCGGCGGCGGCGCAGGCGAGCCGCATCAGGCTGGCGCAATCGGCCATGAGCTGCTCGTAGGGCGCGCCCACCCGGTACCATTCCACCATGGTGAATTCGGGATGGTGCAGCGGGCCCCGCTCGCGGTTGCGGAACACCCGGGCGAAGTCGACGATGCGCGTCTCGCCCGCGGCGATCAGCTTCTTGGCGGCGAATTCGGGCGATGTGTGCAGATAGAGCGGCGCGCGCCGGCCGTCGATGCTGACCGCTTCGGTCGCGAAGGCATGCAGGTGGGCCTCGTTGCCGGGCGAGACCTGCAGCTGCCCCGCCTCGACCTCGGTGAAGCCCTCCGCCTCGAACCACGACCGAAGCCGCTGCTTGATGCGGCCGCGGGCGACCAGGAAGGGCCGGCGGTCGGCGTGGCGGTCTTTGTCCCACCAGGGAGAGGCGTGCGCGCTGGGCATGATCTTCGCTTCGGGGTGGCGCTTTCCGGAAAGTTCGTCTATGCGACGGCAGAACCGATTGCGAGGGGGCTTTCTGCCCTGCTTCCCTGTTTGGCCAAGTTTCTTGTTCGCCAAGTTTCCTGGCTGCTCAACCAAGGACGACATCCGTGCCGAAGGTCATCGCCTCTTCCGTCCGCAAGGGCAACATCCTTGAAGTCGACGGCAGGCTCTATCTGATCGTCACCGCCCAGAACATCCATCCCGGCAAGGGCACCCCGGTCACCCAGGTGGACATGCGTCGCCTCTCCGACGGCGTGAAGGTTTCGGAGCGCTGGCGCACCACCGAAATGGTCGAGCGCGCCTATGTCGAGGACCGGCCCTACACCTATCTGTATTCGGACGGCGACGGCAATCACTTCATGAACCAGGAGACCTACGAGCAGATCGCGGTCCCCGACGACATCATCGGCGAGCAGAAGCCGTACCTCCAGGAGAACATGGAGGTGAAGCTGTCGGTCTACGAGGGCAATCCCGTCGGCATCGAGCTGCCGCAGCGCGTCACGCTGGAAGTGGTCGACACCGAACCGGTGACCAAGGGCCAGACCGCCTCGTCCTCCTACAAGCCCGCCATGCTGTCGAACGGCGTGCGCACCCTGGTGCCGCCGCACATCACCGCCGGCACGCGCATCGTCGTCAACACCGAGGACGGCGCCTATTACGAGCGCGCCAAGGACTGAGGCCATCCGGGCCCTCGATCGCCCGAGCCGATCCTATCCGCCCTCGCCCTGCGGCATCCGCAAGGCGGGGGTTTTTCTTGGCGCGCAGGCAATCGTCGTGGCGCGCAAACGAAAAGGACGGCGCAGCGCCGTCCTTTGTCGATGGGCCGATCCGATCCCGGACAGCCTATTCGGCGGCCTCGCCCTGCGAGCGGCCGGAGGCCTCCTCCACCGCCTGTTCGGCGGCGTCCACCGTCTTCAGCGCTTCCGGATGCGGCATCGAGACGATGTTGTAGCCGGAATCGACATAGTGGATCTCGCCCGTCACGCCCGACGAGAGGTCGGACAGGAGATAGAGCGCCGAGCCGCCGATCTCGTCGATCGACACCGTGCGGCGCAGCGGGGCATGGCGCTTCTGGAAGTTGAACATCAGCCGCGCATCCGAGATGCCGGCGCCGGCGAGCGTGCGCACCGGCCCCGGCGAGAGCGCATTGACGCGGATGCCGAGCGGCCCGTAATCGGCGGCGAGATAGCGCACCGAAGCTTCGAGCGCCGCCTTGGCGACCCCCATGACATTGTAGTTCGGCATGACCCGCGTGGAGCCGCCATAGGTCAGGGTCAGGATCGAGCCACCGGGCTGCATCAGCGCCGCCGCGCGCTTGGCGACTTCCGTGAAGGAAAAGCAGGAGATGACCATGGTGCGCGAGAAGTTCTCGCGGGTGGTGTCGGCGTAGCGCCCCTTCAGCTCGTTCTTGTCGGAGAAGCCGATGGCATGGACGATGAAGTCGAGCCCGCCCCAGGTCTCGCCGAGCGTTGCGAAGGTCTGGTCGACGGTGGCCAGATCCTCGACGTCGCAGGGCAGGACTAGCGAGGCGCCGATGCTCTCGGCCAGCGGCCGGACCCGGCGGCCGAGCGCCTCGCCCTGATAGGTGAAGGCGATTTCGGCACCGTGGGCGGCCAGCGTCCGGGCGATGCCCCAGGCAATGGAGTGGTCGTTCGCCACCCCCATGATCAGGCCGCGACGGCCCTGCATCAGTCCGGTCACGCGATTGCTCCTCGCTTCGCCCTCGTTGCCCCGCCGGCTCGCGACGAGCCTGAGAACGGGAAACGCATGGCGGTCGGTCCACATGGTGGGGGTCCGCTGCGAGTGGGACATCTCGCAGCCTGTTGCATGAGTCTACGACCGGGTCGTGACACGATTTGACGCAGAGTCGCCGATCCCGGTCCAGAGTCAGGCATCGACATGTTTCAACACAATGGTGGCATTGGTGCCGCCGAAACCGAAGGAATTCGACAGGACGCAACCCAGCTTTGCATCGTCGACGCGCTCGCGGACGATCGGCATGTCGGCCATTTCGGGATCCAGCGTCTCGATATGGGCGCTCTCGCAGATGAAGCTGTTGTTCATCATCAGCAGCGAATAGATCGCCTCCTGGACGCCCGTCGCGCCCAGCGAATGGCCGGTGAGCGACTTGGTCGCCGAGATCGGCGGGCTCTTGTCGGCGCCGCCGAAGACCTCGCGGATCGCCTCGATCTCCTTGATGTCGCCGACCGGCGTCGAGGTCGCATGCGGATTGATGTAGTCGACCTTCGGGCCGACGCCCTGCAGCGCCATGCGCATGCAGCGTGCCGCGCCCTCGCCCGACGGCGCCACCATGTCGTGGCCGTCGGAGGTCGCGCCATAGCCGGCGACCTCGCCGTAGATCTTCGCGCCGCGCGCCTTGGCGCGCTCGTATTCTTCCAGCACCAGCACGCCGGCGCCGCCGGCAATGACGAAGCCGTCGCGGTTGACGTCATAGGCGCGCGAGGCGGTGCTCGGCCGGTCGTTGAACTTGGACGACATCGCGCCCATGCCGTCGAACAGGACGGACAGGCTCCAGTCGAGCTCCTCGCAGCCGCCGGCGAAGATGATGTCCTGCTTGCCCCACTGGATCAGCTCATAGGCATTGCCGATGCAGTGGTTGGAGGTCGCGCAGGCCGAGGAGATCGAATAGTTGACGCCGCGGATCTTGAACCAGGTGGCGAGCGTCGCCGAGGCGGTCGACGACATGGCCTTCGGCACGGCGAATGGGCCGACGCGCTTGGAATTGCCGCTTTCGCGCGCCTTGTCCGCGGCCTCGACGATGGCCCGGGTCGAGGGACCGCCGGAGCCCATCACGATGCCGGTGCGCTCGTGGCTGATCTCGCCGGGCTCCAGGCCGGAATCGACGATCGCCTGGTCCATGGCGACATGGTTCCACGCCGAGCCGCCGCCGTGGAAGCGCATGGCGCGCCGGTCCACCACGGAGGCGGCGTCGAGCGTCGGCGCGCCCGCAACCTGGCAGCGGAAGCCGTGCTCGACGAAGGAGGGAGCGAGCGCGATGCCGCTGCGGGCCTCGCGCAGGGAGGCCAGGACCTCGTTGGAATTGTTGCCGATGGACGAGACGATCCCCATCCCGGTGACGACGACGCGGCGCATAGGCGGCCTCTCGAAGCTTTGGTGTCGCAGTCTCGTGGCGAGACGTTGTACTGACGAATCAGGCAATCAGGCGGCGGCGCCGAACAGGCCGACACGCATGTCCTTCACTTCGTAGATGCGCTTGCCATCCGCCTCCAGCCAGCCGTCGGCGATGCCGAGCACGAGCTTGGACTTGAACACACGTTTGATATCGACGCCGTAGACCACCTTGCGGGTCGTCGGCAGCACCATTTCGGAGAATTTCACCTCGCCGACGCCGAGCGCCCGGCCGCGGCCCGGCAGGCCGAGCCAGCCGAGATGGAAGCCGGTGAGCTGCCAGAGGGCATCGAGCCCGAGGCAGCCCGGCATGACCGGATCGCCCTTGAAATGGCAGGGGAAAAACCAGAGGTCGGGCTTCACGTCGAGCTCGGCGAGCACATGGCCCTTGCCGCTGGCGCCGCCATCCTCGCCGATCGAAGTGATGCGATCGAACATCAGCATGGGCGGTAGCGGCAGCTGCGCGTTCCCGGGGCCGAAAAGCTCGCCCCGCCCGCAGGCGAGAAGCTCTTCATAAGTGAAGCTGGTCTTGCGCTCGCTCATTGCTCTGTTTCAACCGCCCTGTCATTGCGGCCCCTCCGCCGGAGCCGTAGCGGCTGCTCTCTAACACAGGGACTCCTGACGGGCAAAAGGCGGCGACGGGTCAATTTAACCCTTTGGCAATGATCCCCGGCCGCCTCCCGCGCCCGCCGCGGCGGGTGCCGATCGTTGTGCGCCTGCGAACGGGTTGCGGAACGGCGGGCGAGTTCCTAAAATAGGGCCAATGACGATCCGGACCCTCATCGACCTCACGCATACTGAGCCGCCGCTTCCGACGGACGGGAAGCTGTCGGCGCACGAACGCGTCAGCCAGCTGCAACGCACCGGCTGCCCGATCCATGACGTGCGCACCATGCTGCGCGAGGTCGGGCTGAGGCCCACCCGCCAGCGGATGGCGCTCGGCTGGATCCTGTTCGCCAAGGGCGACCGCCACGTGACGGCGGAAATGCTGTTCGACGAAGCCGCCAAGGCACGTGTGCCGGTGTCGCTCGCCACCGTCTACAACACGCTGCACCAGTTCACCGAGGCCGGCCTGCTGCGCGAGATCGCGGTCGACGGCTCCAAGGCCTATTTCGACACCAACCTCGCCGACCACCACCATTTCATCGTGGAAGGCGAGACCACGGTGTTCGACATTCCCGGCCCGCATGTCGCCGTCGACAAGCTGCCGCAGGCCCCCGAGGGCTATGAGGTCGCGCGCGTCGACGTGGTGGTGCGGCTGCGCCGCAAGGCGGACTGAGCGCCCGGCCGCCCGCCATCTGAACGAGCCCGACGGCCGCGCCGCAGAGCGCGGCCTTTTTGTTTCCGGAGCAGCCATCACGGGCGATCAGGCGCCCGAAGCGCTCAATCGTCGGCGGCGAGCGCGGCGGCTCCCACCCCGATCGCGGTCGCCGCTGCAAGCACGCCGAGGCCCTTGCCGAGCGCGGCGGCGAGCGCCAGGGGCGTCGCACCGAGGCCGATCCCGAGAGCAACGCCGCCGACGGTAGCGGCGGTTCCGGCGACGATCGCCACGCAGATCACCAGCGCCGTCTCGGTCGACCGGCGATTGAGGTGAGCCGCAGCCGCCGGAACGTCCGCCCGGCGGCCGCTGGCCGAGGCCACGGCGAGCGCGGTCCCGCCCGTCAGCAGCACGGCCATTGCGGCGAGGCCGGTGCCGATGGCCACCAGACGCGCGGCAAAAGCCGGCCAGCGCTCGCCGCCCGCCTCCGCCAGCAGCGTCACGATGTCGAGGGCGCCGGTCGCCGCGAGGCCGGCCAGAAACACCACTGCCAGCATCAGCCCGACTTCGAGCGTCACCCGGCCCGCCGCCGCGAAGGACTGGCGCACCGAGGGCAGCTCGCCGCCGCGCCGGCTGAGCCGGCGCACGGTTGCGACATGCGCGCCGAGCAGCACCGCCAGATGCAGGCAGACGGTGGCCGCGGCAATCAGCGGCACCTTCCATAGCAGAATCCCGCGCAGCCGGATCGCCGCCTCGATCAGCGGGCCGGACAGCAGCGCATAGGGCACGATGTGCAGGGCGACGCGCCAGCCGGCATCGCCGAGCGCGCGCAGATAGCGCGCGGCAAAGGCGATGGCGGCGGGCACGGGCATGATGTTCACGCCGGCATTGTGATCGAAAGACCGGCGCGATGCGAGCCGGTCAGCAGAGCACCTCGATCAGGAACGGGCCCTTGCGGCGGCTGGCCGAAGCGAAGGCGTCGGCAAAGCGCTCGGCCGTGTCGACGCGGGTCGCCTCGACGCCCATGCCGCGGGCGAGCGAAACCCAGTCGAGATCGGGATCGCCGAGCGACAGCATGTCATGCGCCTTGCGGCCCGGATTTTCGGCGCCGACATTGGCCAGTTCGTGCTTCAGGATGGCATAGGCCCGGTTCGCCCAGATGCAGACCACGACGTCGAGCTTTTCGCGCGCCATGGTCCACAGCGCCTGCAGCGAATACATGCCCGAGCCGTCGGCCTGCAGCGACACGACCTTGCGGTCCGGGCAGGCCACCGCCGCGCCGACGGCAAGCGGCAGGCCCTCGCCGATCGCACCGCCGGTGAGCTGCAGCCAGTCGTGCTGCGGAGCTCCGAACGAATAGGGGAAGAAGCCGCGGCCCGTCGTGACGGACTCGTCGACCACGATCGCGTTTTCCGGCATCAGATGGCTGACCACGGCGGCGATCGTTTCCGGCGTCAGCGCGCCCTTCGGCAGATCCGGCACGCCCGGGGCGGTCAGCTTCGGGACGGTCTTCGCCGCACCGACGCGCTCGGCAAGCCGCTCCAGCGCATCCACGGCATCCTCGGCCGGCGTTGCCAGCGTGATCACCTCGGCATCGGCGGGATAGAGCAGCGAAGGCTTGTTCGGATAAGCGAAGAAGGCGACCGGCGCGGTGGTACCGACCAGGATCAGGTGGGTGATGCCCTTGGTCGCGGCGAGCGCACCGTCGACCGGATAGGGCAGCCGCTCCAGCGGCACGCGGCCCGCGCCGCGCTCCATGCGGGCGACCGAGGTTTGGCCGAGAATGCGCGCGCCGGTCTTCTCGGCGATGCGCGAGGCGAGCGCCGCGGCCTTTTCGCGCACCCCGTCCGTGCCGAGCAGGATCATCGGCCGGCCACCGGCGGCGATCGCCTTGGCGGCGGCTTCGACGGCCGCTTCGGCAACCTTGGCGGGCGCGGCGGCGGCTTCGACCGGTGCGGGGCCGGTGCCCTCGGTCCAGGCGGTATCGGCGGGCAGGATCAGCGTGGCGATCTGGCCCGGAGGCTGGCTCGCCGCGGTGATCGCGGCCGCCCCGTCCACCGCCACGTCAGCGGCAGAGACCGAGGTCTTCACCCAATGCGACATCGAGCCGGCAATGCCCTCGATGTCCGAGGTCAGCGGCGCATCGTACTGGCGGTGATAGGTCGCATGCTCGCCGACGATGTTGACGACGCCGGAGCGCGCCCGCTTCAGGTTGTGCAGATTGGCAAGGCCATTGGCGAGACCGGGGCCGAGATGCAGGAGCGTCGAGCCGGGCGTGCCGGTCATCCGGTAATAGGCATCGGCCGCGCCGGTCGCGACGTTCTCGTGCAGGCAAAGGACGCAGCGCATGCCGTCGACGCGGTCGAGCGCGGCGACGAAATGCATCTCCGACGTGCCCGGATTGGTGAAACTCACCGTCACGCCGCCGCCGACCAGGGTGCGGACGAGGCTCTCGGCCCCGTTCATGGACTTGCTCATGGATGCTCCGGATAGTGCCGTCATTTCAACGGCGAGAATGCGGTGGGGACCAGGATCCGGTTCTCCATCTTGAGGAGAAGCGGGGTCGCGGCGTCGAGGTAGTCGCTGAAGCCGGGGGCGGCCGCCAGCTTGGCGCGGCGCTGCTCGCGATCGGCCATGCTGTCGTAGCGCCAGAGATGGACGACCTGGTTCAGCGTGCCGACCTCGGTGACGAAGAAGCCGATGGGTTCGCCGAGGATCGGCCACTGGATCGGCCGTGCCAGGCGCTCATAGACCTCCAGGAAGGCCTTCACCTTGCCGGGCAGGGTCGTATAGGAGCGTTCGTCGATGATCATGATGCAAGTCCCTACTGGAAATGGCCGCGGCGAGCTATGCCGGCCGCGAATGGGGGTGTTCACGCAGAGCGGGTGGCAGCCGAAGCGGATCAGACGCCGCGCAGGCCGATGCGATGGCCGCCGTCGACGGTGACGACGGTTCCGGTCATGAACCGCCCGGCATCGGACAGCAGCAGCAGCAGCGCGCCGTCGAGGTCCTCCTCCTCTCCGAACCGGCCGACCGGAATGTCGCGCAGCATGGTGCGGCCCTTCTCGCTGGTCAGATAGTCGCGGTTGATGTCGGTGACCACATAGCCGGGCGCGATGGCGTTGACCCGGACGCCCTTGAAGGCGAGCTCATAGGCCATCGCCTGGGTCATCTGGGCGACGCCGGCCTTGGAGACGGCATAGGATGCGGTGCCCTTCGAGACGCCGTAGCTGAGGATCGAGGCGATATTGACGATCGCGCCGGGCTTGCCGGCCGCCAGCAGCCGGCGGGCCGCCTCCCGGCCGGTGAAGAACACGCCGTCGAGATTGGTCGCCATCACAGCGCGCCAGTCGGCATCGCTCGTCTCGATCGCCCGGCCGGGAATGGAAATGCCGGCATTGGCCACCACCGCGTCGACCGTGCCGAAGGCGCTCTCGGCGGCATCGAAGGCTGCGGCGATCGACGCGGGGTCGGTGACGTCGCCCGCCACCGCAATGGCCTTGCCGCCGTCCGCCCGGATCGATGCGGCGACGCCTTCGACCTTCTCGGCGCGCCGCGCGACCGCGACAACCGCGGCGCCGTGCTCGGCGAGCGCCGTGCAGAACCGGGCGCCGAGACCGGTGCCCGCGCCGGTCACCAGAGCGACGCGGCCGGTCATGTCGAGCAGGTTTCTTGCCATCGTTTTTCTCCGCTGAAATCCGCGCGACACTGGCAAATCGCGGCGCAGCTCCGCAAGCAGGCCGGATGGCGGGCAGCGATGCGCGGCCGCCCTGCCCGTCGCGGTCGGCCAAGGCCTCCCCCTTGACGGCTCCATGCCATGCCGTCATGACCGCAGGCGCCTCTCACGAGGCCAAGCGTGTCGTGTTCCTGCCGTGAGGCGCCATGAACTTACCCGTCTTCGCCCGTCGCGATGCCCTCAGACTGCTTGCCCTTGCCGGCATAACCTGGCCCGCCGCGGCCCGGGCGCAGACCAGTCAGCCTCCGCAGCAGGCGCCGGCAACCCCGCAGCCGCCCGCCCGCTTCGGCTATGAGGACGTGGTGCGGCGCGCGCGCGACCTCGCCGCTCTGCCCTACGAGGCGCCGCGGCCGCAATTGCCGCCGGCCCTGACCGGCATGAACTTCGACCAGTACCGCGACATCCGCTTCCGGCCGGAACGTGCGCTGCTCGGCCAGGCCAACGGCCCGTTCCGCATGCAGATGTTCCATCTCGGCTTCATCTATCGCGACCCGGTGGTGGTGAACGTCATCCGCGACGGCATTCCGACGCCGATTCCTTATGCCGCTTCGCTGTTCGACTATGGCCGCAACAGGTTCGAACGCCCGCTGCCGGTCGATCTCGGCTTTGCCGGCTTCCGGCTGCACCACCCGCTGAACGACCCGAAGGTGCAGGACGAGGTCATCTCGTTCCTCGGCGCGAGCTATTTCCGCTTCCTCGGGCGTGGCCAGAAATACGGCCTGTCGGCCCGCGGCATCGCCATCAACACGGCCGGACCGGGCCAGGAGGAGTTTCCGGTCTTCCGCGAATTCTGGGTCGAGACGCCCGGCCCGGACGCGTCCTCCTGCACGATCTTCGCCCTGCTCGACGGCGAGAGCGTGACCGGCGCCTATCGGTTCGGGCTCTTTCCGGGCCAGGAGACGGTGCTCGACGTGCACTGCACGCTGTTTCCCCGCCGCGCCATCCCCAAGCTCGGCATCGCGCCGCTCACCTCCATGTTCTATTACGGCGAGAACGACCGGCGGGTGTTCGACGACTTCCGGCCGGAGCTGCACGATTCGGACGGCCTGCTCATCCATTCCGACACGGGCGAATGGCTCTGGCGACCGCTGCGCAACCCGAAGACCCCCGAAATCTCGCAGTTCGGCGACCGCAACGTGCGCGGCTTCGGCCTGATGCAGCGTGACCGGGTGTTCGAGCACTACCAGGACCTCGATCTCAGCTACGAGGCCCGGCCGAGCTATTGGGTCGAGCCCCGCGAGGGCTTCGGCGACGGCCGCGTCGAGTTGGTCGAGCTGCCGACGGCGGACGAGACCAACGACAATATCGTCGCCTATTGGGTGCCGGCCCGCGCGGTCGAACAGGGGCAGACGCTCACTTTCGCCTATCGCGTCGTCTCCACCGCCAACGAGGCGCGCCTGCACAGCGGCGGCTATGTGCTGAACACCTACCGCACCCGGCCGACCGCGCTCGGTTCCGGCGAGCCCGTGGCGCCGAACGCGACGCGCTTCATCATCGACTTCGTCGGCGGCGATCTCGAATATTACCTCGGCCAGCCGGAACTGGTTCAGGTCGTGCCGAGCGCCAGCAATGCCAAGATCACCCGCACCTTCCTCGTGCCGAACACGCAGACGCGCGGCTTCCGCGCCGGCATCGACGTGGCGGGCGAGGCCGGCAAGACCGTCGATCTCAGGGCCTTCCTGCGCGCCGGCAACAAGGCACTGACCGAGACCTGGACCTTCCCCTGGCGGGTCGAGTAGGGAGCGCCTGTGCGGGCCGCGCCGGTGGATGCGGATCGGCAGCAGCCGGCGCGCTCGCGCCCAGCGCGCAATGTCCGGGCGTCATTCCGCCGGCGATCCGATCACGTCCTGGCAGAGGCCGGCGACGACGGGGCGCGGCGCGCGGCCTATTGACGCTCGGAATGTCCGAGGTCACGCTCCGGCCAAGCTATGTCGCGCACCCGCTGCTTCAGCACCTTGGCCTCGGGAAAGCCGCCGTCGCGCTTGCGTTCCCAGATGAGCTCGCCGCCGACGCGGATCTCGAAGACCCCGCCCGTTCCGGGCTGAAGGGCCACCTCGCCGAGGTCCTGGCCGAATGTCGACAGAAGCTCCTGGCCCATCCAGGCGGCCCTGAGCAGCCAGTTGCACTGGGTGCAGTAGAGAATGGTGACGCGTGGTTTGTCGGACATGATGAGCCTCGCCGGGAGCCGGCTCACTCTGCCTTGCGGCGCGCCAGATTGGCAGCCCAGAACAGGCTCGAAAAGAACCAGGTCGGCTCGACGAAGCCGGCTTCCGCGAGCAGTGCCTCGACGGCCTCGGGCGTCGCCGGCGGATCGGCGCCCTGCAGGATCCTGCCGAGCTTCGCCTCGACCTCGGCCGGGGCCGCGCCATGCATGCGCCAGCGCTCACCCCAGGCCTTGAGGAGCAGCGGCTGCGCGCGATAGGCGAAACGGTTGCCGGCGAGGACCAGCGGCGCGCCGGGCTTCAAGCGCCGGGCAATGCTGGCGAGCAGCGCCCGCTTGGCATCGTCGCCCGGCACATGGTGCAGCACGCCGATGAGGGTGGCCGCGTCGAACGGCGCCTCGCCGGCAATATCGTCGACATAGCCGAGATGAAACTGCGTGCGCGCAGAGAGCCCCCTAGCTTCGACCGCGGCGACGGCGAGGTCCAACATCGGCTGCGAGGGGTCGACCGCGACGAAGGACCAGCCGGGCTCCAGGGCTCCGGCCGTGATGATCTCGCTGGCGCCGCCGCCGACCCCGACCACCAGAACGCGCGCCGTGCGGCCGCTGCCGAGCGCCGCGGCCAGCATGCAGGCGGACAGCTCGTGGCATGCGTCATAGCCGGCGAGCGCGATGCGGCTCTGCTCGGCATATTCGTTGGCACGCGACGGATCGAATTTGGCGGCGGAATCGTTGCCCATCGGACCAGGCCTCCTCGCCGCCAGTAAGGACCAGGGCGGGCTGCGCGGCGCAACACGGGTGGGCGCAGACCAGCCGTGTTGCGCTGCGAGACGAAACGGCCCGGCCGGCGCCGGCACGCCGCCTTCCGGTCAGGCGACGCAGGCCTCGAAACCGGTCCTGATCTTGTCGATCGGCAGTTCGCGGCCGATGAAGACGACCCGGCTCTCGCGCGCCTCGCCGTCCTTCCAGGCGCGCTGGTGGTCGCCGTCCAGGATCATGTGCACGCCCTGGAAGACGAACCGGTCGGGATCGTCCTTGAAGGCGACTATGCCCTTGCAGCGCAGGATCTTCGGCCCCTCGACCTGGGTCAGGTCCTGGATCCAGGGGAAGAACTTGTCGGGATCCAGCACCTTGTCCGTGCGCAGCGCCACCGACTGCATGTGCTCGTCGTGATAGTGCTTCAGGCCGTGGCTCGGATGGTCGCAGTCGTCGCCGGTATGGTCATGGTCGTGATGATCGTGACCGTGGTGATGATGGTGATGGCCGTGATCATGACCGTGGTCGTGATCATGCCCATGATGGTGATGATGGTCGTCGCGATCGAGGAAGGCGGGCTCGATCTCGAGGATGCGCTCGAGGTCGAAGGCGCCGCGACCGAGCACCGCGTCGAGCTCCACCGCGCATTTCTCGGTCCGGTGCAGCACGGCATAGGGGTTGATGGCGCGGATGCGCGCCTCCACCTCGCGCAGCTGCGCCGGCGTGACGAGATCGGTCTTGTTGAGCAGGATGACGTCGGCGAAGGCGATCTGGTTCTTCGCCTCCGGCGCGTCCTTCAGCCGCTCGTTGAGCCATTTGGCGTCGGCCACGGTCACTACCGCGTCGAGCGCGGTCTTGGCGCCCACCTCTTCGTCGACGAAGAAGGTCTGCGCCACCGGCGCCGGATCGGCGAGACCGGTCGTTTCCACGATGATGGCGTCGAACTTGCCCTTGCGGCGGAGCAGGCCTTCGATGATCCGGATCAGATCGCCGCGAACGGTGCAGCAGATGCAGCCATTGTTCATCTCGAAGACTTCTTCGTCGGCCCCGACCACCAGGTCGTTGTCGATGCCGATCTCGCCGAACTCATTGACGATCACGGCGAAGCGCTTGCCGTGGTTTTCCGAAAGGATCCGGTTGAGCAGCGTCGTCTTGCCGGCGCCGAGATAGCCGGTCAGCACGGTCACGGGGATTTTCTGGAGAGCATCGGTCATGGGTCATCCGTCGTCGGACAGGCTTTGGCGATAGATAGGGTGTGATCGGCCCCGAAGGAAGGCGATCAGGCCGGCGTCAACGCAGCGCTGATCTGCCCGATATTGTGGCGCATCAGGCCGAGATAGTCGGCTGCCGGCCCGCCGGCAGCCGAAAGGGCGTCGGAATAGAGCTTGCCGCCCAGCTTGACGCCGGTTTCCGCCACGATGCGCTGGACGGCGCGCGGATCGGTGATGTTCTCCAGGAAGATCGCGGTGATCCGGCCCTGCTTGATCTGCCGGATGATGCGGCCGAGCTCGCGCGCGGACGGCTCGGCGTCGCTCGCCACGCCGCGCAGGGCGACGAATTCGATGCCGTAGGCCTTTTCGAAATAGCGGAAGGCGTCGTGGGTGGTCAAAAGCCGCCGGCGCTCGGCAGGTATCCGCGCCACCGCCGCCTTGATCTCGGCGTCGAGCCCGTCGAGCTGGGCGAGATAGGCATCGGCATTGGCAAGATAGCGCTCGGCGCCGGCCGGGTCCGCGGCGGCCAGGGCTTCCCGGATCCGTCGGATATAGGTCTTCACGAACAGGGCGTTCTGCCAGGCATGCGGATCGTGTTCGCCGTGGCTGTGGCCGTGATCATGATCGTGATCGTGGTCATGATCCTCCTCGGCCTTCAGCGCGGTGATGCCGGTGCTGGCGACGACCACCTTGGCGCGCGTGCCGGAGGAGCGGATCAGCCGGTTCATCCAGCCTTCGAAGCCGAGGCCGTTGACGAAGACGAGCTTCGCCGCGGCGAGGGTGCGGGCGTCCGCCGGGCTCGGCTGGTAGGCATGGGCATCGCTGTCCGGACCGACCAGGCTCGTCACCGCCACCCTGTCGCCGCCGACCGCGCGGACGAGATCGGCGAGGATCGAGAAGGTCGCGACAACGGGCATCGGTGCGGCCTGCGCGGCGGGAGCCTGTGCCCGGGCGGGCGATACGGCAAGGCCCGGCACCAGCGCGAACGACGATAAGACCAGGCGGCGCGATATCATGCGCGGCATCCTTTCAAGCGAGGTCAGGCCTCGCGATGGCGCGCGGGCCAATAGGTGGGCAGAAGACCGCCACGCGGGCCGAACACCAGCGACACCGCGTAGACCAGGCCCGCCATCAGCACGATGGAGGGGCCCGAGGGTGTCGACATGTTATAAGATAACACTAAACCCGCATAGCCGGAAAAGATGCCGAACAGGATGGCGATGGCCGACAGGGTCGTGACGTCGCGGCCCCAGAAGCGCGCGGCGATCGCCGGCAGCATCATCAGGCCGACGGCGAGCAGCGTGCCGAGCGCGTGAAAACCCGCAACAAGGTTGAGCACGACGAGGGCCAGGAAAGCCAGATGGGCCGGGGTGCCGGCGCGGCTCACCGACCGCAGGAAACCCGGATCGACGCAGTCGAGCACCAGCGGCCGCCAGAGCACGGCGAGCGTGATCAGCGTCACCGTGGTGATGCCGGCAAGCAGCAGCAGGGTCGGATCGTCGAGCGCCAGTACCGTGCCGAACAGCACATGCATCAGATCGACATTGGACCCGCGCATCGAGACGATGATGACCCCGAGCGCCAGCGAGATGAGGTAGAAGGCGGCGAGCGATGCGTCCTCCTTCAGCGCCGTGAACCGCGCCACCACGCCGGATGCGAACACCACGGCAAGGCCCGCGGCAATGCCGCCGACGGTCATCGGGACCAGGTTGAGCCCGAAGATGAGGAAGCCGATGGCGGCGCCCGGCAGGATGGCATGGGCCATGGCATCACCCATCAGCGACATGCGGCGCAGCATCAGGAATACGCCGACGGGGGCGCCGCCGAGCGACAGGGCAACCGTGCCCACCAGGGCGCGGCGCATGAATTCGAACTCGACGAACGGGCCGATCAGAAGGTCGTAGATCACGCTTTGCCGGCCTCAGGCTGCCGCGGCGCAGATCGCCGCATGATCGTCGAAGGCTTCCGTCATGTGGCGCGCGGCGGCAAGGTTGTCGGCGGTCAGCGCCTCGCCCGTCGGCCCCCAGGCGATCGGCCGGCGGGCGAGCAGCAGCGTCTCCGGGAACACCTGGCGCACGGTCTCCATGTCGTGCAGCACGGCGATGACCGTGCGTTTCTCGGCATGCCAGCGGCAAACGATGGCGATCAGGTCGGCGGTGGTCCGGGCGTCGATCGCGCTGAACGGCTCGTCGAGCAGGATCAGGCGCGCGTCCTGCACCAGCAGACGCGCGAACAGCATACGCTGCAACTGCCCGCCCGACAGCGTGCCGATGGCACGGCTTTCGAAACCGGTGAGGCCAACCGCCGCGAGGGCGGCGTGAACCGCCTCGCGATCGGCGCGCGACAGGCCGCCGAACAGGCCGCTGCGGCGCCAGAAGCCCATGGCCACCATGTCGAAGACGCTGATCGGGAACGACCTGTCGATTTCGGCCGCCTGCGGCAGATAGGCGATTTCGCCGCGCCCACCGGCAAGCTCGACGGCGCCCGAAAGCGGTTTCAGCGCGCCGGCTATGCCCTTCAGCAAGGTCGACTTGCCCGCGCCGTTCGGGCCGACCACCGCCAGCATGGCGCCGGCGGCAACCGTGCCGTCGAGATGGTGCACGGCCGGATGGCGGTCATAGCCCAGTGTCAGGTTGCGGAACCGGACGGCGGATGTGGCGGCTGGCGGCATCTTTTCCATCGACATCAGACGATCGCCCAGCCGACCAGCGCCCAGAGCGCCGCGACGAGCCCGGCCGCGATGCCGAGCCGGGCGGGCGCCGACAGGAGCAGGACCGAGGATGCCGGCCGGGCCGGTGGCGGAGCGGCATGCCGGTGGCCGGCATGGTCATGCCCGGCATGATTGTGCCGGCCGTGACCATGGAAACCATGATCATGCGAACCGTGACCGTGTGCCCCCTGGTGCAGGCCGGCGGCCGCGCCTGCCCACTCGCGGGCCGGCGCCGCAGGCTGCTGCGGGGATTGAACGTGATCATGCATGACGCGGACACCGCCGTTTCGGGCATTCCTGTTACATTATCACAGGAATAGTGTCCAGATTGCGCCTGGACCGGCCCCTCCGCCGTGCTTCATCGGACAAGGTCGGCGGGCCGAAGCCGGCTCCAAAAGAAAAGCGCCGGTGCCTCGCCCGGCGCCGGCGCTTCGTCTTGCTCGCAATGTCGCGCCGTTACTGGCGATACTGCTGAATTCGGGTGGTGCGCAGGCCGGCGAGGCCGTGCCGATCGATCGAATGCTGCCAGTTGAGAAATTCCTCGACCGTCAGCGTGTAGCGTTTACATGCCTCTTCCAGGCTCAGGAGACCGCCCCGGACGGCGGCAACAACTTCCGCCTTCCGCCTGATCACCCAGCGATGGGTATCGGGCGGCGGGAGATCGGCAATCGTCAGCGGACTTCCGTCCGGCCCGATCACATATTTCACCCTCGGACGCATGGGTTCGGTCATAGATACTCTCACACAACGCACGCGACTGACCACGTCATCGGCTTGAGACTACGGACCGGGGGTTAAATTTGGCCTAAATGAGATCCGAAGAAGCAAGCGATCGTTGCAACCGTCGGGAAAGGCTTGCCAAGACGGGAAAAGGCGCCGCCCGGACGGCACCCTCATGGCCCCTGCGACAAGACTAGAATACCGTCACAGTGTAATCGTCTTGACCTTGCTGACGGGCACCTTCTGCGTGCCGATCATGACGATGATCTCGCTTCCCGACGCATCCACTTGGGTCACCTTGCCGCTGTTCACGACGTCAACCTTGGCCGCGTTGGCGCCGGAACCGCGCCAGAGCTCCAGCGTATAGGTGCCGGTGCCGACGGGCGAACCGTCGCTGCGCAAGTTGTCCCAGCTATAGTCGGTGGCCTGGCCGGCCGTCAGCGTCATCTGCTGCTCCTTCACCACCTTGCCGGAGGCATCGCGGATGCGCACCATGTATTCGCCGGACTGCTGCGGCGTGAACGACCATCTGGTCTCGGACGTGCCCGGCGTCTGCTGGCTCGCGTCATAGGTGATATTGGTGCCGAGATAGCCGAGCGCGGTGGTCGCCTGGCTGCTCTGGGCGCTCGATATCAGCTTGTCGAGCCGATCGTTGGTCGCCAGCTGCTGCTCGATCTGGGAATATTGCACGAGCTGCTGGGTGAACTGGTTGGCATCCATCGGCTGGGTCGGATCCTGGTTCCTGAGCTGGGTCGTCAGCATCAGCAGGAAGGTGTCGAAATTGGCCGAGAGGCGGGCGCGCGAATTCGACGAGGTCGAAGTCGAATTGTTGTTCATCACCGACGAGGTTTGGTCGACCATCGTGCCGTCTCCTGTCAGATCCTGATATCGATGCCGCCGCGCGCGGCGGCGAGGCGGGCATAGGTTGCGGCGCTGAGCTGCGTCAGCACGTCCGCCGGCGCGGCGGCGACGACGGCCTGCGCGGGCGGTCCGCCCTCGGGGTTCTCCCGCTCGCGCTGCATGCCCTGCCCACCCTGGTCCTTGAGCGAGAATTCGACCGAGCCTTCCGACGTCGAGAGGCCCGCCTGGTTCAGCGTACGCTCCAGATTGCGCTGGTCGCGCTGCAGCAGCTCGAGCGTTTCCGGCTTCTCGGCGACGATCTTCGATTTCACCCGACCCTCGCGATCGAGCGTCAGGCTCACCTCGATCCGGCCGAGCTCGGCGGGATCGAGCCGGATGTCGAAACGGGTCGAGCCGGCATTGGCCCGCGCGGCGATCGCGACCGCCACCGCGTGGACCGGCACGACCGAGCCCGGCGCACTTGTCTGCGCGGCCACCTTCTGCGCGACATCGCTGACCAGCGACAGAGGTCCCGATCCCGCGGAGGTGGCCGGTTGCTGGGCCGGCGGCGGAGGCGGCGCATCGGCCGCCGGTGCCGGCCGGGCTTCGGCCGCCGCGGAGCCGGGCTGCGAGGCCTGGGCGCTCGCGAGCTCGGCGCGGAATTCGGATCTGGCGTCGGACTTCGAGGCGGTCTCGGCCGGATGGGCGGCCGCCGCCGTCTCCAGCGCCATGGCCGGCGAACGGCTGCCCTTGCCCTGCCCGGCGGCGGCAAGCTCGGCCTCCGACAGGGCGAGAGCGGGCTGCTGCGGCGTCCCCGCCATCTTTGCGGGATCGGCCGGCATCGCGGGTGCCGGTGCCGGAGCGGCCGGATCGACAGCGCCCTGGACCGGCTGGACGCCCGGCACGCGCGCCCGCCTGGCCGTCCGATGCCCGCGGCTCGTCGCCCGTCTGCGTCCCGGTCTTTTTCGGGCCGCCCTCGGGAGCCGCCGAAGCCGGCGCGCGCCGGTCGACCGGAGCGGCAGGCGGGGTCGCGTTCGACTGGGCCGCCTCGGTCTCGGGGGGCTGCGAGGACCGCTTCACCGCCGGAGCGCGAACCGGCCGCGCGCGCTGCGGCGCCTCCTGCTCGCCGGCCTCCAGCGCCTCGGCGAAAGGCGTCGACCCGCCTTCGCCGCCACGCGCCTGAGCGGGGCGGCTGCGCGCCTCGTTGCGCGTCACCGTATTCGCCCCCGCCCCCGGAACCGTTCCTGCCGTCGTTGCCGCCACTGCGCCTGCCCCTCAACGCCCCAAAAGCCTTCAGCCGGTCTCAGGCGAGCAAGCTCCGGGCCAGCGCAACGCGACCGAAAAACCCTGGAAATTCAGGGCTCCGGGGCCGTCCTCGGGATTTTCCGCCCGGAATCGGCTGCCGGGCGCGGCAAGAATTGCCGGGTGCGCCGAACGGGCTAAGATCGCCCGGTGTTCGAATTCCACCATCGACCAGGAAAGTGCGGGCTCATGCTTCTCGGCTGCATCGCCGACGATTTCACCGGGGCGAGCGATCTCGCCAACACGCTGGCCAAGGCCGGCATGGCCACCATGCAGTTCGTCGGCATACCCGGGGATGCCGCACCCGCCGCGTGCGAGGCCGGCGTCGTGGCGCTGAAGAGCCGCACCATCGCCCCGGCCGATGCCGTCGCCCAGTCGCTCGCGGCCTGCGACTGGCTGCTCGCCCAGGGCGCCCGCCAGATCCTGTTCAAATATTGCTCGACCTTCGATTCCACCCGCGAGGGCAATATCGGCCCGGTGGCCGAGGCGCTGATCGACCGGCTCGGCGCTGATGTCGCGGTCGCCTGCCCGGTCTTTCCGGCCACCGGCCGGACCCTGTTCAACGGCCATCTCTTCGTCAACGGCCGGCTGCTCAACGAGAGCGGCATGCAGAACCATCCGCTGACCCCGATGACCGATCCGGACATCCGCCGCTGGCTCGGCCATCAGGTGGCCGGCGCGGTCGGCCTTGTTCCCTATGCCACCGTGCGGCAGGGCACGGCGGCCATCGCGGCGGCCCTTGCCGCCGAAGCCGGGGCCGGCCGCCGCCTGGCGGTCGTCGATGCCGTCGCCGACGACGATCTCGTCGCCATCGGCGCCGCGCTCGGCGACGCCCGGCTCGTGACCGGCGGCTCGGGCATCGCGCTCGGTCTGCCCGCCAACTTCAAGGCCAAGGGACTGCTCTCCGGCAGGGGCACGAGCTTCTCGCCGGCAACGGGCGCCGCCGCCGTGCTCTCCGGCTCCTGCTCCGCCCAGTCGCGCGCCCAGGTCGTTGCCTATACCGCCAGGCATCCCGGCCTGCTCGTCCAGCCCGACGAGGTGATCAGCGGCGCGATGACCCCCAAGGTCGCGTTCGACCATGTCATGGGCCGCATCGGCCTGGCCCCCATGGTCTATTCGTCGGCCGATCCGGACGAGGTCAGGGCGGCGCAGGAGCGCCACGGGCAGGCCGAGCTCGCCGAGGCGATCGAGACCTTTTTCGGCGAGCTCGCCGTCATGCTCGCCGACGCCGGCGTCACCCGCCTCGCGGTCGGCGGCGGCGAGACATCGGGCGCGGTCGTCACCGCGCTCGAGGTCGACCGGTTCCATATCGGCCCGGAAATCGATCCCGGCGTGCCGGCGCTCGCCGCCGAGGGGCCGCGGCCGATCCGGCTGGCCTTGAAGAGCGGCAATTTCGGCGCGGTCGACTTCTACGACAAGGCGCTGGCCGCCCTGGGGGCGCCATGACCGCCGATCAGGACGAAGCCGCAGCCCGTGCCGGCCTCGTGCGCTGGGGCCGCTCGCTGTTCGAGCGTGGCCTGACGCCGGGCTCCTCGGGCAATATCAGCGTCAGGCTCGCCGACGGCTATCTGGTGACGCCGACCAATTCCTGCCTCGGCTTCCTGGATGCCGGACGGCTCAGCCGGCTCGATGCCGGCGGCCGGCACGTCGCCGGCGACGCCCCGACCAAGGAGCTGCCCCTGCATTTCGCCTTCTACGAGGCGCGCCCGGCCGCCCGCGCGGTGGTGCATCTGCACGCGACCCACGCGACCGCGCTCTCCTGTCTCGCCGATGTCGATCCGGCCGACGCCATCCCGCCGATCACGCCCTATGTGGTGATGCGGGTCGGCCGCGTGCCCGTCGTGCCCTATACCCGCCCGGGCTCGGCCGATGTCGCGCCGCTGATCCGCGCCAAGGCGCCCGACCATCCCGCCATTCTCCTCGCCAATCACGGCCCCGTGGTGGCCGGTGCGAGCCTCGACGCGGCCGTCTTCGCCATGGAGGAACTTGAGGAGACGGCAAGGCTCGTCCTCATCACCCGCGGCATGGCCGTGCGCCATCTTTCGCCTGCCGAGATCGCCGATCTCGAAGCGACCTTCACCTTGAAAGGCTGACCGACATGCCGCGCTTTTCCGCCAATCTCGGCTTTCTCTGGCAGGGCCTGCCCCTGCTCGAACAGATCGACCGTGCCGCCGCCGCCGGCTTCAAGGCGGTGGAGATGCACTGGCCATACGACACCGATCCACTCGCCGTGCGCGATGCCGCCGCCGCCCGCGGCGTCAAGGTGCTCGGCGTCAACACGGTGCGCGGCGACGTCGCCCGCGGCGAGAGCGGCCTCGGCGCCCTCGCCGGCCGCGCGGCTGAGTTTGACGCCGCCATCGACCAGGCCGTCGCCTGGATCTCGGCAGCCGGCGGTACCGCCATCCACGCCATGGCCGGCATCGTCGCCCCGGCCGATCGGCCGGCGGCAACCGCGGTCTTTGCCGACAATCTCAGCCGCGCCGCCGACAAGGCCGCCGCCCACGGGCTGACCATTCTGCTGGAGCCGCTCAACCCGCGCGCCGCACCGGGCTACTTCTATTCGACGCTGCGTGATGCCGGCGCGATGATCGCCCGGGTCGGCAAGCCCAACGTCAAGATCATGTTCGATGCCTTCCATGTCGGCGTCGCCGAGGGCGACATCCTGACGAAGCTCGAATATTGGCTGCCCCATATCGGCCACGTGCAGATCGCCGCGGTGCCGAGCCGGGCCGAGCCCGACGAGGGCGAGGTGCACTTTCCGGCCCTGTTCGCGGCGCTCGACCGGCTCGGCTACGACGGCTGGGTCGGCGCGGAATACCGGCCGCGCGGCGATACCGATGCAGGGCTCGCCTGGGTGAAGGCGCTCGGCGTCACGCTGTAGCCGGCGCGCGCCACCCTGGCGCAAGAGACATCACCCCGAACCGGTCACGCCCGGGCGAGCGCTTCGGCGAAGGCGTAGCTGTCGGGATAGACCTCGTAGGCCGCGACGCGACCGTCTTCGAAGCGGAACAGGTTGACCGCGCGGACCTTGAGGTCCTCGCCCGTGGCGCGCACCCGCCAATGCCCCTCCAGGACCAGCACGACCGCATCGGCCGTGGCCACCGTCTGCACCGGCTCGACGGCGAGGATCTCGAGATGTTCGGCGACGCGCTTGAAGAAGGTGACGACCTTCGGCCGTCCCTCCCAGATGCCGGCCCAGGGCACAATGCCGACCGGGCCGTTCCAGCGCACAATGACGTCGTCCGTCGTGACCGCGGCGAGCGCGCCGGCATCGCCCGCCTTCAGGGCCTGGTACCAGCGATCGAGAATGGCATTGCTCATGGCCCCCTCATGCCCGCGACGGCGGATCAGCGCAAGATGCGGATCAGCCGCGTCACGTCGAGCAGGGTCACCAAAGCGGCCGCGACATAGGTGAGCGCGGCGGCCTTGAGCACCGATTTCGCCGCCGGCAGATCAGCCGGCGGGAGATAGCCGCCCTTTTCCAGGATCGGCAGCGCCCGGCCGAAACTGGCGTCGAACTCGACCGGCAGGGTGAGGAGGTGCATGACGAGGCGCGAGGCGAGCAGCGCCACCGCGGTGACGATTTGCAGGATGACCAGCGGCAGGGAGTGGACGAAGGCGAGCACGAGCGGCGCGGTCGCGAACAGGATGCCGGCTGCGATCTCCAGCGCCTGGGCGCCATGCGCCATCTTGATCCGCCAGAGCAGCAGCGGATGGCCGTCCCGATGCTGCAGCGCGTGGCCGACCTCGTGCGCAGCGACCGCGACCGCCGTCACCGACCGGCCGCCGTGGACGTCGGGGCTGAGGCGCACCACCCGGTCGATCGGATCGTAGTGGTCGCCGCGGTCGGTCGCCTCCACCGTGACGCCGGAAAGCCCCGCCCGCTCGATCAGATGTTCGGCGAGTTCGCCGCCGGTACCGGGAAAGTCGCTGCGCTCCAGCGCGTGCCGGCGCATCTGCGCCTTCACCCAGACTTGTGGTCCGAAGATCAGCGCGAGCAGCGCCAGGACACCGAGAATGATCAGAATGGGCATGAATGATCGGCTGGCGTGTCACCCGGCGACCGCTGGAGGGCGCCGGACTTGCACCGAACATGGCCTTTCCGGACCGCCTATGCCAGCCAGCGCTTGCGCCGCTTGTAGCTTTTCACGTCGCGGAAGCTCTTCTTGTCGCCTTCGGCGACGCCCAGATAGAACTCCTTGACGTCCTCGTTCTCGCGCAGCGCCTCGGCCGTGCCGTCCATCACGACGCGCCCGGTCTCCATGATGTAGCCATAGGTCGCATAGCGCAGCGCCATGTTGGTGTTCTGCTCGGCGAGCAGGAAGGAGACGCCTTCCTTGGCATTGATGTCCTTCACGATCTCGAAGATCTGCTCGACGATCTGCGGCGCGAGCCCCATCGAGGGTTCGTCGAGCAGGATCATCTTGGGCCGCGACATGAGCGCGCGGCCGATGGCGCACATCTGCTGCTCGCCGCCCGAGGTGTAGCCGGCCTGCGAGGTGCGGCGCTGCTTCAGGCGCGGGAAATAGGCATAGATCTTCTCGAGGTCGGCCTTGATCGCCGCCTTGCCGTCGCGCCGCGTGAAGGCGCCGGTCAGGAGGTTCTCCTCGATGCTCAGATGGCCGAAGCAGTGCCGGCCTTCCATCACCTGGATGCAGCCGCGCCGCACCAGGTCGTTGGGCGACAGGTGCTGAACCTGCTCGCCCTCGAACACGATCGTGCCCTTGGTGACGTCGCCGCGCTCGGCATTGAGGAGATTGGAGATCGCCTTCAGCGTCGTGGTCTTGCCGGCGCCGTTGGCACCGAGGATGGCCACGATGCCGCCGCGCGGCACGGCGAGCGAAACGCCCTTCAGGACCAGGATCACATGGTCGTAGACCACCTCGATATTGCTCACCGTCAGGATCTCGTCCTGCGCGGTGGCCGGCGCGATGGCAGCTTCGCTCTGAGCGGTCATGGGCGGTCCGGTTCTTCGAAAAACGGAGAGAGCGGGGCGGCGGTCGCCGCCGCCCCGGCAAGTCGCGCCTTACGAGCGCTGATCGCAGGCTTCGGTGCGCCGCGGCCAGCCCTGGTTGGAGGTGGTATAGGCGCGGGCCGCCTCCTCCAGCATCGGCCGGATGCGGGCGCGGTCCGGCGTGATCCAGTCGGTCGCGCGGGCCCATTTGGTGCCGTCCCACTGGACCAGGAAGGCCGGGAAGTGGCCGTTATGGTCCTGGCAGGTCAGGCGCACGGGCGCGGCGAAGTCCGGCGCGCCGAGCTCGGTCCAGCGGGCCGCCGAGATGTCGAGCGACTCGAGGCCGCGCCGCATGTCTTCGGCGGTGATCGCCTTGCGGCCGGAGAGCCGCTGGGCATTGCGCATGGCCTCGGCGATCAGGATGCCCTGATAGACGCCGCGGTTGTAGAGGTTCTCGCCCACCTTCTCGCGGGGCGACTGCGACTGGCCACGCTCGACGACGTGCTTGATGATGTCCTGGATGACCGGGAAGTTGGTGCCGACCTGGTGCCAGGAGATCGACAGATAGCCCTTGCCGTCGGCGCCGGACGGGCGTGCGTCGTCGTCGCCGCCGGCCCACCAGATGCCGAGCAGCTTGTCACGCGGGAAGCCGGCGCGGCCGGCCTCGCGCACGGCTGTCGGATTCATCGCGCCCCAGCCCTGCAGCAGAACCCAGTCGGTGCGGTCGCGCCGCACGGCGAGCCAGGTCGAGGACTGGTTCTGCATCTCGTTGGGATTGACCGGATAGAGCTTCAGCGTGAAGCCATATTCCTTGGCCATCGCCTCGAGGAACGGGATCTGCTCCTTGCCGAAGGGCGCGTCGAGATGGACGAGGCCGATGGTCTTGCCGCGCAGCTTCTCGAAGCCGCCTTCGCGCTGGGCGATGTACTGGATCCAGACCGAGGCGCCGTCCCAATAGGTCAGTGGCGGGTTGAACACCCAGGGGAAGGAATCGCCGACCGCCGAGGCCGAGAGGCCGTAGGCCATGGCGAAGATCGGCATCTTGTCGATATGGGCGCGCGGAATGGTGGCGAGCGTCGCGCCCGTCGACCAGGGCGCATAGAGCACCGAGCCGCGCTGCTTGGCCTGCTCCCAGCACTCGACCGAGCGGCGGGTGTCGTATTGGGTCTCGCATTCCTCGAGGACGATGCGCGCGCCGCCGATGCCGCCGTCGCGGGCATTGAGCATCATCAGATAGTCGCGCGTGCCGTCGGCGATCGGAATGCCCGAGCCGGAGAACGGCCCGGTGCGGTAGGTGTTGTTGACGAAGATGATCTGGTCCTGCGCCGCGGCGGGCAGCGAGGCGAAAGCCCCGACGCCGACGGCCAGTGCCAGCATGGTTCGAGCCAGTTTCATGACTGTCCTCCCTCGAGCGATCTGCTCAGTCCTGATGACATTGCCGGGCGTTGACCGCCCGGTCGTGACGCGTTGGGGCACCGTTCAATAGGGGAACGGCCAGACCCGGAGCTTCTGCTTGGCGATCTGCCACAGCCGCGCGAGGCCGTGCGGTTCGACGATCAGCAGGAAAATGGTCAGCGCACCGATCACCATGACCACCAGCTTCTCGGCGAGCGAGCCGGTGATCGGCACGCCGAGCGCCGGCAGGCCGAATTTGAGGATGGTGGGCAGGGCCACGATGAAGGCCGCGCCGAAGAACGAGCCGATATTGGAGCCGAGCCCGCCGATGATGACGGCGAACAGAATGAGGAAGGACAGGCGGATGGAGAATTCCGTGCCGGCCTCGGCGCCGCCGAGATAGATGAACACGAAGAGCGCACCGGATACGCCGCAATAGAAGGACGAGACGGCGAAGGCGAGCAGCTTCGATTCCAGGAGCTTGATGCCCATCAGCTGGGCGGCGATGTCCATGTCGCGCACCGCCATCCATGACCGGCCGACGCGGCCGTGGACGAGGTTGGAGGCGATCCAGGTGAGCAGCACGACGAAGCTCAGCGCGATCCAATATTTGACCTCGATCGCGGCGGTCGGGCCGGTGATCGGGATGCCGAACAGGGTGCGCAGCGGCACCTCGATGGCGCCGGAAGGATTGTAGTTGTAGAGCCAGGGAATGCGGACGAACGACCATTGCAGGAAGAACTGCGCCGCAAGCGTCGCGACCGCGAGATAGAGGCCCTTGATCCTGAGGCTCGGCAGGCCGAAGACGACGCCGATGGCCGCTGAGAAGAAGCCCGAGCAGAAGATCCAGACGAGAATGTTCACGTCCGGGAAGATCGTCGTCAGCTTGTAGCAGGCATAGGCGCCCGCGCCCATGAAGCCGGCCGAGCCGAGCGAGATGAGGCCGGTATAGCCGGTCAGGATGTTGAGCCCGATCACCGCCGGCACCAGGGCGAGGAACGGCAGGAGGATGGTCGACAGGGCGAAGTTGCCGAGCAGCAACGGCGCGGCATAGGCCGCGGCCACGATCACGGCGAGCCCGATCCGGTCCTGCGCGAGCGGGAAGATCGCCATGTCGGCCTGGTAGCTGGTCTTGTATTGTCCGGCCTCACGGTAGAACACGTCGCAACGCCCCCGTCAGATACGCTCGATAATCTTGTCGCCGAACAGGCCCTGCGGCCTGAACATCAGGAAGATCAACGCGATGATATAGGCAAGCCAGGTCTCGATGCCGCCGCCGAGCAGCGGCCCCCAGTAGAACTCGCCGAGCTTTTCGCCGATGCCGATGATGAGGCCGCCGACGATGGCGCCCGGCACCGAGGTGAAGCCGCCGAGGATCAGCACCGGCAGCGCCTTCAACGCGATGGTCTCGAGCGCGAAGGAGACGTCCGAGCGGGCGCCCCACATGATGCCGGTGACGAGCGCCACGATGCCGGCGGTGAACCAGACGATGACCCAGATCTGGTTCAGCGAGATGCCGACCGACAGCGCCGCCTTGTGGCTGTCGGCCACCGCCCTCAGCGCCCGGCCGATGCGGGTATATTGGAAGAACAGCGCCAGCACGACGATCATCGCGACGGCGATGACGGCCGCTGCCATGTCGAGATGCTGCAGGCTGATGCGCCCGCCGGGCACGTCGAAGGTCGACGAGCCGGTCGGCAGGCCGAGCTGGGCGGTGATCATCACCTTCGGATTGCCGCCGAAGACATATTCGCCGAAACCGGTGAGGAAATAGGACAGGCCCACCGTCGCCATCAGCATGATGATGTCGGGCTGGTTGACCAGCGGCCTGAGCACCGCCCGCTCGACCGCGATCGACAGGATCAGCATGATGCCGACCGCCGCGACGACGGCGACGAAAGCCGCGACATGGCCGGGCGGCAGGCCGAGCTTCAGGGTCAGGATCTCGTAGATGCCGACCAGCGACAGCGCGGCGAACACGACCATGATGCCCTGGGCGAAATTGAACACGCCCGAGGCCTTGAAGATCAGCACGAAGCCGAGCGCGATCAGGGCATAGAGCACGCCGGCGACGAAGCCTTCCCAGACCGTCTGGATGAACAGGTCCGGCAGGCCCCACATGGTGACGAAGGGATCGACCAGGATCTTGTAGATCCAGTCGTTCGGGCCGATCAGCCCGCGCGTGGTCGCGAAGGTGAGGCCGCCGATCACGGCGGCCAGGACCACGATGGTGACCAGCCAGTTGCGCTGGCCCTCCGAGAGCGCCGGCTTCGGTGCGATGGTGGCGTCCGTCATCACGCCCTCCTCAATGCGCCACGCCGAGATAGGCGTCGATGACCCGCTGGTCCGCCTTCACCTGGTCCGGCGTGCCGTCGGCGATCTTGCGGCCATATTCCAGCACCACCACCCGGTCGGAGAGGTCCATCACCACCCCCATATCGTGCTCGATCAGCGCGATCGTCGTGCCGAACTGGTTGGAGACGTCGAGGATGAAGCGGCACATGTCCTCCTTCTCCTCCAGGTTCATGCCGGCCATCGGCTCGTCGAGCAGCAGCACTTCCGGCTGCATGGCGAGTGCCCGGCCGAGCTCGACGCGCTTCTGCAGGCCGTAGGGCAGCTTGCCGACCGGCACCTTGCGCACGTGCTGGATCTCCAGGAAATCGATGATCTCCTCGACGAAGCGGCGATGCTCGATCTCCTCGCGCATGGCTGGCCCGTGGCGCCAGAGCTGCCAGAAGAAGTTCGAGGTCATCTTCAGCGTGCGCCCGGCCATGATGTTGTCGAGCGTCGACATGCCCTTGAACAGTGCGACGTTCTGGAAGGTGCGGGCGATGCCGCCGGACGCCGCCTCGTAGGGCCGCATCTTCGGCCGCGTCGCGCCCTTGAAGGTGATGCGCCCCTCGGTCGGGTGGTAGAAGCCGTTGATGCAGTTGAGCATCGAGGTCTTGCCGGCGCCGTTCGGACCAATAATCGCGCGGATCTCACCCTTCTTGATATCGAACGACACGTCGGTCAGCGCCTTGACGCCGCCGAAGGCGAGCGAGACATGCTCGACCGCCAGGATCACCTCGCCCGCGGCGATGTCGGTCGGTGACGGTCCCCTCATTCCGCAGCCTCCTGAAAGGCACCGGGCGCGGCCGCGTGCACGTCCATGTCGATGATGGCGACATCGCCCTCGATCACGCCCTTGCGGCCATCCTCGAACGTCACCTCGACGCGGACATGAGCCCGCTTCGAGCCATCATAAAGCCCGGTCACCAGCGACTGGTAGCGATCGGCGATGAAGCCGCGCCGGACCTTCTGGGTGCGCGTCAGCTCGCCGTCGTCAGCATCGAGCTCCTTGTGCAGGATCAGGAAGCGCCGGATCTGCGCGCCTGCCATCAGCGGCTCGCCGGCGAGCGACCGGTTCACCTCGTCGACATGGCCGGCGAGCATCCTGATCACCTCGGGATGGCCGGCGAGCTCCTGATAGGAGGCATAGGAGACGTTGTTGCGCTCGGCCCAGGAGCCCACCGCCACGAGGTCGATGTTCAGGAAGGCGGTGACGAAGTCGCGATCCTGGCCGAAGGCCACCGCCTCCTTGATGTTCGGATAGAACTTCAGCTTGTTCTCGATATATTTCGGCGCGAACAGCGCGCCCGACTTCAGCTTGCCGACATCCTTGGCGCGGTCGATGATGCGCAGGTGGCCGGTCTTGGCGTCGAAGAAGCCGGCATCGCCGCTCTTCACCCAGCCGTCGGGCGTCTTGGTCTCGGCGGTCTTTTCCGGATCCTTGAAATAGCCGAGGAACACGCCGGGCGAGCGGTAGAGCACCTCGCCATTGTCGTCGATCTTGATCTCGACATCGATGTTCGGCTTGCCGACCGTATCGGCATAGATCTCGCCGTCCGGCTGGGCGGTGATGTAGACGCTCGCTTCGGTCTGGCCGTAGAGCTGCTTCAGATTGATGCCGAGCGACCGGAAGAAGCGGAAGATCTCCGGTCCGATCGCCTCGCCCGCCGTATAGGCGACGCGGATCCGGCTGAGGCCGAAGCGGTTCTTCAGCGGTCCGTAGACGAGGAAGCGGCCGAGCGCATAGTTCAGACGCGCGCTGAGCGGCACCTTCTCGCCGTTCAGGATCTTCTCGCCCCAGCGCTTGGCGACGCCGAGATAATAGTGGAATACGCGGCGCTTGAACGGGCTCGCATCCTCCATGCGCACCATGGTCTGGGTCAGCAGCCCTTCATAGACGCGCGGCGGCGCGAATGCGTAGGAGGTGCCAATCTCGCGGCGATCCTCCATCACCGTGTCGCCGTTCTCCGGGCAGTTCACGCAGAAGCCGGCGACATAGGACTGGGCGTAGGAGAAGATGTTGTCGCCGACCCAGGCGAGCGGCAGATAGGCGATCACCTCCTCGTTCTCGTCGAGCGCGTCGAACAGGTTGCCGTTGCGCGCGGAGATGATGAGGTTGTCGTTGGTCAGCATCACGCCCTTCGGGCGGCCGGTCGTGCCGGACGTGTAGAGCATGATGGCGAGGTCGGAGCCCTTGGCGGCGACGACCGAGTCGCGCAGCGCGGCGATCTTGGCCGGATCGGCCGCTGCCTTGCGGCCGGTGGCCTGCACGTCGGCGAAGGAATGCAGGCGCGAATGGTCGTAGTCGCGCAGGCCCCGCTCCTCGTCGTAGACGATATGGGTCAGCTTCGGCAGCCGGTCCGACACCGACAGGACCTTGTCGACCTGCTCCTGGTCTTCGACGATGGCGACGGTCGTTTCGGCATGTTCCAGCACATAGGCCATCTCTTCGGCGACCGAGTCCGAATAGATCGGCACCGGCACGGCGCCCCAGGACTGGATCGCCGCCATCGACCAGTAGAGGCGCGGCCGGTTGCGGCCGATGATCGCCACCTTGTCGCCGGCGCCGAGGCCGAGCTCGCGCAGGCCGAGCGCGAAGGCCTGCACCTCGAGAGCGACCTCGGCCCAGGTCCAGCTGTGCCAGATGCCGAAATCCTTGTGGCGCATGGCCGGGCGCGTGCCGAAGCGCTTCGCGTTCAAGGCCAGAAGCTTTGGAAACGTATCGCCGGCGCCGGCAACGGCACCTGCGGCGGCGTGGTTTGCCACAGCCGGCATCCTCCCTGTTCGTCCCGGCGGGCGGCCTGGCCGCTTCACCGTCGGTTCCCTTCCGCACGCCCCGTTGGCCGGGTTCATTGCAGCACGGCCCACGGCGCGCGAGCGCCGCGGGCGGTACCGGGTTGGATAGTTGAACGCGCGGTCGGCGAAATCAAGGGGTCGAAAGGATGAGACCATATGAGTCGAAAGGCGAAACCGCCCCGCGGGCGCCCCGGAGGCGCCGGATCGGCCTTTCGCCCCGCCAATTTCCTTCCGGACGACCCGGTTCTTCATGTTAGACTGGCATCATGGACGGCCCGATCACGCAGGCTGAGGCGCTCGGCGCGACACCGCTCGCCGGCGGCGAGCGGGCGCGCTTCTTCGCGGCATCGCGCTTCGGCGGGATCGATTGCCTGCGCGCGACCTTCCTGAAGCACACTTACGCGACCCATACCCACGACACCTATGCGATCGGCAGCATCACGGCCGGCTGCGAGGTCTGGAACGCGCGCGGCAGGCGCCTTTACGCCACGCCGGGCGAGATCGTCTTCAACCACCCGCTCGACGCCCATGACGGCGCGCCCATGGAGGGCGGCTATTCCTACCGCATGACCTATCCCGGCCTCGACTTCCTGCGCGAGGTGGCCGGCGCGGTCTCCGGCCGGCCGGTGACGGGCACGCCGACCTTTCCCGAGCCGGTCGTCCGCGACCCCGAGGGAGCCCGGCTGTTCATCGCCGCGCATGCGGCGCTCGAGGACGACAGCGACGGGCTCGGCGGCGAGGAACTGCTGCTGCGCGCCTTCGGGCGCATGCTGGTCCTGCACGGCCGGATCACGGCAGCGCCGCTCGGCGCCGAGCCCGGCCCGGTCGGCCGGGTGCGCGCGCTGATCGAGGCCCGCTTCGCCGAGGATCTGCGGCTGGACGAGCTCGCCGCAGTCGCCGGCCTGTCGAGCCACCACCTGATCCGCGCCTTTCGCCGCGAGACCGGCCTGACGCCGCATGCCTATGTCGTCGACACGCGCGTGCGCCGGGCCCAGGCCTGGCTGCGCGCCGGGATCGGCCCGGCGGAAGCCGCCGCGGCTGTCGGCTTTGCCGACCAGGCGCATCTGACCCGGGCCTTCAAGGCCCGCCTCGGCGTTCCGCCCGGCGCCTATCAGCGCGCGGTCGCCTGAGCTTTTTTGGCCGGCCATGCCGATTTCCTTCAAGATCGAGCGGCGGCTCCCGGTCATCCTGGCGCCATGACCGATCTCACTGCCGCAAGGCCCCATTCGACCCTGTCCGAAATGCGCGACGGCATTGCCGACCTCTGGCCGGCCATGGTGGCCGCCGCGCCGATCGCCCTGCTCTATGGCGCCGTGGCTCTGACCAAGGGGCTTTCCCCGCTCGAAGTGGTGCTGTCCTCGGCGCTGATCTTCGCCGGCGGCGCGCAGCTCGCGGCGATCGAACTGTGGACCGTGCCGGTGCCGGTGGCCGCCCTCGTCCTCTCCACCTTCCTGATCAATGCCCGCTATGTGCTGATGAGCGCCTCGCTCGCGCCCAAGGTCGCCCACCTGCCCTTTGCCGGCCGGCTGCTCGGCTTCCACGTCCTGGCCGACGAGAACTGGGCGCTCGCCGAGCGGCGGGCGGCGCGGCGGCCGATCACCGCGGCCTATTTCTTCGGCATGGGCGCGGCCTTCTGGATCAACTGGGTCGCCTGGTCCTATGCCGGCGCGATGCTCGGACCGCTGCTCGGCGACCCCAGACGGTTTGGCGCCGACTTCGCCTTCACCGCCATCTTCATCGGCCTGATCGTCGGCTTCGTCACCGGTCCGCGCGCGGGCCTCGTGGTGGTCGTCAGCGGCCTGTCCGCCACCGGCTCCTATCTCGCCTTCGGCTCGCCCTGGCATGTGCTGGCGGGGGCTCTCGCCGGCATGGGCGCCGCCGTGCTGGCCCATCGCGACGCGCCGGCACCGGCGGACCAGGCCGGGGCCGCGCCATGAACCTCGACCCGATCACCCTCGCCGCCATTCTCGGCATGGCCGCGGTCACCTATGCCTGCCGGCTGACCGGGCTGCTGATCGCCGATCGGATGGCCTTCACCGGCCGGGCCAAGGCGGCGGTCGACGCCATTCCCCCGGCGGTGCTGACCGCCGTCATCGCGCCGACCCTGCTGGCCACCGGCTGGCCGGAAACGGTCGCCGGCCTCGTCACCATCGTCGCGGCGACGCGCCTGTCGCTGATCGGCACGATCGCCGTCGGCGTCGCCGCCATCGTGGTCCTGCGCCTCGCCGCCGGGGCCTGACGCGCCCGGGCGGCGCCCATGACTAGGCGACGCCGGCGCGCAGCAGGTCGTGCACGTGCAGGATGCCGATCGGCCGGCCCTCCTCGACGGCGAACATGGCTGTGATCTTGGTCCGGTTCAGGAGGTCGATGATCTCGCTGGCGAACTGGTCGGGCCTGACCGTCTTCGGGCTGCGGTTCATCACCTCGTCGACCGGCCGCGACAAGAGGTCGGGCCCCATATGGCGGCGCAGGTCGCCGTCGGTGACCATGCCGACCAGCCGGCCCTCGGCGTCGAGAATGCCACAGCAGCCGAAACCCTTGGTGGTCATTTCCAGGATCACGCCCGCCATCGGCGTGCCGACCCGGGCAAGCGGCAGGGCCTCGCCGCCGTGCATGACGTCGCGCGCCTGGGTCAGCACCGCGCCGAGCTTGCCACCGGGATGGAAGGTGCGGAAATCGGCGGCGGTGAAGCCGCGCACCTCGAGCAGCGCGATCGCCAGCGCGTCGCCGAGCGCGAGCTGCATCAGGGTCGAGGTCGTCGGAGCCAGGCCATTCGGACAGGCCTCTTCGGCGCGCGGCAGTTCCAGCACGACATCGGCGGCCTTGCCGAGCGCCGAATCGCTGATCGAGGTGATCGCCACCAGGCCGACGCCGAAGCGCCGGGAAAAGGCGACCATGTCGCGCAGCTCGACGGTCTCGCCCGACCAGGACAGCGCCAGGATCACGTCATCCGGCGTGACCATGCCGAGATCGCCATGGCTGGCCTCGCCGGGATGAATGAAGAAAGCCGGCGTGCCGGTCGAGGCGAGCGTTGCTGCGATCTTGCGTCCGACATGGCCGGACTTGCCCATGCCGGTGACGATGACGCGCCCCTTGGCGGCCCGCAGCAGCGAGACCGCCGCCGCGAAAGGCTCGCCGAGGCCGTTCGCCAGCGCCGCCTCGAGCGCGGCAATGCCGGCCGCCTCGACCGAAAGCGTACGCAGGGCCGAGGCCAGAATGCTGTTGGTGACAGGTTTCATGCGCGAGCACCCTGGTCGAAGCGGTCGGACGGCGCGCCGGGGCCGGCCGTCGCGGAAAGCTGGTCGCAATAGCACGGCGCGGCGTCGGGCGCATCCCGCGCGGGCGGCGAAGCCGGGACCGGCATCAACCGCCCGTTAACCACGGCTCTTTACCTCTTGTTCAGGAAATTTTCGCCGGGAAGGATCGGCCTTGGGTCTGGTTGCCCGCAACCGCGCAGCGGTGGGTGTGCTCGCGCTTGTCCTTGCCTGGACCGGCCTGCCGGCGCATGCCCAGGATCTGAGGCCCGGCCAGACCGATGGCGGCGAGGATCTCGAGCGCGAGGACGGCTGGCGCGGCCTCGCGCCGCTGGAGCCCGACGCCCGCCCCCGCTCCGATGCAGAGGCGGCCGGGCTCAGGACCGAGGAAGCGCCCGGCGCCGCGGTGCCGCCGCCATCGGGCAGCCCCGGCAGCCGTCTCAGGACGCCGGACCGCCGCGGCCCCGGCGGTGGCGGTCTTGCCGGACCGGCCGCGCCGCCGAGCGCCGGCCGGCAGTTCTCCAGCCAGCCCGCGCCGGTCGCCAACCGGCATACCGGCCGGCTGTCCCGCCCAGCGGCCCTCGTCGCGCGTAGTCAATGTCTCGCGCGAGGACCAGCAGGCGCTGTCGTCAGGGCGGCGCGGCGTCGCTGTGCCCAACCAGCAGCGCCGGCCGGTCGACGTGCCGATCGTCGTCGACCGGACCCAGGCGCCGGTCGGCCGGGCCCTGCCGAACGCCAATCCGCTGGGCCGCGGCGCGGTGATCGATCCGGTCACCGGCGAGGTCGTCTCGTTCGCCCGCAGCCCGGCCCCGGAGCAGGATCCGTTCGCCCCGACCGGCCTGAGGCTCGGCAGCTTCATCGTCACCCCGACCGCGGATGTGACGCTTGGCTACGATTCCAACCCCCGCCGCCTGAACAATGGCGTGCAGGGCTCGCTGTTCACCCAGTCCTATGGCGAGATCCAGGCGCGTTCCGACTGGTCGCGCCACGAGCTCACCGCGCGCCTGCGCGGCACCTATTCGGCCTATGCCTCGACGCCCGACGTCAACCGCCCCGAGCTCAATGCCGTTGTCACCGGCCGCATCGACCTTGCCCGCACGACACGCATCGATACCGAGGCGCACTACAATCTGACGGCCCAGTCGCCCGGCTCGTCCAACCTGCCGGGACAGCCTGGCACCGGCCTGCGCAACCTGCCGCTGATCCACCAATATGGCGGCAGCGCCGCGCTGGTCCAGGACTTCGGCCGGCTACAGGTCACGCTGCGCGGCACGATCGACCGCTATACGTACGAGGACGCGACCGCCGCCGACGGCACGCTCATCCCGCAGGGCGACCGCAACTACAATGCCTATGGCGCGCGCCTGCGCGCTTCCTACGAGCTGACGCCGGGGCTGCGTCCGTTCGTCGAGGTCGGCGTCGACCGTCACGCCTTCGACACGCTGCTGTCCTCAGGCGGCATCCAGCAGGGCTCGACCTCGACGAGCTATCGCATCGGCTCGACGGTCGAGCTGACGCGGCTGATCACCGGCGAGATCGCCGTCGGCTATCTCATGCGCAACAATATCGACCCGACGCTGGCTGATATCCGGGTGCCGACGTTCGACGCGACGCTGGTCTGGACGCCGACCGCCCTGACCACCGTGCGCTTTGCGGCGCGGTCGGCGATCGACGAGACCTTCACCACCAACGCGGCGGGCATCCAGCGCCGCGACTTTTCCGTCGAGCTCGAACATTCCTTCCGCCGCTGGCTGATCGGCACGGTCCGGCTCGCCTATGGCCAGGACGTCTATGTCGGCAATCCGCGGCTCGACCAGCGCCTGGTGGCCTCGGCGAGCCTCGTCTATCGCGCCTCGCGCAACCTGCAGATCCGCGGCGAGGTCCGCCGCGAGGCGCTGATGTCGAACCAGCCGGGTGTCAGCTACCAGGCCAACGTCTTCCTGCTCGGCATCAGATTGCAGCGCTGACCGCCCCTGCCGCCCGTCCTGCCGTATCGGCAGGCCTGTCCTCTTATATTACGCAACGTCATCTTCGGTGACGAATCGGTTTCCCGCGCAACGATCGATGAAATCGACCCTTGAAATATCAGGAAACCCTCATTCTATATTGCGCGGAATGCCACATAATTACGTTAGGTAATGCAGTTGTCATGCATCTGATTCAGAGATTGTTTAAAGGTGACGCGCAGTATTCGCGGCATGAAAAGCATCGTTACAGGGCTGCGTCAGTTTCGCCACCGCAAGGACGGGGTTTCCGCGGTTGAATTCGCTATCGTCCTGCCGCTCTTCCTGCTGATCCTGTTCGGCATCATCGTATTCGGCAGCTATCTGAGCCTGGTTCACAGTGTTCAGCAGCTCGCAGCCGAGGCCGCGCGGGCCTCGATCGGCGGATTGAGCGACACCGAACGCGTCGCGCTGGCGACCAGCAACATCCGGACCCAGGCAAGTTTCTATCCGTTCATCGCCCCGGACAAGCTTCTGGTGGAATCGGCGGTGACCGACACCGGCACCAATACGTTCACCGTGCGCCTGCGCTACGATGCCAGCCAGAGCTTCATCTACAGCCTGCCGAACCTCGTCCCCATGCCGCCGCCGCAGATCGTCCGTTCCGCCGCCATCCAGCGTGGCGGCTACTGAGCGGAGGGCCGGTCGGTGTTCAGCCTGTTCCGCTTCTTTTCACGCGACACCAGGGGATCGATCGCCCTCATATCCGGCATGATGGCCGTCGTGGTCATCGGCTTCACCGCCATCACGATCGATCTCGGCAAGGTCTATGTCGACCGGCGCAAGGCGCAGAGCGTCGCCGATCTCGCCGCGCTCGCCGCGGCGAGCGATCTCACCCGCGCGCCGCGCGCCGCCGCCGCCACGGTGCAGCAGAACAACGTCGCCATCGACAGCCCGATCATGGTTGCGGTCGGCGCCTATTCGGCCAATGCCACGGTCCCCCCGGAAAGCAGGTTCCAGCCGACCTCGGCCGGCCAGACGCCCAATGCCGCGCGGGTGACGCTCAACTCCCGCAGCGACCTGATCTTCGGCCGGGTGATCACCGGCAAGGACTATTTCGTCATCCGCACCACCGCCACCGCGGCGACCACGGCCTATGCCTCCTTCGCCATCGGCACGCGCCTGGTCACCGTCGACGGCGGCCTGCTCAATCAGTTGCTGAGCAAGCTGCTCGGCACCAATATCAGCCTCACGGCGATGGACTACCAGTCGCTGCTCGATGCCCGCATCGACCTGTTCAATTTCATGAACAACCTGGCGAACCGGACGCTGCTGACCGCCGGCACCTATTCCCAGCTGCTCGCGTCCAACGTCAAGGTGGTCGACGTGCTCGGCGCCATGGTGGCCTCCACCCTCGGCGCCCAGGGAACCCAGACCGGCGCGAGCCGGGCGCTGCAGAACGTCCTCCAGTCGCTCAGCGCCGCCACCAACAACGTGGTGCTGGCATCGCTCATCAATGCCGGCCCCTACAAGGACCTGCCCACCGGCCAGTCCTCCACCATGGGCATCAATCTGAGCGCGCTCGACCTGCTCAGCGCCGTCGCGCAGATCGCCAACGGCAACCGCCAGATCGATGTCGGCCTCGGGCTCAATCTTCCAGGCATCGCGGCGGTCCAGCTGAAGCTCGGCATCGGCGAGCGCCCGGTCGGCACCAGCTGGGTGACGATCGGCCAGGTCGGCGCGCAGGTCCATACCGCGCAGACCCGCCTGCTCCTGATCGTCAAGCTCCTGGGCTCGGGCTCGATCGCCGAGGTGAACCTGCCGCTCTATGTCGAGGTGGCGCCCGGCACCGCGCGCCTGACCGCGCTCAACTGCGCCTTTCCCGACGCCAGCGCCTCGACTATGACGCTCGGCGTCACGCCCGGCGTCATCGACGCCTGGATCGGCAATGTCTCGGTGTCCGACTTCAACAACTATACGAGCCCGCCGCGTCCCGACAAGGTCGCCCTGGTCGACACGCCGATCCTGTCGATCCTCGGGCGCGCGCACGTCCAGGTCGCCAACATGACCCAGACGCCGGTCACCTTCACCATGTCCGAGATCAACAGGCAGGTGAAGAAGACCGTCGGCACCACCCAATTCACCCAGTCGCTGCTGGCCGGCCTCCTGAACGACCTGCAGCTCGACATTTCGGTGCTGGGCGGCCTGCTCAATCTGGGGCTGGGCGACCTTGCCGGCCCGCTGCTCTACAGCATTCTGCGCGGCGCCACGCCCTCGCTCGACCAGTTGCTGGTGACGCTGCTCAATACGCTCGGCGTCAGCCTCGGCCAGGCCGACGTCTGGGGCCTGGGGCTGCGCTGCGACGGCGCGGTGCTGGTGCAGTAGCGCCGCCGCGGCCCGAAGCTCAGACGGCGCCGAGCCGCTTCAGCTCGGCCTTCAGCGCACCGCCGAGATCGTCGCGCCGCAGCGCATAGGCGACATTGGCGGTAAGGAAGCCGAGCTTGGTGCCGGTGTCGTGGATCTCGCCGTCGAAGGTGAAGCCGAAGAACGGCTGGTTCTGCTTCAGCTTCAGCATGCCGTCGGTCAGCTGGATCTCGCCGCCGGCGCCGCGCTCCTGGGTTTCCAGGATCTTGAAGATCTCCGGCTGCAGGATATAGCGCCCGGAAATGGCGACGTTCGACGGCGCAGCGCCCTTGGGCGGCTTCTCCACCATTTCGGCAATCTCATAGGCGCCGCCGGCGGCCGGCTTGCCCTTGCCGAGAATGCCGTATTGATGGGTCTCGTCGTCCGGCACCTCGTAGCCGGCGACATAATTCCCGCCGGTCGCCTCATAGGCGGCGAGCATGGCGGCAATGCAGCCTTTGCCGCCGGCACGGGCGAGATGCAGCATGTCGGGCAGCAGCAGCGCGAAAGGCTCGTCGCCGACGATGTCGCGGGCGCACCAGACTGCGTGGCCGAGGCCGAGCGGCTCCTGCTGGCGGGTGAACGAGGTGGCGCCGGCCGCCGGCAGATCGCGCTTCAGGTCGTCGAGCAGCGCGGTCTTGCTACGGGCGGCGAGCGTCGCATCCAGCTCGAACGCCTTGTCGAAATGATCCTCGATCACCTGCTTGTTGCGGCCGGTGACGAAGACGAAGTGCTCGATGCCGGCTTCGCGGGCCTCGTCCACCACGTGCTGGATCACCGGGCGGTCGACCACGGTCAGCATTTCCTTCGGCACCGCCTTGGTGGCGGGCAGGAAACGCGTGCCGAGCCCGGCGACGGGGAAGACTGCCTTGCGGATGCGACGGACCATGGATCGAGAACCTCGTCGGTTTGGTCAGGGGACGGCATGAATAACCTGCCGTTTCTGAACGGCATGTGACCAGCCCCGGTTCCGCCGCGGCACCGATTCCTTCAGGTCAGCGCAGGATGTCCGCCTCGCGCGGGGCCGGCGGCTCGGCGCGGAAGGCGTTGAACACCATGTCGGGCGCCGAGGTATTGTGGCGGGATGGGACGAGCCGCCCGGCCCAGAGATCCGTCGCGGTGGCGCCCCGGAACGGCATGATGTGCTCCTCGCGCCAGCCGGGCGCGTCCTTCTCGCGCACCGCGATGCGCGCGACATCGGCATTGAACTCGGTCACGTACATGGAGCGCAGGGCCGCGAACGGCGTCCCGGCAATGGGTCTTGCGAAAGCGACGTCCAGGCCGATCAGGTCCTGGTTCAGGGTCGCGAGCCGCACGGTCGCCGAATTGCCATCGGGATAGGTGAGGGTGAAGGTCCGGCTCGCCGGGTCGAAGGCCAGTTCCTTGATCTTGACGAGCGGCCGCCCCTCGACGGTCACCGGGCCGATCATGAACGAGGAGCCATAGGCCGACCAGCGCATATGCGCCGGCGGCAGCGGCCGGGCACGCCAGTAGCCGTCCGGCGGATAGACGACCAGCACCTCCTCGGCGCGCTCGCGGAAGCGGTACCAGATCTGGATCATCGTGATGTTGCGCTCGGCGCGCTCGCCGATCCGCACCACCGTGTCGGACGACCGCCAGAAGCCCTTCTCGCGATAGCCGACGACCTGCCACTCGATTGTTTCGAACAGCGTCACCCGTTCCGGGGCCGGCTGGGCCTGCGCCTGTTCGCGCATCGGGCAGGCGGTCCAGTCGGGCGCCCAGCGGTCGACGCTCAAGCCGCCGATATAAGCCGGATGGGCGGCCTCGATGCGGAACGAGCGGACCGCCGGATTGGTCAGGTTCAGCGTGACATTGTCCTTTTCGGCGCAGAGCACCGGTTCGGATGCATTGGCAATGTCGACGGCAAGGCCGTCGAGGCTCGCGGCGCCGGCGGGCGCGCTGGCCAGGACCAGGGCGGCGGCGAGCGCTGCGATGGCTTTCATGCACTTAGTCCCTTTCCAGCACAGCATAGACATCGCCCGAATTGGCGTCGTGAGCGAGGCTTGCCAGGTGAGCGGCCATGGCGTCCCGCGAGACGGCGGAACCGAAGGTGAGAAGCTGGCTTTCGCCGAGCGCGACGTCGAAACGATAGCGCCCGAGCGCCGCCAGCCGGTCGAGGCAGGCAAACGCGACCTCGCGCTGGATGGTGGTGAATTCGAAGGACAGGGCGGCGAGCGGCCGGCTGAGCCCGGCCAGCACGTCGGCCTCGTAGCCCTCGACGTCGATCTTGACGAAGGCCGGCACGCCGTGAGCCGCGATCAGACTGTCGAGCGTCGTCGCCGGCACGGTGATTTCGCCGTCCCAGCGCTGCCCCTCCCAGCCGCCGGCGCCATTGGCGGCGGCGATGAAGGCGGCCGACGCGGTGCTGACGGTCGGATTGGCGCTGTTGGTGCGCAGCGTGACGCAGCCTTCGCTGGCGCCGCAGGCGGCGCGGACCAGCGTCACCTCGGCATCGCCGGCAAACAATGTCTCGATCACCCCGGCCGGCCCCGGCTGCGGCTCGAGCGCGACGACCCGCGCGCCGAGGCGGCGGAAGCTCGCCACCCGGTCGCCGACATGGCTTCCGATGTCGAAAGCGAGCGCACCCGGCGTCACGAAGCCGGCATAGAGCCGGTCCATGCGGCGCGCCTTGTCGGCGTCGCCGTGATAGGTGACCACCGATCGGGCCACCGCCACGGCCTCCGCGATCCGCCGATCGAGCGTCATGACGCCTCTCCGGCCCGCGCCGAGACGATCTCGTGCGGCGGGTTGAATTCTTCCGGCACACCGCAGAGCTTGAGCGCGACAAAAATACGGCCGATCAGCGGCGAGGCGGTGATGACCGCGAAGGGCACCGCCACCAGGAAGCCCGCCGTCAGCGGCAGCGACCACCAGGCGGCGCGCGGCGAGCCGAGCCAGAGCAGGCCGACGACGCCCAGGCCGAAGGCCATCTGCGGCCAGAAGGCGGCGAAGGCCTCACGCCAGCTGAGCGCCATCGCGTCGCGCTGCTGCCCACCCCAGACGACCGACCGGCCGACCACGAGGCCGATCATGAACACCGAGATGCGGAACGAGGTGAGCGCACCGAGCAGGAACGAGAAGACGAGCTCGATCGCTGCGGCCGAGACGAAACGCAACGTGCCGCCGTAACGTTCGGTGCCGCCTTCCGTGATCAGCACGTCGGCGAAGCCGGCGAGCTTCGGCATCAGGTACATCACGAAGAACAAAAGGTAGACGAAGATGGCGAAACCCGAGGGGAAGGTCGCCTGGGCCGCCGGGCTGAGCGCCAGCAGCGGCGCGAGCGCGATCATCAGCGTCCAGGCCGGCACGCCGACGAACATCATGACCGCCCAGGTGAGCTGGAACCGGCTCATCGGCAGCAGCCCCTTCACGTCGAAGAGGTTCAGATACTGCATGTTGCCCTGGCACCAGCGCACATCGCGGCGGGAGAATTCGAGGATCGTCGGCGGGTTCTCCTCCCAGGAGCCCTCCTCCTCCGGCAGCACCCGCACCTCATAGCCGGCGCGCCGCATGAAGGTCGCCTCGACCTGGTCGTGGCTGAGGATGTGGCCGCCGAGCGGCGGCTTGCCGGGCAGGACCGGCAAGGCGCAGTGATCGAGGAAGGGGCGGATGCGCACGAGCGCGTTGTGGCCCCAGAAGGGCCCGCAATCGCCGACCCACCAGGCCTGGCCCATCGTATAGCTGCGCATGCCCTGCCGCATGCCGAACTGGAAGATCCGGGCAAAGGCCGAGGACGAGGGCATGCCCACCACCAGGCTCTGCAGGATGCCGAGCTTCGGATAGGCCTGCATCATCCGCACATGGCGCACGATGGTGCGGCCGGACATCAGGCTGTCGGCGTCGAGCGGCAGCATCAGCTCGTAGCGCATGCCCCAGCGCTCGCAGAAATCCCTGACATTGCCGGCCTTGAAGCCCTGGTTGTCGGTGCGCCGCCGATAGACGACGCGGTCGGCGCCGGCCTCGGCCGCAAAGGCCGCGGCAAGCGCCTCCTCCTTCTCGGCAATGGCGGCATCGCTGGTGTCGGAGAGCACGAAATAGTCGAAACGGTCGCCATGGCCGGTCGCATCGACGCTCTGCTTGACGATCCGGAGCCTGGCGATCGCCCGGGCCGGATCCTCGTTGCGCAGCGTCATGAAGATGGCGGTGCGGATGATGATCGGCGTCTCCGCGTCGCCCGCGGCGGCGAAGGGCGCCACCTGCTCGAAGCCGTCGTCGGCGCCGTGCAGCAGCCAGAAGCCGATCACCGCGTTCCAGAAGCCGAGCACCGTCCAGGGCGTCGCGACGGCGAAGGCGAAGGCCAGGACGATATCGACGAGGGTCCAGCCGCCGGCGCCGAGGATCGACCAGGCCGCCCAGTTGAGGATGAACCAGGTACCGACATTGAGCCCCAGCACCAGCCTGCGCCGTTCGCGCAAGTCCGTCATGGACTGGAGCCCTGCCGGCGTCGTAGAGCCTAGATCGCGAGTCTGGCCTCCATCGTTCAGGACGGCGGGGGGAAGCTCGTTCATCTTGAGGACCTCCGTCGCCCCCGACCGGGCGGCGAAAAGGGAGAAGGTGTCATGGCCCTGGCCGCCCGCGCGCTCTGGTACGCTTCGCGCCGCACTGCCGAGCTGCGCGAATGCAATCTGAACGAGCGTGGCGAAACCGAAGCCCTGGTTCGCTTGCTGTATAGCGGGGTCAGCCGCGGCACGGAAAGACTGGTATTCAATGGCCTGATGCCCGCGGCCGAGCGAAACCGCATGGCCGCGCCGCTGCAGGACGGCACGTTCCCCTTTCCGGTGAAGTACGGCTACAGCGCCGTCGGCGTGGTCGAGGCCGGCCCTGCGGCCCTGGTCGGCAAGACCGTGTTCGCCCTCGCCCCCCACCAGGACCGCATCCTGGTTCCGCTCGACCGCCTCGGCGTCGCCGAGCTGCCGCCCGGCGTGCCGGCGCGCCGCGCCATTCTCGCGGCAAACCTCGAAACCGCGCTCAATGCGGTGTGGGACGCCGGCGCGGCGCCCGGCGACCGCATCTGCGTCGTCGGCGGCGGCATTGTCGGGCTGCTCGTCACCTATCTTTGCGCCGGGCTGCCCGGCGCCGATGTGACGCTGGTGGATGTCGACCCCGCGCGCCGCGCCTATGCCGAGCTGTTCGGCGTGCGCTTTGCCAAGCCGCTGGACGGTCCGGCCGATGCCGATATCGTCTTCCACGCCTCGGCCACCGCGGCGGGGCTTGCCTGCGCCCTCGCCTGCGCGGGCGACGAGGCCACCGTCTGCGAGCTCTCCTGGTATGGCGACGCCGACCCGCCCGTGCCGCTGGGCGCGGGCTTCCACGGGCGCCGGCTGAAGCTGATCGCCTCCCAGGTCGGGGCGGTTGCCGCCTCCCACCGGCCGCGCTGGTCGCACCGCCGCCGCCTCGACAAGGCGGTCAGCCTGCTCGCCGACGAGCGGCTCGACCAGCTGATCACCGAGGAGGTGGCCTTCGCCGACCTCGCGCGCGAAATGCCGCGCCTCCTCGCCCCCGGCGCGCCCGGGCTCGCCACAGCGGTCCGCTATTGACGGAACCGCCCGGCCACGCGTTTCCTTGTGAACGCGCATGTCCGACAGCGCGGCCGGGCGGCAACGGCACGAGACCTCAAGGGAGAACCCGATGTACAGCGTCGAAGTGCGCGACCGCATCATGATCGCTCATTCCCTGCCCGACCCGTTCTTCGGGCCGGCCCAGGGCAAGCATGGCGCGAGCTTCGTCGTCGACGTCGCCTTCTTCCGCGAGACGCTGAACGCCCAGAACGTCGTGGTCGATATCGGCGCGGCGCTCGACGTTCTCGCCGGCACCCTGAAGGAGCTCGCCTATCGCGACCTCGATGCCCTGCCGCAGTTCCAGGGCAAGCTGACGACGACAGAATTCCTTTGCCGGCATATTTTCGACGCCTGCTGCGCGGCCGCCAAGGCCGGCGCGCTCGGCGCCGACGGCGCGGACCTCGCCAAGATCCGCGTCACCCTGCACGAGCACGACCTCGCCCGTGCCAGCTTCGAGGGCCCGGTCGCGTGACAGCGGCCGCTTTCGCCATTCCCGGCGATCTCGCGAGCCCGACCGGCGGCTATCGCTACGACCGCGAGGTGCTGGCCCGCGCCGCGGCCCATGGCGTTGCGCTGCGCCACCTCCCTCTCCCCGCGGCCTTCCCTTTCCCTGATGCCGACGCCCTGGCCGCGGCCGGCGACGCGCTCGCCCGGCTCGACGCCGGAGCGGTGCTCCTCGCCGACGGGCTCGCCTTCGGCGCCTTTCCCGAAAGTCTGCTGACGGCGGTCAGGAGCCCGATCGTCGCGCTCGTCCACCACCCCCTGGCGCTGGAAAGCGGGCTCGATCCGGCCGTCGCGGCCAGGCTCAAGGCGAGCGAAACGGCCGCGCTGGCGCGGGCCGAGGCGGTGATCGTCACCAGCCGCACGACCGCCGCGATCCTGGCCGCCGACTACGCGGTCGCACCGGCAAGGCTGCATGTTGCCGAACCGGGCACGGCGCGCGCGCCGCGCGCCGCCGGCTCGCCCGGTCCGGGCGTCAGCCTGCTCGCGGTCGGCGCGGTCTCCGCCCGCAAGGGCTACGATCGTCTCGTCGCGGCGCTGGCGCCGCTCGAGGCCCTCGACTGGCATCTGACCATTGCCGGCGCGACCGACCGGGCACCGGCGGCGACCGCGGCGCTCCGCGCCGCCATTGCCGAGGCCGGCCTTAGCCAGCGCGTCCGGCTGGCCGGGCCGGTCGACGAGGCCGGTCTCGCCGCGCTTTATGCGGGCGCCGATCTCTTCGTCCTTGCCTCGCTGTTCGAGGGCTATGGCATGGTGCTGACGGAAGCCATGGCGCACGGGCTGGCGATCGTCACGACGACCGGCGGCGCGGCAGCCGAGACCGTGCCCGACGATGCGGCGCTGAAGGTCGCCGCCGGAGCCGTCGGGCCGCTGTCCGAGGCGCTCGGCGCGGCCCTCGCCGATGCCGGCCTGAGGCGGCGGCTCGGCGATGCGGCCTTCGCCGCGGCCGGCCGCCTGCCCGGCTGGGACGACACGACACGCATCATCTGCGATGTTGTCACACGCATTGCATCGAGGACCGTCGGGCCATGAGCTTTTCCGCCGACTGGCTGAGCCTGCGCGAGCCCGCCGATCACGCCGCCCGCGCGCCCGGCCTGCTCCAGGCCGTCGGCCGCCATTTCGCGGCACGGGAGAAGCTCGCCATCGTCGATCTCGGCTGCGGCACCGGCTCCAATCTGCGCGGCACGGCGGCGGCCCTCCCGGCCCGTCAGCATTGGCGGCTGGTCGACCACGACCCGGCCCTGCTCGCGGCCGCCCGGACGCGGCTCGCCGCCTGGGCCGATACGGCGCAAGACGATGCCGCGGCGCTGGAGCTGACCAAGGCCGGCAAATCGCTGCGCGTCACCTTCGCGCAGGCGGATCTTGCCGGCGATCTCGGCGCGATCATCGGCGCCGATGCCGATCTCGTCACTGCCGCGGCGCTGTTCGACCTCGTCTCCGCCGACTGGATCGAGCGCTTCGTGGCGCTGCTCGCGGCAAAGTGCCTGCCGCTCTACACCGTGCTGACCTATGACGGCAGCGAGCACTGGACGCCGCCGCACCCGGCCGACGCCGCCATGCTCGCCGCCTTTCACGCCCACCAGGGCACCGACAAGGGCTTCGGCCCTGCCGCGGGGCCCGCGGCCTGCGGCCTGATCGCCGCGGCTTTTGCCCAGGCCGGCTACCGGGTCGAACAGGCCGCGAGCCCCTGGCGGATCGGTCCCGACATGGCCGCGCTCGCCGCCGAACTCACGACGGGCTTTGCGGGCGCCGTCGCCGAGACCGGCCGCCTCGCCCCGGCGACCGTTGCCGACTGGCTCGCCGCCCGCCGCCAGGGCGTTGCCTGCACGGTCGGCCACCGCGATCTCTTCGCGCATCCGGGCTGACATCCGGTCATTCGCAAGCGCAGCAGTAAATTGTGCGGCGCAACAGAAAGGCCAGATTTCCCATGGCCTTACGCAATCTCGTTGCGTCAGCCCAGTTTAGAATGAAATCGACATAGCCTTTGGCGCGTGACAGCATTCCCCGACGGCGGGTGCCGAACGTGCCCGGCGGAGTTCGCTGGCTGGTGCCTGGGCGCGTCCGGCGGACCTCGAGGGGACCGAGGCCAGCCAGGCCTCCCGAGAATCTGGAGGGCGCGATGGCGACAGAGACCGGAGCGGGAATGCCGGCGGCTGCAACGGGCGGCGTCGAAACCGACCGTCCCGAAACCGATCGCCCCAACGCGCTCCGGCTCGATGCCGTCAGCCTCGACGACAAATACGACCTGACCAAGAAGGACGTCTTCATTACCGGCGTCCAGGCCCTGGTGCGCCTGACGCTGATGCAGAAGGAGCGCGACCGGCTGGCCGGGCTCAATACGGCGGGCTTTGTCTCCGGCTACCGCGGCTCGCCGCTCGGCGGTCTCGACCAGCAGTTCTTCAAGGCGCAGCGCCAGCTCATCGCCCAGGACATCGTCTTCACGCCCGGCCTGAACGAGGACCTCGCGGCCACCGCCGTCTGGGGCAGCCAGCAGGCCGAAATGCGCGGCGAAGGCAAATACGACGGCGTCTTCGGCATCTGGTACGGCAAGGGGCCGGGCGTCGACCGCTCCGGCGACGTCTTCCGCCACGCCAACCTGGCCGGCTCGGCCCGCTATGGCGGCGTGCTCTGCCTCATGGGCGACGACCACACCGCCGAATCCTCCACCGTCGCGCATCAGTCAGAATTCCACTTCGTCGACGTGATGATGCCGATCCTCAATCCGGCCGGTGCCCAGGAGATCCTCGACTACGGTCTCTACGGCTGGGCCTTGTCGCGCTATTCCGGCAACTGGGTCGCGCTGAAATGCATGAAGGACACGGTCGAATCGACCGGCGTCGTCGACGGCTCGGTCGACCGCGTGAAGATCGTCATTCCAAGCGAAGCCGAATTCGCCATGCCGCCGGGCGGCCTGTCGATCCGGCCGAATGACGACCGGAACGAGCAGGAGCTGCGGCTCCACATGCACAAGCGCGCCGCCGCGCTCGCCTTCGTCCGGGCCAACAAGATCAACCGCATCGTGACGTCAGGCGGCCGCAATCCGAAGATCGGCATCATCACGACCGGCAAGAGCTATCTGGATACGCGCCAGGCCTTCGACGAGCTCGGGCTCGACGAGATCAAGGCCAATGATCTCGGCATCCGCCTGTTCAAGATCGGCTGCACCTGGCCGCTCGATCCCGGCGAGCTCAGGAGCTTCGCCGAGGGCCTCGACCTGATCATCGTGGTCGAGGAGAAGCGCTCGCTGATCGAGGTGCAGGTGCGCGAGGAGCTCTACGGCTCGCCCCACCAGCCGGTGGTCATCGGCAAGAAGGACGAGGCCGGCGAGTGGCTGTTCCCGGTGCACGGCGCGCTCGACCCGAACGACGTCGCCATCTGCATCGGCGAGCGCATCCTGAAGAGCGCCGGCCATGTCGAGGAGATCGCGGCCGCTGTGCAGCGGCTGAAGCAGGCCCAGGAGGTGCTGAAGGTCACGCCGTCGATCGCCGCGCGCCTGCCCTATTTCTGCTCGGGCTGCCCGCACAATACCTCCACCGTCGTGCCGGAGGGCATGCGCGCCTATGCCGGCATCGGCTGCCACTACATGGCGCTGTGGATGGACCGCAACACGGAAGGCTTCACCCAGATGGGCGGCGAAGGCGCCAACTGGGTGGGCGAGGCGCCGTTCTCCCGCCGCGGCCATGTCTTCCAGAATCTCGGCGACGGCACCTACAACCATTCCGGCTATCTCGCGATCCGCTTCGCCGTCGCCGCCAAGGCCAACATCACCTACAAGATCCTGTTCAACGACGCCGTCGCCATGACCGGCGGCCAGCCGCACGAAGGCACGCTCACCGTGCCGATGATCGCCGCGCAACTGCGCGCCGAGGGCATCGAGCGCATCGCCATCGTCTCCGACGAGCCGGACAAATATGGCGGCACCAGCCAGGCCTTTCCGGCCGGCACCAGCTTCAATCACCGCGACGATCTCGCCGCCGTGCAAACCGAGCTTGCCGGCATTCCCGGCGTCACCGCCCTGATCTACGACCAGACCTGCGCGGCCGAAAAGCGCCGCCGGCGCAAGCGCGGCACCTTCCCCGACCCGGTCAAGCGGGTGATCATCAATGAAAGCGTCTGCGAAGGCTGCGGCGATTGCGGCATCCAGTCCAACTGCGTCTCGATCCAGCCGGTCGAGACCGAGTTCGGCCGCAAACGCACCATCGATCAGTCGTCCTGCAACAAGGACTTTTCCTGTGCCAAGGGCTTCTGCCCGAGCTTCGTCACGGTGCACGGCGCCGAGGCCAAGAAGGGCAAGGCGCTGCAGGCCGTCGCCGACATTTCCGGTCTGCCCGACCCGGTCATTCCGGAGATCGGCCACACCTACAACGTGCTGATCGCCGGCATCGGCGGCACCGGCATCGTCACCGTCGGCGCCATTCTCGGCATGGCCTGCCACATCGAGAAGAAGGGCGTCGGCCTGATCGACATGGCGGGACTCGCGCAGAAGGGCGGCGAGGTATTCTCGCACATGCGCATCGCGCGCAAGCCCGAGGACATCCACTCGATCCGCGTCCATGCCGGCTCGGCCGACCTCGTCCTGTCGGGCGATATCGTGATCGCCGGCGGCAAGAAGGCGCTGGCATCGATGCGGCCGGAGACCAAGGTCGTGGTCAACACGGCGGAGATGCTGCCGGGCCAGTTCACCCGCAACGCCGACTTCTCGCTGCCCTCCGAGCGGCTGAAGCGGGCGATCGTCAGCCATGCCAGCCGCGAGACGACCCATCTCGTCGACGCCCAGCGGCTGGCCACCGCCCTGATGGGCAATTCGATCGCGTCCAACCTGTTCCTGGTCGGCTATGCCTACCAGATCGGCGCCCTGCCGCTCAGCGCCGAGGCGATCGAACGGGCGATCGAGCTCAATGGCGAAGCGGTGAAGATGAACGTCACCGCCTTCCGCTGGGGCCGGATCGCCGCCCACGACCTCGCCCGCGTCGAGGCGCTGGTGCGGCCCGCGGCCGCGCCGCTCGCCGGCGAGCGGCTGTCGGAGACCCTGGACGAGGCGATCGCCCGGCGGATCACCTTCCTGACCGCCTATCAGAACGCCGCCTATGCCAGGCGCTATGCCGACCTCGTCGCCCGGGTGCGGGCGCGCGAGGCCGCCGTCGTCCCCGATCGGCAGAGCCTTGCCGAGGCGGTGGCCCGCTATCTGTTCAAGCTGATGGCCTACAAGGACGAATATGAGGTGGCCCGGCTCTATACCGACGGCACCTTCGCGGCGCAGGTGGCGAAAACCTTCGACGGCGACAATCTGCGCTACGAATTCCACCTCGCGCCGCCGCTCTTCGCCAGGAAGGATCCGCATACCGGCCTGCCGCGCAAGGCGAGCTTCGGCCCGGTCATGATGAAGGGCTTCCGCATCCTGGCGAAGCTCAAGGGCCTCCGCGGCACCCCGTTCGACGTCTTCGGCTACAGCGAGGAGCGGCGCACCGAGCGGCAGCTGATCGCCGACTACGAGGCACTCGTCGCCGAGATCCTCGACAAGCTGACGCCGGAGAACCACGCGGTCGCTGTCGGCCTCGCCGCGATCCCGGAAAAGATCCGCGGCTTCGGCCATGTCAAGGCACGCCACCTCGCCGCCGCCAAGGCCGAGGAGGCGACCCTCATCGCTGCCTTCCGCGGCAAGCCGGAGCCGGCCGCCCGGCTCGCCGCGGAGTGAGGGCATGGGGCTCGCATGTGCTCTGCGCGAATGTGGGCCGTGGTTCGAGGCTCGCCCAAAGGGGCGAGCACCTCACCATGAGGTATGTTGAGAATGGCGCCAGGCGCGCTCATGAAGCGACGCGCTTGAGCAGCATCCGGTACCATCGTTGCTGCAGAACTCCCCTTCCTCGTGAGGAGGGGAAAGCGCTGCATCACCACCGGCCCGGGCAGGCCTTGCGTGTAGCGCGTCATGAGCACCCGCAGTGCCGTGCCCTTGCATCCCTCATGGTGAGGTGCCCGCGCCCTTGGCGGGCCTCGAACCACGACCGCGCCTGATGCAATGCACGGGGCCAACGCCCCTCCCGACTGACAATAGGCGTCAGATCTTCAGAACGCGCGAGGGTTCGCGGCCGAAACCCTTGATCTCCAGGCGATCGGCATGGACTTCGACCACCGCATAGGCCGTGGTGTCGGGCGTATCGACCATGCCGCAGAGATTGACGAAATATTTGCCCTTCACCTCGCCGAAATTGCCGGCGTGGTTGTGGCCGCAGAAATAGGCGACGACATGGTCCTGGGCGGTGATGAGCTCGACGATCCGCTCGGCGTCCCAGAGATTGTGGATATTGGCGGGATAGATGGGATAGTGGCCCATCACGATGACCTTCTCGCCGGCGGCGCGCGCCTTGGCCAGCGTCCCGGTCAGCCAGGCGAACTGCGCATCGCTGAGTGAACCGTTCCAGCTCTGGGCATTGGCCGCGCCCGTCGCCTTCAGGGCGGCCAGCCGCTCGGCGGCAAGCTCGCGTCTGGCATCGCCACGGGGCGGCGCGAAAGTGCTGACGTCGTTGCCGTCGAGCACGATGAACCGGTAGCCGCCGCCCGCGAAGTCGTAATAGGCCTTGGGCATGCCGGCATTGCGCACCACCGAGCCGAGATAATCGGCGGCGACATCGAAATCGTGGTTGCCGAGCACGAAGAAGCGCGGATGCTTCAATTGATCGTAGAGCGGCAGGACATGGCCGAAGCTTTCCCAGTGCCGGTCGATGATGTCGCCGAGCGTCGCGACGAAGGTCAGCTCGTGCTTGTTGAGCTCGTCGATCGCGGCGGACAGCTTCCAGAGCGAATTGGCGTAGTAGCGGTTCATGCGCAGATTGGGCACGACGGGAGCATATTGCGGGTCCGCGACGAGGCCGAAACGGAAGATCGGGCCGGCAGCGCCTTGCGCCCGCGCCGCCGTGAAGCCCGCGAAAGGTGTGACCAGCGAGGCGGCGGCGCTTGCGACGAGAAGGTTGCGGCGGTTGATCATGGGTCCGGCTCCGGCTGGCGGCTTGAGGGTCGACAGCCATGCTAGCCACGCTGCGGACACGCATTGATGACAGTGCCGCCGCATGCGCCACCTTGATCCCGCCGGCTTTTGCCGTCAAAAGAGCGGTCGACACCCTTCCGGGCCGCTCGCGGCCCCGTACAATTGGACCATCCCTCCATGGCTTCCGGCGCCGATCGCCCGATCAACTGGACGAATGTCACCAATGTCGCCTGCGCGACCATCCTGATCGCCGGCGAGACCATCGCCACCGGCGCAGCCGGCGGCTGGGCGATCGCCGGCCTCATGAAGATGGGCGATCAGGCGGTGACCGCCGCGGTCGTCATCGGCGCGCTGATCGGCGTGGTCGCCGCGGCTGCCTTCTACCGCTCGGCGGTCAGGGCCGAGCCGTTCCGGCCCTGAACGCCGGCCGTCCGCTCCGGCCTCAGCCGAGCGTCTTCGCCATATGCTGCACCTGCCGGTCCGGCAGCGTCTCGACATGGGTGCGGACAAAGCCCCGGCGCCCATACCAGTCGATCCGCTCGGTGAGCTTGGCGTGGGTGTAGAGCTTCACGATGCCGGCCCCGAGTGCCCGGGCCCGCGTCTCGCAGAAGGCCAGGATCGCGTCGCCGTAGCGTTTGCCCTGCTTGGCCGGATGCACGGCGATCGAATAGATCACCGGTTCAGCCGCCGGCTCGAACACGGCGCAGGCGGCAAGGTGGCCGTCGCCGTCGGCAACCCAGATCTCATGGTCGGTGACCAGGGCGCCGTAGTCCGCGACACGCGGCAGCGAGGCGACGCCGATGATCGCTTCATTGGGTAGATAGGCGGCGGTCTTCAGCGCCTGGATCGCCGCGATGTCGGCCAGCGTCGCCCGGCGCAGCGCCAGGCCGCCTTCGGCGGCGACACGCTGGTTGAGGACGCCGAGCGGCACTTTCTGCCGGCCGGACGCATCGAAATTCGACGGATCGAGCCAGCGATCGAAGGCGAGCTTGCGCTGCGGCCATTCGATGTCGAGCATCGAGAACCAGGCCGTATCGCGGTTGTGGCCCTTGGCGATGACATGCTGGCGGAACAGGCCCTCGAAGGTGAAGCCGAAGCGCTCGGCGGCGCGCTTGGACGGCGCGTTCAGGTCGTTGCACTTCCATTCGTAGCGCCGGTAGCCCAGCGTCTCGAAAACATGGCGCGCCAGGAGATATTGGGCTTCCGTCGCCGCCGGCGTGCGCTGCAAACCCGGCGTATAGAGGATCGAGCCGACCTCGATCACCCGGTTCGCCGGGTCGATGCGCATCAGCGACAGCCAGCCGATCGCCCGGTCCTCGGCGTCGGCCACCGCCCAATAGACGGGATCGCTGGTGCCGGCGGCGATCTTGGCGACATGCGCGGCGAAATCGGCCTTGTCCGGATAGGGACCGGTCAGGAGATAGGCCCAGATGCGGTCGCGTTCGGGCCCATGCGACAGCTCGTAGAGCCGGTCGGTGTCGCGCGCCGGGTCGAGCGGTCGCAGCCGGCAATACCGGCCTTCCAGGACCAGGTGCGATGGGCGCGGCGCAGGTGTCGGGTCGACCGCTGGTCCAAGATCGATTGCAGTCACGTATCAGCTCCAGTCATGCGGTCGGCGCCAGCCCTTCAGGGGCGGACGCCATGTTCCTTGAAGAAGGTGTTGAGCGGGCCGAAGGGCTCCGCCTCGCCGAGCGCGTTGAACGTACCGGCATCGGCGAGTTCCCGCGCGGCCTTCAGGAAGCCGCCCCAGGCGGCGCGGGCGAGCGCGGAGCCGACGCTGATGCGCCTGACCCCGAGCGCCGCGGCATCGGCGACGGAGAGGCCGACCGGACCCGATATCAGGAGATTGACCGGCTTGCCGCCGGCGGCAGCCACCACCTCCCCGATATGCTCGCGGCTGCGGATGCCGGGCGCATAGAGCACGTCGGCGCCGGCCGCGGCAAAGGCCTTCAGCCGCTTCACCGCTTCGGCCTGCGCGTCGGGATGGCCGACGAGATGCGCCTCGCAGCGGGCGGTCAGCAGCACGCCGGTGCCGGCAAGCGCCTGAACCGCGGCCTCGATACGCGCGACCGCCAGGTCGAAATCGTAAAGCGGCTTGTCGGCATCGCCGCTATTGTCCTCGATCGACAGGCCGGCAACGCCGGTTGCGGCGCAGAGCCGGACATTCTCCGCGACCGCATCGGGGGCATGGGCATAGCCGGATTCGAAATCGGCATTGACCGGCAGGTCGGTCGCCTGGACGATCTCGGCGATATGGCCGAGCGCCATGTCGCGCGGCACCGCCCAGTCCATGTCGGGCAGGCCGCGCGAGAAGGAAAAGCCCGACGAGGTGGTGGCGAGCGCCTTGAAGCCGAGATGTTTCAGCATCATGGCCGAACCGGTATCCCATGGATTGGGGATCACGAAGCAGCCAGTCTCATGCAGGCGGCGAAAAGCGGCGCGGCGCGCGGCGACATCCATGGCAGCCTCCCTCGGTCTTGAAGTGGGCCACCCTTCCGCCTGACGTCGGCGAGCGCAAGACAATCCTGCTGATGCCGCCGATCGCGCGCGCGAATAGGCGTCACCCGGCGGGCGGCTCAGCGTGGCGCCAGGATGGCGGCGATCTCGGCCGCGCCGAGGATCCGGAACTGGCCGGGCTCCAGGTCATCCGGCAGGGCGAGAGAGCCGATCCGCTCGCGATGCAGCGCCTCGACATGGTTGCCGACTGCCGCGAACATGCGCCGGACCTGGTGATAGCGGCCCTCATGCACGGTCACGAAGGCGCTGGTCGGGCCGATCACCTCGAGCTCGGCCGGCTGCAGCGGCTTGTCCTCGCCCTCGAGCATCAGCGTGCCGGAGGCGAAGACCGCGGCCTCGGTGCCGGCGAGCGGCCGGGCCAGCGTCGCGAGATAGCGTTTCGGCACGTGGCTCTTCGGCGAGATGATGCGGTGCAGGAGGCCGCCGTCATCGGTCATGAGGATCAGGCCCGACGTGTCCTTGTCGAGCCGGCCGACCGTGGAGATCGCCGGGTCGCGCCGGCGCCAGCGCTCCGGCAGCAGGCCGTAGATGAGCGGCCCGGCCTCCTTGTGCGAGCAGGTGACGCCGAGCGGCTTGTTCAGCATCAGCACCATGCCCGGCGGCGGATCGAGCCGGCGGCCTCTCACCGTCATGCGGTCGGAAAGGTCGGCGGTCACCGCCACGCGCTGGTCGGCATCTTCGAGCGTCTCGCCATCCAGCACGACGAGCCCGGCGTGAACGAGACCCTGCACCTCGCGGCGCGAGCCGTAGCCGAGATTGGCCAGCAGGCGATCCAGCCGGAGCTGTGGCGCGGCCTTGCTCATTTCGTCGCCTCGTAGATCTTGTAGCGGCCCGTCTCGGCCCTGAGCGCGACGGTCCTGAACAGCGGCGCCAGCACCGCCTCGTAAGGCAGGTGGCGGTTGGCGACCAGCCACAGCGTGCCGCGGCTCCTGAGCATCTCCGCGGCGCGCCGCACGAAGGTCTGGCCGAGCGCCTTGTCCTCGGCGCCGCCATCGTGGAACGGCGGATTGGTGACCACGAAGTCGAGCCCGGCGAGGCCGGCGGGCGGCAGACGCAGGTCGGCCCACAGGCGCGCCACCCTGGCATCGACGACATTGGCCTTGGTCGCGTCCAGCGCCCGCCGGTCGAGATCGACCAGCGTGAGGTGGCTGACCGCGGGCGACTTCAGGATGGCGCGGGCGAGCATGCCGATGCCGCAGCCGAGATCCGCGCCGCGCCCGGACAGCGCCGGCAGATGGTCGATCAGCAGCGCCGATCCCGGGTCGAGCCGGTCCCAGGAGAAGACGCCGGGCTGGGTGGTCAGCCCGAGGCCGTCGAGAACCCGCGGCGCACCCTCGGCGATCGCGGCCTCGTGGCCATGGCTGCCGGCAATGCGGATGACACTGCAGATGCGGTGATGCCGGCGCGCGGCTTCGTCGACCGTGCAACCGAAGGCTTCGAGCTCGGCACGCAGGCGCGCGCCGCCCTTATCCTTCGGCGCCAGCGCGATGAGGCTGCCGCCCGCCGCCAGCGCCCGCAGCGACAGCGCCAGCACGTAGCGCCGCTCCAGCGTGCCGGGCGGCGCGGCGACCACCATGCCGGAGAGCGACGCCTCGACGCAGGCCTCCAGCGTCTCCGCGCCGGGAATGAGCGGGGAGAACTGCAGGGCGCCGGGTGGCAGCTCGGCCAGGCCGGCCGGCGGCAGGCCATAGACGCCGATGATGGAGATGGGCTGGAACGGGGTCATGTCGTCCCGTCATAGCCGCAAGCCGGCAGCAAAGAAAAGCGCTCGTCCGTGCGCCGGCCGCAGCCGCGGGCGGGCCTCCCCCGTGGCCGATGAGCATCATGCCGGCGCGGCCCCGGCGGGATCCGTCGGGGCCTGGTACACCGCGCTCAGTGATTGTCGCGCGGAATGCCGCGCTTCTGCGCGATCTTCTGGAACTTCACCGCCGGCTTCAGCACCATGCCGTCGGAAAGCTGGCTGACCATGGACCGCTGGATCTCCTGCCAGGGCGTCTGGCTCCGCGGCACCTTGTAGCCGCCATTCGCCTTCAGCTCGGCCATGCGCGCGGCGAACTCGGCCTCGCTGATCAGGATGTTGGCCGAGCGCTTCTTCAGGTCGATGCGCACCCGGTCGCCGGTCTTCAGCACGGCAAGGCCGCCATTGGCGCCGGCCTCGGGCGAGGCGTTGAGGATGGAGGGCGAGCCCGACGTGCCCGACTGGCGGCCGTCGCCAATGCAGGGCAGGTCGCGGATGCCCTTCTTCAGGAGCGCCGCCGGCGGCTGCATGTTGACCACCTCGGCCGAGCCCGGATAGCCGAGCGGGCCGACGCCGCGCACGAACAGGATGCAGTTCGCGTCGATCTTCAGCGCGGGATCGTCGATCCGGTGGTGATAGTCCTCCGGCCCGTCGAACACGATGGCGCGCCCTTCGAAGGCTTCCGGATCCTTCGGGTTGGACAGGTAGCGCTTGCGGAAATCCTCGGAAATGACCGAGGTCTTCATGATCGCGGAATCGAACAGATTGCCCTTCAGCACGATGAAGCCGGCATCCTTGACCAGGGGCTTCCGGTACGGCCGGATCACCTCCTCGTCGGTGATCACGGCATCCTTGACGTTCTCGCCCATGGTCCTGCCATTGGCGGTGATGGCGTTCGCATGGATCTTGCCGGCCTTGAGGAGCTGGTTCATCACCGCCGGCAGGCCGCCGGCCCGGTAATATTCCTCGCCGAGGAAGAAGCCGGCCGGCTGCATGTTGACCAGCAGCGGCACCTCGTGGCCGACCTTTTCCCAGTCGTCGATGTCGAGCGCGACGCCGATATGCTTGGCGATGGCGTTGATGTGGATCGGCGCGTTGGTCGAGCCGCCGATCGCCGAATTGGCGACGATGGTGTTCTCGAAGGCCTCGCGGGTCAGGATGTCCGAAGGCTTCAGGTCCTCCCAGACCATTTCGACGATGCGCCTGCCCGTCGCATAGGAGATCTGGCCGCGTTCGCGATAGGGCGCGGGGATCGCCGCGCAGCCCGGCAGCGACATGCCGAGCGCCTCGGCCAGCGCATTCATGGTGGAGGCCGTTCCCATCGTGTTGCAATGGCCGACCGAGGGCGCCGACTTGGTCACCACGTCGATGAATTCGTCATAGCTGATCGTGCCGTCGGCCTGCAGCTTGCGGGCCTCCCAGACCACCGTGCCGGAGCCGGCGCGCTTGCCCTTCCACCAGCCGTTGAGCATCGGCCCGCCCGACAGCACGATGGCCGGGATATTGACGGTGGCCGCACCCATGATCATGGCCGGGGTCGTCTTGTCGCAGCCGGTGAGCAGCACGACGCCGTCCATCGGATAGCCGTAGAGGATCTCGACCAGCGACAGATATTGCAGGTTGCGGTCGAGCGCCGCGGTCGGCCGCTTCAGGGTTTCCTGGATCTGGTGGACCGGGAATTCGAGCGGGATGCCGCCGGCATCGCGGATGCCGTCGCGCACGCGCTTGGCCAGCTCGATATGGTGGCGGTTGCACGGCGAGATGTCCGAGCCGGTCTGGGCGATGCCGATGATCGGCTTGCCCGAGCGCACCTCCTCGACCGTCAGTCCCCAGTTGAGCGTGCGCTCCAGATAGATCGCGGTCATGCCGGGATTGTCGGGATTGTCGAACCACTGTCGCGACCGCAGGGCCTTCGGGGACTTCTTGCGGCGGGGGGCCATGCGATCTCCTCCTCATCTGCGGCCGGCATCGACTGGATGCGTCCTTTTGGATCGAACCAAGCCCGGCATCGTCATTGGAATGAATTGAACCTCAGCGCTTGAGGAAATCAACGTCCGATGACGAGGGCCGCCCATGCAAGCCCTCGGACGGCGACGGCTTGCGCGCCGCGCGCGATCCCTGTTCCTTAAGGGCCCGCCGCATCCGCGCGGCCGCACCGATGAGCCCGTTCAGGAACAGCCCCCATGACGATCAGGACCGTCCCGCATTTCGACCGCATCGGCGAAGAGAACGCCTTCGCCGTGCTGGCCCGCGCGACCGCCCTCGCCGCCACAGGCAAGGACGTCATCAATCTCGGCATCGGCCAGCCCGACTTCGCGACGCCCGGACCCATTGCCGAGGCGGCGATCCGGGCGATCCGCGACGGCCATCACGGCTATACGCCGGCAACCGGCATCCTGCCGCTGCGCGAGGCGGTGGCGGCCGATCTCCATCGCCGCTTCGAGGTCGAGGTCTCGCCCGAGGAGGTGATGATCGTGCCCGGCGGCAAGGTCACCATGTATATGGCGATCCTGATGTTCGGCGAGCCGGGCGCGGAAATCCTCTATCCGGATCCCGGCTTTCCGATCTACCGCTCGATGATCGAATATACGGGTGCGACACCCGTGCCCGTGCCGATCCGAGAGGCCAACGGCTTCGCCTTCTCCGCCGACGAACTGCTCTCGCTGATCACCCCGCGGACGCGGCTGATCATCGTCAACTCCCCGGCCAATCCGACCGGCGGCGTCACGCCCAAGGCGGAGATCGACAAGCTGGTGGCGGGCCTGGCGCAATGGCCCGATGTCGCGCTCCTCTCCGACGAGATCTACGACCAGATGGTCTATGACGGCGAGGCCCATGTCTGCCTCTTGAGCTATCCCGAGATCCGCGACCGGACGATCCTCCTCAACGGCTGGTCGAAGACCTATGCCATGACCGGCTGGCGGCTCGGCTATTCGATCTGGCCGGGCAAGCTCTACGACTATGCCCGCAAGCTGGCGGTGAACTCGTTTTCCTGCGTCAACGCGCCGGCGCAATATGCCGCCCTCGAAGCGCTCACCGGGCCGCAGGACGCGGTGGGCAGGATGGTTGCCGAATTCGACACGCGGCGGCGGCTGGTCGTCGACGGGCTCAACACCTTGCCCGGCGTCAGTTGCATCGTGCCGAAGGGCGCCTTTTATGCCTTCCCGAACATTTCGGCGACCGGCTGGAAGGCGAAGCCCCTCGCCTCGGCACTGCTCGAGGACGCCGGCGTCGCCACCATCGGCGGTCCGGATTTCGGCCTGTTCGGCGAGGGCTATATCCGCCTGAGCTACGCCAATTCGGCCGAGAACATCACCCGCGCCCTCGACCGGATGCGCGGTTTCCTGGAGCGCCGCAACGCGCCGTGAGCGGCGGCGCGGCGGAGGGCTCACGGACCGCCTGTCCACTGGCGAAGCACCGTCGTCCCCTCCCGGTCGCACGGCCAGAGATGCAGGTCGTAGCGATCCTGCCCCTCGAGATGGTCGGCGCTCAATGTGCCGAGCCCCGACGAGACGACCATGACGCAGAGCCGGCCGGCCGGCACCGAGGCGCGCGGTGCCGTCGGCCAATAGTCGTTGAGACCCGCAATGACGATCTGGCCGGAGGAACGGAAGCTGCCGATCACGACGTGATCGGCCTTGTCGGCGTCGATATCGGGCTGGCGCTCGTGCAGCTCGACGCGGACCGGCACGGTCATGTTGCGCGCGGTCGAAAAGGTCAGCGTGTTTTCGTTGGATACGAGGCGGACCGTCAAGCTCTCGCTGGTCCAGTCCGTCGACGTGACCGCTTCGTCCCTGGCGTCGGCGAGATAGACCTGGTGATAGTCCGCAAACAAGCTGCCGTCGAACAAGACCGTCATCTGGCCCTCATCGCCGTTGCTCCTGCCCGACCCTATCACGGCCCGTCCGGCCGGCAAGGCGGCCGGGTGCCTCATTCGTCCTCCAGGATCGTGTCGAGGAAACGCTGCGGATCGGCCAGGAACCGGCGCGTCACCTGGACATGTTCCAGCTCCTCGTAGCCGACCTCGCGCGGCCCCTTGTCGGCGAATTCGTAGATGCGGGCATGGGGGTAGGCGAGCAGGATCGGCGCGTGGGTCGCGATGACGAACTGGCAGCCCTTGGCGGCGAGCTCGTGGAGCCGGCGCAGGAACCGGAGCTGACGCGTCGGCGACAGCGCGGCCTCGGGCTCGTCGAGCAGATAGATCCCCTTCGGCCGGAAGCGGTGCTCCATCAGCGCCATGAAGCTTTCGCCGTGCGATTGCTCATGCAGCGAAACGCCGCCATAGGCGTTGAGCGGGTTCGGCCGGGGACCGGCCTCGGCCGCGGCGCGGTCCATGATCGAGGCGAAATTGAAGAAGCTCTCGGCGCGCAGGAAGAAGCCTTCCTTGACGATGCGCCGGGTGCGGTCGAGCTTGACGAAGCGATGCAGATGGGAATGGGCGGGATAGCTTGCCGAGCGCGCCTGCAGCGAGCCGCCCTCGGCCCGGAAGCCGAGCGCCAGGGCGAGCGCTTCGAGCAGCGTCGATTTGCCGGAACCGTTCTCGCCGACGAAGAAGGTCACCTTCGGGTGGAAGGCGAGCGTGCCGGTCTCGCGCACCGCGTCGAGATGAAAGGGATAGGCCTCCGCCTCCCAGCCGTCGCCGCGATCGAAGGTCATGGAGAACAGGATCTGCGGATCGCGCCACAGGCGTTCCAGCTCCGCATCCTCGGTCTCGTCATAGGGTCTTTGCCGGCCGGGCCGGGGGTTCGCCATCGGGCCACTCTTTGAGCGAATCGTCGAAGCCGCGGACTATAGACCCACAGCCTGCCGCGTGAATGGCGGCCGCAGTCCTACCGCCCGCCGAGCAGCATGACGCCCCAGGCCGCCAGGAAGGGCAGCGGCAGCGAGGCGACGACACGCAGCCAGACCACGCGCGCCGGCATGACCGGCAGTTCCCAGACGAACAACCGCTGCACCGCGAACAGGGCCCAGGCCGTCGCATAGGCGACCACCGGCACGAGGCCGGCCCCACCCTTCAGCGCGGTCGAGCCGATGGCGAAGCCGACCACCGGTCCGCCCGGCGTCAGCGTGCCCGCAACCGTCGCGATGACGAGGCCGGCGAGCCCGGATTCAGGCCCGAGCCAGGACCTGATGAGATCGGGCGGCAGCAGCGCCGCAAGGAATCCGGAACCGACGACGCCGATGGCGAGGCGCGGCAGCAGATGCAGGAAATCGAGCGTGCCGCTCTTCAGGCCTGAGCCGAGCACGTCCGGCCCGCGCCGCCAGGCGAGCCATATGAGGACCGCGACGATCAGCCAGAGCGCGACCGACAGGACGAGAACGATCATGTCCGCGGCCCGCCGGGAACGACCCTTGCCAGAGCCTGCGCGAGGAAACCGGCGAGGATCGGCAGGGGCAGCGAGGCGACGGCACGCAGGATGACGAAGTCGATGCCGAAGAACGGCACCTCCCAGATCACCGCGCGGTTGAAGCCGATGAGCGTCCAGCTGGTGACGAAGGCCACCGCTGGTCCGACCCCGGCACCGATCGCCAGGAAGGCTCCGGCGAGCGGATAGATCGTGAACGGGCCGCCGGGCAGGATAGCGCCGATGGCGGTCGCAATCGCGAGGCCGGTGAGGCCGGAATCGCCACCGACCCAGCGCGCCACCACCTCGCGCGGCAGCAGGAGCTGGACGAAGGCACCGATCAGGCAGCCGGCCAGCACTTTCGGCAGGATCTCGACGAACAGCCAGGAATCCTCGCCGAGAATATGCAGGAGACCTCGGCCGCCTTCGCGGCGATAGACGAAGAAGGCCCCGGTCAGCACCAGCGCCAGCACGACCAGCGTCGAGGCGTCGAAGATCTTCCGGGCCGGTTTCGGGCGGTCTGGACTGGTCAAGGGAAGCACGCGGCCAAAGGAAGCGGGCGGACTCCGTCGAGCCCGCCCGCGCCTTAAGTCACATTGTCACCGGCGGCAAGCCGGCGGCCGCTCGGCAGCCCTGCATCCGGCCCGGTCAGGCGGTGCGGGCGGCCTTGGCTTCCGCCGCCGCCTGGTCGAGATGGGCGACGAGCTGCTGGTCGAGGCCGAGCGCCGAGGCGAAATCCTTCAGGAACTGCTCCTCGGCGGGATTGTCGACGGTCATGCCGAGATGGGCGGCGAGATAGGCCTGCGCCTTCATCTCGTCGGTGGTGCAGGCCGCGGCGATCGCCGCGACACTCGGCGGCGAGGACAGGAGATTGTCGAGATAGGACTTCTCGGCCGTGCCGAGGCCGAGGGAGTCGAGCTGGCCGACGATCGAGGTGCGCTCGTCGTCGCTCAGTTCGCCATCGGCATAGGCGCCGGCGATCATCGACTGCAGCAGCAGCTCGGCGGTGCGGTCGACCGAGCCGGCGGCGTCGGAGAAGCCCTGCGGCGGCTGGCCGAGGCCGAGAATGGCGCTGACATCCTCCATCGTGCTCTGCACGACCGGCTTGCCCTGCTGGAAGTTGCGCAACGCGACATAGGCAAGGCCGCCGATTGCGGCAAGGCCGCCGAGCCGCGCCGCGGTTCCGGCGATCTGCCGGCCGGCCCCCGTGCCGAGCAGGAGGCCGGCGAGCGTGCCGGCGCCGGCGAGACCGGCGAAACCGCCGGTATTCTGCTGGAGCTGGTCGAAGGTCTGTTTCAGAAAGCCACCGAGATTGCCTTCGGCCTGGGCCTTCTGGAAGCCGGAAGCCAGGTCGCCGAAAATATTGCCGGCCTGGGCCTGGGCCGAGCTGGCACCCGACTGGGCGGCATTGGCAAGGCCGCTCAGCAGGCCGCCGAGGCCGCCGAACCCGCCCTGCCCCGCGTCCTGGGCACCCGGCGCGGCGGCAGTGCCGGCCCCCTGGCCCTGGGCGCCCTGCAGCGCCCGGGTGAGCTGATCGAGCAGCGAGCCGCCCGGCGCAGCGCCCGCCTGTGCGCCCTGACCACCCTGTCCTGCCATGCCGGCGAGCTGCCCGAGAAGGCCACCGCCGCCGCCCGGCTGGGTGCCGCCCGACAGCATGGAGGTGAGAATCTTGGAAATGTCGGTCACTTGACTTCTCCCTGAATGCCGGGCCGGTCCGGCCCGAAGTCCCATGCGGTTGGCCCCAACATGCACTGCGACGAAGCTTGCCGCCTCGATACTGCTCCAGCAGAACGAAGAACTATGCCGGTTTCGTGTCAGCCACGCAAAACGCTCGCGGCCCGCGCCAGTTCCTCGATCCGTGAAAAATCCTTTGCCGCGACCGCTTCGTCGGGCACCACCCAGGAACCGCCGACCGCGCCGACATTGGCGAGCGCGAGATAGGCCGGCGCTTTGGCGGCGTCGATGCCGCCGGTCGGGCAGAAGGCGAGGCCGGGCAACGGCCCGGCAAGGCTCTTGAGGAAAGCGACGCCGCCGGCCGGCTCGGCCGGAAAGAACTTCAGGCAGGTGAAGCCGCGCTCGGCGAGCGCCATGGCCTCGCTGGCCGTCGCGCAGCCCGGCAGGACCGGCACGCCGGCATCCGCCAGGGCGGCGGCGAGATCGGGCGGCGTGCCCGGCGAAACGAGGAACTGGGCGCCCGCGCCGATCGCCCGTCCGATATCGTCGGGCCTGGTGATCGTGCCGGCTCCGACCACGGCGTCCGGCACGCCGGCCCGCATGGCGGCGATCGCCTCGAGCGCCTGCGGCGTGCGCAGCGTCACCTCGAGCACGCCAAGGCCGCCGGCCACCAGCGCGCGCGCCAGCGGCACGGCGGTCGCAGCGTCCTTGATGGTCAGCACCGGGATCACCGGGCCGAGGGCAAGCAACGGGCGGGCGTCGACGACGGACATGGGCAACCTCGGTGAAAGGCCTGTCGCAGCAAGGCGGGCGCACCTTGCCCGGCCTCCTGTCATAGAGCAAAGGGATCCGGCTGCGCACCCGCGGGCGCGCGAAATAACGTCGCGCTCAGCCGCGCAGCGCGGCCGGATCGTAGAAGAAGCGCTCGCGCACGATCTTGTCGCCGCGCCAGACCTGCAGCGCCATTTCGTCGAGCCGGCGGGTGACGCCGTCCTTGCCGGTCATCTCGAACACCCAGTTGATCGCGACATGGTCGCCGTCGACGAGAAAGGTCGTCACCTTGTGGGTATGGACCTTCGTGCGGGCCAGCACGGCCGCCTCGTGCGCCACCAGCACGTCGCGGCCGACCCGCGGCGGGGCGGTGTTTTCCTGCATCGAGGCGTCCTCGGCATAGAACTCCTCGATGGCGCGCACATGGTCGTTGCTTTCGACGGTGCGGATGAAGCGCTCGACGGTCTCGCGGCTCGGCATGGTCGGCAGTCCCTTCTGCGGCATGAGCGGCCGAGCCTCGCCCGGACGGCGATGGCCCCGCCATCGGGAACGACGCGGATCTTGCGCGGTACCGATCGTCAGCGCGACAGCGGCAGCCGCGGATCGTCCTTCAGCGTATCCAGAACGATCGAGGAGCGCACGCGGGCGACGCTTTCGTGCGGCAGCAGCACCTCGTTGACCAGCGTCGCCAGCGCCTTGAGGTCGCGCACGATCAGTTTCATCAGATAGTCGGCATCGCCGGTCATGGCATGCGCCTCCTGCACTTCCGGCATGGCGCGCACGAGATCGCCGAAACGTTTGGCATTGAGGCCGGAATGGGTGGCGAGCGACACGAAGATGAAGACGGTGACGCCGAAGCCGAGCCGCACCGCGTCGAGATCGGCGCGGTAGCGGCGGATGAGGCCGGCTTCCTCCAGGCGCTGGCGCCGGCGCGACACCTGCGAGGCCGACAGGCGGACAAGATCGGCGAGCTGCTGGTTGGTGCGCGCGCCATCCGCCTGGAGCGCGTCCAGCAGGCGCAGATCGAATGCATCGACATCGGCGGTCGTGGTCATCGGCCGGCAGGATAGAGCACGAAACGTGCACGCGAAAGCGCGCTCACGGGCGTGCGGCGCAGGCTTCATTCAGCAGGCGCATGATGCTGCCCAGCTCGCTCACGCTGCCCCGGCGCTAGAGGATCGGATAGACGACCCCGACCCAGGGCAGCATGGCGACCGCAAGCACGGCGGCCATCACCAACCGATTGGCCGGCTCGATGTCGGAGGCGTCCGTCACCGGGCCGTCGACCACAACGATCTGCGCCTGGCTGATGAGGATGAAGCAGAGCGCGAGATTGCCGAGGTGCCGGGCATAGTCGAAGGTGATGACATTGGTCACCAGGAAGCCGGCGAGTACGACCGCGGCGACGGCGAGATAGCCGCAATAGGCCAGCGGCGCACGCGTCCTGAGCGCGCCGATACGCCGGGCGAAGAACAGGATCAGCGGCAGGTGGATCAGCACCAGCGCCGCATAGATCGGCGCGCGCCTGACATGGCCGGGAAACATGGTCAGGGACTGGCGGAACTCCTCGCCGATCGTCGAATACCACATCATGACCTGGCGGGCGGGGACGGGCTGCAGGGCGCGGGCATGCAGGCCTTCGAGGAACGCATCCGGCGACACCATGGCCGCGGTCGCGGTGAGCAGATAGGCAAACAGCGCGGCGAGCAGCACGAGCGAGACGGCGATGCGCGCCATGGCGTGGCCGTCGATCCGGCCGGCCGCGCCGATCGAGCGGATGGCGAGGATGCCGTAGATGGTCGGCAGGTAGATGGTGGCGTGGACGTGGTGGACGAACAGGAGAACCGCGCTCGACCCGCCGATCAGCCACCAGGTCGAGCGCCTCAGCGGCATGAGCACGGCGAGCATGGCGACGATCGCGCCGAGAACGTCGAACTTGCCGAGATTGCCGACGAAGTTCTTGAACAGCAGCGGCGAGCCGAACAGGAAACAGGCGAGCACCAGCGTTTCCAGCTGGCGGGTGCGATAGGTTCTGGCGAAGATCGTCGCGTAGAGGGCCAGCGCCGCGAGGATCGCGGCGAAGCCCTCGATGCGCACCGCCCAGGGCGGGACGAGATCCGTGAACCAGGAATAGATCTCGCCGACCAGTCCGCGCCGGATCAGCCCGTGCTCATAGCTCACCAGGCGATGGACATATTCCGAATCAGGTAGCGGCCAGGCCGATCGGTGGATCGTCACCACCGCGAGCGCCAGGAGATTGACCCAGAGCGCGAGCCGATAGACCCCGAGGGCATCGGTTTTTCGCGCGATGGTTGTCGTCATGCGGCCTCACCCCCGGATGGCCGCATGTAACAATTTGTTTCTCAGGCGGCAAGTCGCCCTTCTGCGACAGCGTGACACGCCACCGTGCCATAGGCGTCGGAGACCGGCGCCGGCATTTCGGTCCGGCAGCGGCCATTGGCCAGCGGACAGCGCGGATTGAACGGGCAGCCGGCCGGCGGGGTGATCGGATTGGGGATCTCGCCGTCGACGGGCTTGCGCGCCCGGCCCGACATTTCGAGATCCGGCACGGCATCGAGCAGCATGCGTGTATAGGGATGGCGCGGCGCCTGGAACATCTGCCTGGCCGGCGCCACCTCGACCAGGCGGCCGAGATACATGACCCCGATGCGCGTCGCCATGTGGCGGACCACCGCCAGGTTGTGCGAGATGAACAGATAGGTCAGGCCGAACTCGTCCTGCAGGTCGCGCATCAGGTTGAGGATCTGCGCCTGCACGGAAACGTCGAGCGCCGAGGTCGGCTCGTCGCAGACGATGAAGTCGGGCTTGGACGACAGCGCCCGGGCGATCGCGATGCGCTGGCGCTGGCCGCCGGAGAATTCGTGCGGATATTTCGCGCCGTCGGCGGGATCGAGACCAACCGTCCTCAAGAGCCGGCCGACCTCGGCCTCGATGGCGGTATTGTCGCGCATCAGGCCGAAGGCGCGGATCGGCTCGGCAATGATCCGGTCGACCCGCCAGCGCGGGTTGAGCGAGGCGAACGGCGACTGGAAGATCATCTGGATCTTCTTGCGCAGCGTCTTGAGCCGCGCCTGATCGTCGCGCTTCCAGATGTCGACGCCCTCGATCGACACCGAGCCGCCGGACGGCGGCAAGAGGCCGACGACCATGTTGGCGACCGTCGACTTGCCCGAACCGGATTCGCCGACGAGCGCGAAGGTCTCCCGGCGGCCGATAGTGAAGGACACGTCCTGCACGGCGCGGAGGAAGCGCTTCTCCTCGCGCTCGATCATCCGGTTCAGCCAGGGCTTGGATACGTCGAAGGTGCGCGACAGATTGCGCACGGTCACCAGCGGCTCGCTCACGCCACCGTCTCCTCTGACTTCGCATAGAGCCAGCACGCGGCAGCCCCGGCACCGAGCGGGATGGGATCGGGACGTTCCGTCCGGCAGCGGTCGAACACTTTCGGGCAGCGCGGGTTGAAGGCGCAGCCCTTGGGAATGGCGGTCAGCCGCGGCATCGAGCCCGGGATCTGCACGAGCCTGTCGGCATCCGTGTCGAGCGTCGGGATCGAGCCCATCAGGCCCTCGGTATAGGGATGGCGCGCGCGCTTGATCACGTCCTGCACCGGCCCGATCTCGGCGATGCGGCCGGCATACATGACGGCGACGCGATCGGCGGTTTCGGCAATGACGCCCATGTCGTGGGTGATCAGCATCACCGCCGTGCCGTGATCCTTGCAGAGCTTCTTCAGGAGGCCGATGATCTGCGCCTGCACCGACACGTCGAGGGCGGTGGTCGGCTCGTCGGCGATGACGAGCTCGGGCCCTGCACAGAGCGCCAGCGCCAGCACGACGCGCTGGCGCATGCCGCCGGAGAACTGGTGCGGATAGGCGTCGATGCGCTTTTCCGGAGCGGAAATGCCGACCTCGGCCAGGAGGTCGATCGCCTTGGCGCGGGCCTGCGCGGCGCTCAGCGGGGCATGGGTGCGGATCGTCTCGACGAGCTGCTCGCCCACCGTATAGAGCGGGTTCAGCGAGGTCAGCGGGTCCTGGAACACCATGCCGATGCGTTTGCCGCGCATCTTCCGCATGGCTTCGGCGCTGAGATTGTCGATGCGCTCGCCCTTCAGGCGGATCTCGCCGCCGGCGATCCGGCCGGGCGGCTCGAGCAGGCCGATCACCGCGGTGCCGGTCATCGACTTGCCGGCCCCGGACTCGCCGACGACGCCGAGCACCTCGCCCGGCTGGATGTCGAAGGAGATATGGTCGACCGCGGTGAGAATGCCGCGGCGCGTCGGAAATTCGACCACGAGATCGCGGACGGACAGAACGGGTGTCGTCATTTCAACTCGTCAACTCAGCGCAGCCTCGGATTCAACGCGTCGCGCAGCCAATCACCTAACAGGTTGATCGACAAGGCCAGCAGCACGAGCGCGAGCGCCGGGAAGAACAGAATCCACCATTCTCCCGAGAAAAGATATTGCTGGCCGAACCGGATCAGCGTGCCGAGCGAGGGCTGGGTCGGCGGCACGCCGACACCGAGGAAGGACAGGGTCGCCTCCTCGATGACGGCGAGCGCCAGATTGATGGTCGAGATGACCAGCACCGGCCCGGTGACGTTGGGCAGCACATGGCGCAGCATGATGACGAAGGGCGGCCGGCCGATGACGCGCGCAGCCTGGACATATTCCTTGTTGCGCTCGACCAGGGTCGAGCCGCGCACGGTGCGGGCATATTGCGCCCAGTTGGACAGGCCGATCGCCACGATCAGCACCCAGATCGCCATCTGCTCGTGGTTCGCCGCGGCGATCAGCCCGCGCGCCACGCCGAAGAACAGGAGCGCGATCAGGATGGCCGGGAAGGACAGCTGGATGTCGGCGACCCGCATGATCAGGGCATCGGTGCGCCCACCGACATAGCCGGCGACCAGCCCGAGCGTGACGCCCATGACGACCGAGAAGAAGACCGCGGCGAAGCCGACGAACAGCGAGACGCGCGAGCCGTAGAGAATGGCCGAGAGCAGGTCGCGGCCCTGATTGTCGGTGCCGAGCCAGTAGACCGTACCCGAGCTCGCGCCGGCCTCGCCCGGCCGGGTATAGGCGTCGAGCAGGTCGAGCGCCGCCGGATCGAAGGCGTTCTGCGGCGCAATCCGGTCGGCGAAGATCGCGGCGAGGATCAGCACGACGGTCATCACCGCCGCGATCACCGCCACCGGCGAATGCCGGAAGCTCCAGGCGATGTCGGAATCCCAGGCCTTCTTCACGCGGGTCGCAAGGCTCGGCCTGGCGGGTTCGGTGGAGAGCGTCATCCCGGCCTCAATGCGCTGCCGCCGAGCCGGCGCCGCGCAGGCGCGGATCGAGCGCGAAATAGAGGAGATCGACAACGAGGTTGGTCACCACGAAGACGAAGGCGACGAACATCAGATAGGCCGCCATGACGGGGATGTCGACGAACTGGACGGCGTTGACGAACAGGGCGCCGAGGCCCGGCCACTGGAACACGCTCTCGGTGACGATGGCGAAGGCGATGACCGAACCGAGCTGCAGGCCGACCACGGTGGTGACCGGGATCATGGTGTTCTTCAGGGCGTGGCGGAACCAGATCACCCGCTCGGGCACGCCGCGGGCGCGGGCGAACTTCACGTAGTCGGTGCGCAGCGTTTCCAGCATTTCGGCGCGCACCAGACGCATGATCAGGGTGAGCTGGTAGAAGCCGAGGGTGAGCACCGGCATGACCAGCGATTTCAGCCCCGATGCGGTGAGGAGCCCGGTCGTCCACCAGCCGAAGGCGACGACGTCGCCGCGCCCGAACGAGGGCAGCCAGCGCAGCTCGACCGCAAACAGCCAGATGAGCCCGATGCCGATCAGGAAGGTCGGCAGGGAAACCCCGACCAGCGACAGCGACAGGATGGCATGGGCGAGGATGCCGTCGCGCCGGATGGCGGTGACGACGCCGAGCACGATGCCGACGATCAGCGCGAAGGCCGCCGAAAGCACGGCAAGCTCGACGGTCGCCGGCAGGCGCTCCTTGATGAGGTCGATCACCGGCCGGCCCTGGCGGAAGCTGACGCCGAACTGCAGCTGCGCGGCATTGCCGACGAAACGGAGGAACTGGACGGGAATGGGGTCGTCGAGGCCGAGCTCGCGGGCGAGTTCGAGCCGGTCGGCGATCGTCGCCTCCTGGCCGACCAGGTTCGACACGGGGTCGCCGACGAAGCGGAACATCGAAAAGGCGACCAGGGCCACGGCCAGCATGACCAGCACGGCCTGCGCGAGGCTTTTGACGGCATAAGCGATCATGGCTCGATCCGATCACGGCACGCCGCCCGTCCCCGCCCGGCGGCAGGGAGGAGCGGCGCCCGATGCGACGTGACCACGCTGCCGGCGATCAGGAGGTGCCGAAGCGGAAATATTTGAACCAGGCCTGGGCGTCGGGATGGACCGGCACCTGCAGGCCGCCGCGCATGGCGTGGCTGATCGACTGGACGTGCAGCGGCACGTAGATCGTCTCCTCCTTCAGGATGCGCTGAAGGTCGGCGATCTCGGCATTGCGGCGCGCGACGTCGGGCATGGTCTGCAGGGCGATCATGCGCGTGTCGAGCGCGGGATTGGAGTAGCGGGTGCCGTTCCAGGTGCCGTTCGAGGCGGTCCGGGTGTGGAACATGAAGGTCAGCACATATTCCGCGTCATAGGTCGGGATGCCCCAGCCAACCAGGAAGAAGTCGAGCTCCTCGCGCTGCAGCTCGGGGAAATGCTGGGCGGCGGGCTTGGCCACCAGATTGGCCTTGATGCCGATCTGGCCGAGCATGCCGACCAGCGCCTGGCAGATGTTCTCGTCCGCCACATAGCGGTTGTTGGTGCATTGCAGGGTGACCGAGAAGCGCGTGTTGCCGGCATCCGGACGGCGCGGATAGCCGGCCTCGTCCAGCGCCTTGTTGGCGCCCGCGACATCGACCCGCGGCACGGCGGCGATCTCGGGTGAATAGCCGGAGATGAAATTGGTGCCGACATAGCCGATCGGCACGCCCTGGCCGCGCATCACGACGCGCGTGATGGCGTCGCGGTTGACCGCGCCGTTGATCGCCGCGCGCACCCGGCGGTCGGCGAACGGGTTGCGGCCGCGGATGTCGGAGGATTTCAGCTCCGCCGACCCGACATTGAAGCCGAGGAAGATGACCCGGTTCTCGGGCCCGGTATTGACCTTGACGCCCGGGCTCTGCTGCAGGCGGGCAATGTCCTGCACCGGCACGTCGTGCACCGCGTCGACCTCGCCCGACAGCAGCGCCGCGATGCGCGTCGCATCCTGCTGGATCGGCACCAGGATCAGCTCGGACACTTCGAGCGGGAACTGGCTGCGGCCCCAATAGCCTTCGAAGCGGCGCATCACCGTGCGCACGTCCGGCTCGCGCGAGACGAGCTGATAGGCGCCGGTGCCCATGGCGTTGCGGGTCGCGCCGTTTTCCTGCCGCTCGCGGATGTTCTGCGGCTGAACCGCGTTGTTGGCCTCGGCCCAGGCCTTCGACATCATGAAGATGTTGGTCAGGTTCTCGAACAGGAGCGGGTTCGGCGCCTTGGTCTTGATCCGCACGGTGTGGGCATCGACCTTGGTGACGCTTTCGATCGAGGTGATCAGGCCGCGGAAATCCGATGTCGGCGAGCGCGCGCGGTCGAAGGAGAACACCACGTCGTCGGCGGTGAAGGCGCTGCCGTCGTGGAACTTGACGCCCTGGCGCAGCTTGACCTCCCAGACCGTCGGATCGTCGGCGAGGTTGCGCCATTCGACGGCAAGGGTCGGCACCAGCTTGCCGTCATAGCCGCGATGGACCAGCGGCTCGTAGATCTGATGCGCCACCGCGGTGGTCGGCCCGATATTGGCCGACATCGGGTCGAGCGTCTGGGCATCGACCGAACGCGCCCAGCGCACGGTGCGGGCATCCGCGGTCGATGCGCCGGCAAGGCCGGCGGCGGCGAGCGCCGCCGCGAGCCAGAGCGAGCGCAGGCGCGGCCTGCGGATTCCAGATGTCCGAGACAAGGACGACATGAGCCCCTCCAGGCTGTTTCTGCCGGGTCGACGCCCGGTTTCTGGAGGGGATCATAACAAGGCGTAGAACAGTGTCACCGGCGCGGCCGACAAAAAAAGCCGCGCCCAAACGCCGCGAATCTTACGGCTTGATCTCGATTTCGATGAAGGCGTAGGGCTTGCCCGAGGCGTTGATGATGTTGTGCTCGACACCCTCGGCGCGGAAATAGGGCACGTGCTGGGTCAGCACCGCTTCCGACGAGGTGCCGTCGGGCAGTTCGGCCAGCAGCTTGCCGTCGGCGAGCGGCACCACGACATAGTCCCAGCCATGGCGGTGCCAACCCGTCTCCGCGCCGTCGGAGAAGTTCCAGCGGGTGACCTTGACCTTGTCGTTGTCGACGAGGACTTCGGGTTCGGCGGGCGGCCGGCAGGTGAAGGTCATGGTCTCTTTAGTCCTTTGCGGAATTGGCGCCGGCCGACCGGCCGGCAACGAGCCAATAGAGGAAACCGGAGGCGAGCCCGGCGACGACATGAACGACGAGCCGCTGCATGGTGAAGGCAGGGGCATCGTCGAGCAGCGGATCGAAGGCCTCGTCCGCCCCCTTCAGCAGCACGAGGCCGAGCGCGCCGAGCGAACCGGCGAGGCCGAACGCGAGATAGACGAGGAGCGAGCGCCAGCGCAGCACCTCGGCGGCGAGCACGGCGATCAGCAGCGGCCAGACATACCAGGCGACCTGGCTCATCAGGAAGCCGACGATCAGGCTGCCCGCGAGCGGCTCGGGAATCCGCCCCTTGTTCAGGTCGAAGACCAGCACGATGGCGCAGGCGAGCGCCAGCGCCACGACGAAGGCGACGATCGCGCGCAGGACGCGCAGGAGAAGGGAGCCGAGCCGATTCATCGCCGGGAAGCTAACCCCGCGCCCCCTGGCTTGGAACCCCGCTTTGCTCAGGGGAGCCCTCCGGCGCCGGCTCGAGCCAGCCGCGATAGCGCACGATCAGGCCGAGACGGCGATGGCCGATCTCGACGTGGAAGCGGAAGCGGCCGTCTTCGACCGTCTCGAAGGCGGATCCCGCCGGCGCCAGAGCCAGCGGCAGGGGAACGCCCAGCACCGACCATCGGCGCGGAACGAGCGACAGGCGGCCGTCGGCAACCACCAGCGCGAGGTCGAAGCGGGCGACGCCAAAGCGCTCGACGAGCAGATGCCCTGCCTTGCCATGGCCGGCTTCCTGGATGCTGGAAAAGCTGCGGCCGGCAAAGCAGCGCCGCCAGATCTCGCGGCCGCCGTCGCGCGCGAACACCACTTCGAGCGGCACGTCGGCCGCGGCTTTCGGAAAGCCGATGAGCGCGCCGGCGAGCCAGGACAGCGGGCCACGACCCCGCTCGACCGCGGCCCGGCCGCGCACGACGAACCGCGGCTCCGCGCCGTGCATCGCCCGGATCTCGGCCGGCAGACGGTCGAAGGCAGGACCGAGGATGCGCCGGTAGAGCGAGGGTTCCGCGGCCGCAGCCCGATCGTCGCGCATGCCGTGAACGATGCCGGCGGACGCGAAGCTGGCCTCGAAATCGTCGAGCTCCAGGCCCGCCGCGGCCGAGCGCGCGCCGGGTGCCGGGCGCCGGCCGTCGAGGCACCAGCGGACCAGGACGGCCGCAGGCATCGCTGGAATGAACGGCCCGGCATCGCCTTCGGCAAGGAGGTGCCAGGAGCGCGCGAAGGGCTGCCCCTCGACCGTCAGGCCGGAGGCTTCCACCAGCATGCCGCCGCGATGTTCGCCCCAGGCAAGACGCCCGGTGACCGCGTGGAACAGCGGGGCGAAGCGGCCGAGGGAGGGTATGAGGCCGCACCGGACCAGCCGGGCGAGCCCGTTGAGACCGCGCTGCCAGACGGCCGGCAGGGTGCCGGCGCCGACCCACACCGCGCGCAGTTCCGGCCAGAGCCGCGGCAGCTCGGTCAGGTCGGGCACCTCGACCAGCGAGAAACGCCGCGCGCCGAGCGGCACGTGGCCGGGCGGCGCGACGGTCCGCGTGATGCTCTCGACCAATGCGATACCGGTCGTGTCCCGGCCGTCGCGGCGCAGCGCGATCGGCCGGCCGGCATAGCTCGCAATGGCGCGGATCACGTTGAGGCCAATGCCGGCACGCGGCGAGGGTGCGACGCCGCCGGTGATCGTTTCGACCGTGCCGCCATCGGCGAGCCGGCGGGTCGCCGCCGCCGACAGAACCGGAAAGCTGCTGGCGCCGGACAGGACGAAGACGTTCCTCGCCCTGGCCGCCGCGTCACGCGTGCCGATGCCGGCGACGAAAGCCGCGCCGTCGGCGAGGTCGATATAGTCCATGCCGGCGGCGATCGCCGCATCCACCACAGCATAGGGCTCGGCGCCATAGGCCTGGAACGGCCCGGAGGCATCGACCACCAGGTCGGCGCGGACGGCGGCGAAGGCGGCCGCGAGATCGCCCGCGCGGTCGAGGACCAGCGGCTCGGCGCGCGCCCTGCCCCCGAGCGCGCGGCAGAACGCCTCGGCCTTTTCCTGCGATCGGCCGGCAATGATCAGGTCGAGGCGTGCTTGGTCGGCGAGCAGGCGCGCCAGCCGGCCGCCGAAAGTGCCGTAGCCGCCAAGGATGAGGACGCGAAAGCGGCCCTCGGTCATGCGAGGAACCGGTCCTCGTCGCCCCGCTCGGTCAGATAGCAGCGGTCGCGCCGGCCGAGGCGGAAGCGGTTGCGTGCGATGACGTCGTAAAGGCCGTCGCGCCAGGCGACCGGCAGCAGGCGGCCGACGCGCAGGATGGACCAGGGTGGGCCAAGCGCTTCGCCGATCCGGATAATGCCCTCGGCCTTGAGGAAGGCCCGGCCCTCATCGATCAGGATGCTCGTCGCATAGTCGGTCGGGTCCAGCCGGAAATGGCGGAACAGCGCTTCGCCGAGCGGCGACTGGGCGGCAAGGAAGCGGAAGCGGCGCGCCTTGTCGCGCTTGAGGATGAAACGCACCCAGCCCGAGCAGAAGGCGCAATGGCCGTCGAAGACGATGAGCGGACGGTCGTCGGGAAAGGCGGGCACGGCGGGATCGCCGCGCCAGCCATAGGGTTCGCCGGCGCCGGGCCTGCGATCGGTCGGACCATCGCTCATGGCGCCGACCCTATCGCCGGCGCCCCGGCCGGGCAATTGCCGCGCCGTGCGCCGGTTCAGCGCACCACCGCTCCGTAGATCAGGTTCTTGAACAGCATGCGCGTCTGGATGCGCGTCGAAGGGCCCTGCGCCATCAGGATGCCGACGATCTGTTCGCGCGGGTCGATCGTGAAGCTGGTGCCCCAGGCGCCGGCCCACATGGCATCGCCGGTCGAGCCCGGCACCACCGCAAAGCCTTCCTGCAGGCGCACCGCGAAGCCGAGGCCGAAGCCGTAGCCCGGGCCGGTCGAGGCGGACGGCGAGCCGCCCATGCCGACGAGGTGGTTCGACAGCATGAACTCGACCCATTTGCGCGAGACCAGCCGGCGGCCCTCCAGCTCGCCGCCGTTCAGGATCATCTGGGCAAAACGCAGATAGTCTTCCGCCGTCGAGACGAGACCGCCGCCGCCCCTGAGGTACTGGCCGATTTCAACCGGATTGTCGAAGATCCGGTAGGACTGCCACATCGCCGCCTTCAGCGGATCGGCATCGAGCGCCTCGGCCACGCGGTTGCGCTGGCCCTGCGGCACGTACCAGGACGTATCCTCCATGCCGAGCGGCTCGAGGAGCGTCTCCTTGACCAGGATATCCAGGCGCTTGCCGCTGACCCGCTCGAGCAGGAGGCCGAGCACGTCGGTGGAGATCGAATATTCGAAGGTCGTGCCCGGCTGGTGGGCGAGCGGGATCTGGCCGAGACGGCGCAGCATCTCGTCACCGGAAATGGCTGCGTCGCGACCTTCGATATTCTGGCTCTCGTAGAGCTGCTTCAGGCGCGGCGAGCGCACCGAGCCGGCATAGAAAAGACCCGACGTGTGGCGCAGCAGATCCTGGACGGTGATCGGCCGGTCGGCCGCGACGTCCTCGCTGGTCGCCTGCCCGTCGGTGCCCGTGCGCCGCACCTCGACCTTGAGGTCGCGCAACTCCGGCAGCCAGGTGCTGATCGGGTCGGACAGCTTCATGCGCCCCTGCTCGATCAGCATCACAGCCACGGTCGAAACGATCGGCTTGGTCATCGAGGCAAGCAGGAACAGGGTGTCGCGGGTCATCGGCGTGGTCTTTGCCGCGTCGCGGAAGCCATGCGCCTCGAAATGCACGATCCGGCCGCCGCGCGCGATCAGCGTCACCGCACCGGCGAAGGTGCCGCGATCGACCTCGCCGCGCATGACCGTAGCGATGCGCGCGAGGCGCTCGCGCGACATGCCCTGGACGAGGCCGCCATCGGGCCCGCCGCGGCCGCGCTCGCGCCGGGGCTGGCGTTCGAAGCCGGGAACACGCTCGAAGCCGCGGTCGCCGTCCCGGCGGCGTTCGAGGTCCGAGCCGCGGTCGAAGCCGCGGTCGGGCCCTGGCATGAACTGGGCGAAGGCCGCACCGGACAGAGGGGCAGAAGCGAGCGTCAGCAACAGCGCGACAGCGCTTGGGCGTACCAGCCGCATGGTGTCTCCTCAGGATCGAGCTTTGCGCAGCCGGTCTTGCCGCCGGCCGGCAAAGCTGATCATCGGAACCGCCGGCGGGTCAAGGCACCCGCCGGCGCGCGCCCGCCCAGGCCTTCAGGAATAGGTCCAGACCGGCCGGACCTCGATCGTGCCGATGCTGGCGCCCGGGCAGCGCGCGGCCCAGGAAATGGCCTGGTCGAGGTCGGGAACGTCAATGAGATAGTAGCCGCCGAGCTGCTCCTTGGTTTCGGCATAGGGGCCGTCCAGCACCTGGTTCCTGCCGTCGACCACCCGCACCGAGGTCGCCGTCGCGACCGGCCTCAGCCGGTTGCCGGCGAGGAGATGGCCGGCCGACTGCAGGGCCGCGGTATAGGCGTGATAGGCGGCGATCGTCTGGTTGATCGCGGCTTCGGTCCAGCCCTCGCGCTTGGATTCGTCTTCGTAGATCATCAGCAGATATTGCATGGTCGTCTCCTTGACCGTCGCGACGCGCCATGCGCCGCCGGTCCAGTGACGCGCGACCCGGCTGGATTTTGACAGGCGCCGAAAAAATAATGGCGCGGCGCGCGACCGGCGTCGAGGCGGCCCGCGCGTCCCGGTGGCTCACCCCACGGCCGGGATGCCGGCGAGCCCGTCGCGCCGCAATGGCGGCGCACCGTCCGGCAGCGGGCCGGCGGCGATGAAGCCGACATCGGGGGCCGATCGCGCCGGAGCGGCCTTGGTCAGCGGATGACGCGGTGACACGCCATGGCCGGCACACCGGTGCGGCTGGCGGCGACGGTCAGCTGCCCGACGCCGACCGCGCCGAACCGGTCGCGCGCGGCGGCATGGTGCGAGCCCCGCGCCGGCGGCGGAGCGCTCAGTCGACCATCGCCATGGCGCGGAACGCGTCCTGCTCGCTCTTCGACAGGAGCGCCGCGCGGTCCTTGGCGCGCAGCCGCTCGGTTTCGCTCTTCAGCTGGCCGCAGGCCGCCTGGATGTCGCGGCCGCGCGGCGTGCGCACGGGCGAGGAATAGCCAGCCTCGAACACCACGTCGGAGAAGCGCTCGATCTGCTCCCAGTCGGAACATTCGTAACGCGAGCCCGGCCAGGGATTGAACGGGATCAGGTTGATCTTGGCCGGAATGCCCTTGAGCAGGCGGACGAGGCGGCGGGCGTCCTCGACGCTGTCGTTGACCCCCTTCAGCATCACATATTCGAAGGTGATGCGGCGGGCATTGGACAGGACAGGATAGTCGCGGCAGGCCTGGATCAGCTCGGCGATCGGATATTTCTTGTTGAGCGGCACCAGCTCGTCGCGCAGCGCGTCGGTGGTCGCGTGCAGCGAGATGGCGAGCGACACGCCGGTCTCGGCGCCGACCTCGCCGATCATCGGCACGACGCCCGAGGTCGACAGCGTGATGCGCCGCTTGGAGAACTGCAGCCCGTCCTGATCGAGCAGCACCTTCAGCGCGGTGGTGACGTTCTCGACATTGTAGAGCGGCTCGCCCATGCCCATCAGCACGATGTTGGAAACGAAACGGCCGCCGTCATCGGGCACGAAGGCACCGTCGGGCGGCTGCTGGCCCGGCCAGTCGCCGAGCCGGTCGCGCGCCACCACGATCTGCGCGACGATCTCGTCGGCCGTCAGGTTGCGCACCAGCTTCTGCGTGCCGGTATGGCAGAAGCTGCAGGTGAGCGTGCAGCCGACCTGGCTCGAAATGCACAGCGTGCCGCGATCGCGGGTCGGGATGTAGACCGTCTCGATCTCGTGCCACTTCTCGCCTTCGAACTGCGGCGGGATGCGCAGGAGCCATTTGCGGGTGCCGTCGGCGGAGACCTGCTCGACCACGACCTCGGGCCGCTCCAGCGTATAGGTGTCGGCGAGCGCCGCCCGCAGGTGCTTGGAGATGTTCGACATCTCGTCGAAGCTTTTCGCGCCGCGCTGATAGATCCACGACCAGAGCTGGGCGACGCGCATGCGCGCCTCGCGGCCTTCGACGCCGACTGCGGCGAGCGCCTCGCGCAGCGCATCACGGTCGAGGCCGACAAGCGACCGCTTGACCGGCAGCGGGCGGATGGCCGGATCGGGCGCCGCCGTCACAGCGACAGAAGCGGCGGCGGTGGCTGCGGCGGATTTGGCTTTGCCGCGGGCATTGGCAAGGTCGAGCGTCGGCATCGGTCACGTCTCTGGCCACGGCACGATCCTCGAGGGCCGGGTTCCGTTCACCCGTGGACCATGTCATGTGGGAAATCAGGCAATGCTCCGGCCGGCCGCGATGGCGCCGGGGAGCGCGTCAGGCGGGCCTATAACACGAAAGGCTGCCCAAGGGCAGCCTTTCGACGGAAAAGCGGTTTTGGGCCGGAGGCGCCCCGGCCGCGCCGGCGATCAGCGGCATTCCTGCGCGACGCGATCGAGCGCCTGGGCGAGGCCGTTCAGCGAATAGGTGTCGGTGGTGACGTTGCCGCGCTGCGAGGTCGAGCGGACGACGAGCTGCGAGCCGGCGCGCATGCTGGTGATCATCCGGCCCTCTTCGGCCGCGTTCTTCACCCAGGCGCCCTTATCCTGCGTCCACATGGCGAAGCTGGTCGGGCCGATGACGACGGTCGCATCGCCGCGCAGCGCAAAGCCGAGGGTCAGCGAGACCTCGTTGCGCACGTTTTCGCCGGGACGCGAGGTGATGAAGAAGAAGGCCGGATCGCGCTGCAGGTTGGCGGGAGCACGGGTCTTCGGCTGCGAGGCCGCATAGCAGACCTTGCCGCGCGGCGTGTTCGAGGTGAACACGCCCCAGTCGCCGAACTGGGCCACCGCCGAGCCCTGCTGGGCGGCCCCCGCGGCGCGGGAATTCTGGGCCGGCCGCTGGGCCCGCTGCGCCTGTGCCTCGGACACGATGGGAAGAGCGACAGCCGCGAGTGCGAGGATGGTCAGGGCAGAAAAGGAGCGCAGCATCGCATAAACTCTACGGGTTCGGTGGGCACCAGGCAGGAATGGTTCCTCCCCATTTTTCCGTAGCATTGGAACGTCACGGTAAAGACGGGGTAAAGGATGAGACAAATCGATGGCACGAGGGGCGCGCCCGGTCGTTGACGAAGCGCCCCCCGCTTCCGGAGTGAGGTAATCACCAGCCAATCCGGGCAAGACAATGGCAAAACCGTCATGCCCAGGCAAAACGGCCCAGCGTCCAGGGACTTGGACTGAATCCCGACAAGATCGCGCGCTCATGGTCAGCGATCATAAACCATAATGGCGGACCGGCCAGATGGCCGCATCGCCGCCGCCCGGCGAGCGAGCGATCCCGCTGCCGGCCGCTGAGCGCGAGCCCGATCAGGCCGGGCGGCCATCGCCCCGTCCCGCCGCCATGGCCTGAACGGCAATGGTCCGACGCACCGTCAGCACGCCGGACCACGATTCCTGCCGATACTGTCGTGCCTTGCGGCGATCAGCCCCAGCTGCGCACGTCGACGAAGTGCCCCTCGATGGCGGCGGCCGCCGCCATGATCGGCGAAACCAGATGCGTGCGGCCCTTGTAGCCCTGGCGGCCCTCGAAATTGCGGTTCGAAGTGGAGGCGCAGCGCTCACCCGGCTTCAGCTTGTCCGGGTTCATGGCAAGGCACATCGAGCAGCCCGCCTCGCGCCATTCGAAGCCGGCGGCGAGGAAGATCTTGTCGAGGCCTTCCTGCTCGGCCTGCTCCTTCACGAGGCCGGAGCCCGGAACGATCATGGCCGAGACGGTGGAGGCCACCTTGCGGTCGCGGACGACGCGGGCGACCTCGCGCAGGTCCTCGATGCGCGAATTGGTGCAGGAGCCGATGAACACCTTCTCCGGCCGGATGTCGGTGATCTTGGTGCCCGGCGTCAGGCCCATATATTCGAGAGCCCGCCACTTGGAGAGGCGCTTGTTCTCGTCCTCGATGTCGTCGGGATTGGGCACGACGCCATTGATCGAGATGACGTCCTCGGGGCTCGTGCCCCAGGTGACGATCGGCGGCAGGTTGGCTGCGTCGAGCACGACGGTACGGTCGAAATGCGCGCCCTCGTCGCTGTAGAGCCCTTCCCAATATTTCACGGCCATGTCCCAGGCGGCGCCCTTCGGGGCCTTCGGCCGGCCCTTCAGATAGGCGAAGGTCTTCTCGTCCGGCGCGATCAGGCCGGCGCGCGCACCGCCTTCGATCGACATGTTGCAGATGGTCATCCGGCCTTCCATCGAAATGGCGCGGATGGCTTCGCCGGCATATTCGATGACCGAACCGGTGCCGCCGGCCGTGCCGATCTCGCCGATGATGGCGAGGATGATGTCCTTGGCGGTGACGCCGTCCTTCAGCTGCCCGTCGACCCGGACGAGCATGTTCTTCGCCTTCTTCTGGATCAGCGTCTGGGTGGCGAGCACATGCTCGACCTCCGAGGTGCCGATGCCGTGGGCGAGCGCGCCGAAGGCGCCGTGGGTCGAGGTATGGCTGTCGCCGCAGACGATGGTGGTGCCGGGCAGCGTGAAGCCCTGTTCCGGGCCGATGACGTGGACGATGCCCTGGCGGATATCCGCGGCATCATAATATTCGACGCCGAAATCGGCGGCGTTCTGGGCAAGCGCCTCCACCTGCAGGCGGCTTTCCTCGTCCTTGATGCCCTGGACGCGGTCGCTGGTGGTCGGCACGTTGTGGTCGACGACGGCCAGCGTCTTATGCGGCGCGCGCACCTTGCGGCCGGTGTTGCGCAGTCCCTCGAAGGCCTGCGGGCTGGTCACTTCATGGACGAGGTGCCGGTCGATGTAGAGGAGGCAAGTGCCGTCGTCCTGCTGCTCGACGACGTGGTCGTCCCAGATCTTGTCATACAGGGTGCGGGCCTTGGCCATGGCAGACCTCTTAAGATACCTTCCAGTGTGGCAGGTCTCATATCGTTGAATTTGCCGCCTGAGAAGAGGCGCGTACCGCCTGCATGGCAGAAGGCCAGGACAGGCAAGAGGACGGGCAAGGTTTCAGGCCCGCCCCGGGCGGTCCCGGTCCGGCGCGACCAACCGTCGCCGGCCGCGGACGCTGGCATCGCGGCGGCCGCGCTCCCAAATGTCGGGAAGGCATGCTGACGCGAGACGGGACCTTGCAATGATCCACCAGCTGCGCATCTACGAAATCTTTCCGCACAACAAGGCGGCCTTCCACGACCGCTTCCGCGATCACGCGACGCGCATCATGGCCCGCCACGGCTTCGACATTGCCGCCATGTGGGAGAGCGCCGGCGCGGCGCGCATCGAGTTCATCTACCTTCTGCGCTGGCCCGACGAGGCGGCCAAGGACAGAGCCTGGGCCGCCTTCTTCGCCGATCAGGAATGGGCCGACATCAAGAAGCGCACCGCGGCCGAGCACGGCACGCTGGTCGGCGCGATCGAGGACCGGATCCTGCGGCTGGCCGACTATTCGCCCGATCCCGGCGGGCCCGCCTGACGGGCGGGCGCCGGGACCGCCGCGGGCCTCAGACGCCGAAGCACCAGGCCAGCACGCCCTTCTGCGCATGCAGCCGGTTCTCGGCCTCGTCGAAGACCACCGATTGCGGCCCGTCCATCACCTCGTCGGTGACCTCCTCGCCGCGATGGGCCGGCAGGCAGTGCATGAACAGCGCATCGGAATTGGCCGCGCTCATGAGCTGCTTGTTGACCTGATAGGCCTTGAGGAGATTGTGCCGGCGGCCGGCATCCTCGTCGCCCATCGACACCCAGCAGTCGGTGACGATGCAGTCGGCCCCCTCGACCGCGTGATAGGGGTCGGACGACCAGGTGACGTCGGCGCCCTCGCGCTGGGCCGCCGCGATCAGCTCGCGGCGCGGCGCAAGCTCCTCGGGCGTCGCGATGTTCAGCTTGAAGCCGAAGCGCGAAGCCGCCTGGATCCACGAGCCGAGCACATTGTTGGCATCTCCGGCCCAGGCGATGGTCTTGCCCCGGATCGGACCGCGATGCTCCTCGAAGGTGAGGATGTCGGCCATGATCTGGCAGGGATGCGACATCTTGGTCAGGCCGTTGATCACCGGCACGCTGGCCGCTTCCGCCAGCTCGCGCACCGCATTGTGATCGAGCATGCGGATCATGATGGCATCGACGTAACGCGACAGGACGCGCGCAGTGTCGGCGATGGTCTCGCCGCGGCCGAGCTGCATCTCGGCGCCGGTGAGCATGATCGTCTCGCCGCCGAGCTCGCGCATGCCGACGTCGAACGACACGCGCGTCCGCGTCGAGGGGCGCTCGAAGATCATCGCCAGCACCTTGCCGGCGAGCGGCTTCGTCGCGCCAGGCGTGCGCCTGACGCGCTTCAGGTCGCGCGCCTTGTCGAGGATCAGCTTCAGCTCGGCGCCGGCGAAATCGCTGAGATCGATGAAATGGTTCGGCTGCCCCGCCGCGGCAGTCTTGGCCGCGGCGGTGGTCGTCTCGGGACGATGGGTCACTCGGCGGCTCCCTTGACGAGGGAGGCCTCGATCCGGCGCGCGGCCTTTTCGAGGCGGTCGACCGCTTCGCCGATCTCTTCTTCCGAGACGTTCAGCGGCGGGATCAGCCGGATGACGTTGTCGCCGGCCGGCACCACCAGGAGGTCCTGGTCGCGCAGGGCGGCGGTCACCTCGCCGTTCGGCAGCGCGCATTTCAGCCCGGTCAGGAGCCCGAAGCCGCGCACCTCCTCGAACACCTGCGGGTGGCTGTCGACGAGCCCCGCCAGCTTCTGCTTGAAAAGGAGCGACAGGCGCTGGACGTTGTCGAGGAAGCCCGGCGCCAGCACGACGTCGAGCACGGCATTGCCGACCGCCATGCCCAGCGGATTGCCGCCGAACGTGGTGCCGTGGGTGCCAGGCGTGAACACGGCCGCGCATTTCTCCACCGCCAGGACGGCGCCGAGCGGGAAGCCGCCGCCGATGCCCTTGGCGATCGACATGATGTCGGGCGTGATGCCCGCCCATTCATGGGCGAACAGCTTGCCGGTGCGGCCGATGCCGGTCTGCACCTCGTCGAGGATCAGCACGAGGCCGCGCTCGTCGCAGAGCTGACGCAGATAGCGCAGCTCCTCGGTCGCAACCGTGCGCAGGCCACCCTCGCCCTGGATCGGCTCGATCATCAGGGCGGCGGTGTCCGGACCGATCGCGGCGAGCAGCGCGTCGCGGTCGCCGAACGGCACCTGATCGAAGCCGTCGACCTTGGGGCCGAAGCCTTCGAGATATTTGGCCTGGCCGCCGGCGGCGATCGTCGCCAGCGTCCGGCCGTGGAAGGCGCCTTCGAAGGTGACGATCCGATAGCGGTTCGGCTCGCCGCGCGAGGCGTGATATTTGCGCGCCATCTTGATGGCGCCTTCATTGGCCTCGGCGCCCGAATTGCAGAACATGACGCTGTCGGCAAAGGTCGCCTCGGTCAGGCGGCGCGCCAGGCGCTCGCCTTCCGGGATCTGGTGCAGGTTCGAGACGTGCCACAGCTTCTGCGCCTGGCTGGTCAGCGCCTCGACCAGGTGCGGATGGGCATGGCCCAGCACGTTGACCGCGATGCCGGAGCCGAAATCGAGGACTCGTCGCCCGTCCGCCGTCACCAGCCAGCTCCCCTCACCCCGCTCGAAAGCAAGGTTGGACCGCGCATAGTTCGGCATCAACGGCGTGATCACTGCGATATCCTCCTGAAGGATTCCAAGGCGCAAAGAAGAACGGGACTCCATGGCGCAAAGAAAACGGCCGCCCCCGAAGGGGCGGCACGGCGGAAAGCTAGGACAGATCGGTCAAATGTCAAGGAACATGGCCCTGGCATCCGCCGCCCGCCTCGCCTGCCGGCCGCGGCAGGTCACGCCGAGATCCAGCCAAGCCCGCTAAACCAGCCGTGCAACGCCTGCGTGACGGCCTCGGCCACCGGCCCGCCGAAACCCGCATCACCCGGTCCCGCCACGGTCTTCAGGTTATGGCCGACGGCGTTGAGAAGGCTGACCGAATAGACATTGGGCCCGAGCCTGCGGCTGGCCAGCGCCATGCCCAGCGCCAGGGCATCGCGGTCGGGCGAGACCTGCAGATCGGCCGTCCCGTTGATCACCAGCACCGGCACCTCCACCCGGGCGGCGAGATCGACCGGGCGCAACCTGGCCAGGCTGCGCAGAAAGGCCCTGAGATAGGGCTGGTAGAGCGCCCTGAGACCAGGGGAAATGACCGGCGGATAGTCGCCGGTCGCCTCGACATGCGCGAGAATGCGGTCGTTTTCGTCCAGGAGCGGCCCGAGCACGGCATCCCCTGCCCCCTGCGCCCGGCCGAGCCGCTCCAGCTGGTCGCGCAGCACCGCCGCGAACGGCCGGCCCGGCGTCGCCGCCAGAACCAGCGTCGCCGGCGCGCCCGCCCCGCCGCGGGCGGCCAGGACCAGGCCGATCAATCCGCCCTCGCTGTGGCCGAAGAGACCGACCCGCGTCGCGTCGACCTCCGGCCGGGCCCTGACCTGCGCCAGCATGGCGGCGGCATCGTCGACGAAATGCTCGAAACGGACGAAGTCGCGGCGCGCGGCCGCCTCGGCCGGCAGGCTCGCCGCATTGGCGTGCATGCCGCGCTTGTCGTAGCGCAGGCTTGCGATGCCGAAGCCGGCCAGCGTCTCGGCAAGCTGGCGCAGCAGGTCGGTGATGAGGGCGGGCGGCTGATTGCCGTTGCGGTCGGTCGGGCCGCTGCCCTGGACCAGCAGGACCGCCGGCGCCGGGCGGGCGGGCGGCAGCACGAGCGTGCCCCGCAGCGGCGCCCCGCCTGCCCCGGTCGTCTCGACGTCGATCGCAGTGTTTTCCGGCACCGACATTTTTGCAACACTTGGCAGCGATGAATGCGGATCGCCGAAGGTTTCGCATGCCGTGGCGGCCACGGACCTCGATCTCGGTCCCGGCCTGTGATGGAGTCAAGATGTTGTTATGACTCCCACTTCTTCGGACGCCGCCGGCGCCTTGTGGATGATTTTCCGGTCCCGGCGAAGCTTTTGGGGAAAACAACGGGCTGATTCCCGGGACTCTTGCGTGAGATTCAACGAGTAGCGTAATGTCCGGCCGTCGGCATACGACATCTCGTGCGGCGGACCTGAATTCCTCACCTGTAGCGTTCCGGCGGCAGCTTTTCCGAAGCTGCCGAAGGCGGAGGGATTCGGCCTCTGGCAGGAGGCTCACCCCTTGGAGGAGACGACCAGATGCAGCAACTGCAGTGGACCGACGAACGGGTCGAGCTCTTGAAGAAGCTCTGGAACGACGGTCTGAGCGCCAGCCAGATTGCCGCAGAGCTCGGATCGGTCACCCGCAACGCCGTGATCGGCAAAGTCCATCGTCTCGGCCTGTCCGGCCGGGCCAAGGCGCCCTCGTCCTCGACGCCGCGTCCGCGCAAGCCGCCGCGGGCGGCCCCTTCGGCGCCGCCGCGCCCGTCCATGCCGGCGGCCCGCGGCAATCTTGCGCTGAAGCCGCGCGCGGTGCCGATCGTCGCCCCCGAAATCGACCTGACGCCCCTGCCGGAAATCGACAATGTCGTGCCGATGGGCGAGCGCTGCACCATCATGGAGCTGAAGGAGCATTCCTGCCGCTGGCCGATCGGAGATCCCGGCAAGGATGATTTCCGCTATTGCGGTGCCCGCTCCAATACCGGCCTGCCCTACTGCGCCTATCACTGCCGCATCGCCTACCAGCCGGTCGCCGACCGGCGGCGCGACCGCAAGGCGGCCGGCGGCCGCTGAGCGCCAGCCCCGAAGGAAGCTCCGGCCCGGTCGGAGCTTTCCCGTCCGACCATCCTGACGGCCGGCCCGCGTCCCGGCGTCGAGCGGACCTGCGACACCGGTCCCGTCGATCCGGCAATAACCGTTCCCGAGCGTCCGGACGCCTAGAACGGCATGGTCCGTTCCATCACGAGATAGCCGGTCAGAAGGCCGAGGCCGAACAGCACGACGACGACCGCCGCCGCCACCTCCGCGGCGCTGAGCGCGAGGGTCGACAACCCCGTGCGTGCGCCGGCGAGCCGGACGGCGAGCCCCTTGGCGCCGGATGCGAGCATGGCGATGGCCGCTACCGTGATCGCCGTGCCGACCGCCATGGCGAAGGCCGAGACGATGCCGGCGGGCACGATCCCCTGGGCCATGGCGAAGACCAGCACCAGCACCGCGCCCGAACAGGGCCTGAGGCCGACGCCGAGCACGATCGCCATGGTCTCGCGCCAGGAGCCGACCCGCGCCACCTGCTCGGCCGCCGGCAGGTGCACGCAATTGTCGTCGCAGCCCATGCCGGCCACCGGCCGGCCGGTGCGCCAGGCGGCGAAGCGCGCGGCGAAGGCGCGGCCCTTGTTGAAGAGCAGGCGCAGGCCGATCAGCACGATCAGGCCGTAGGCGACGATCTCGATCCAGTCGACGACGCGTCCCATGGTGCGCGCCGTGGTGCCGAGCACGAGCGCGAGCACGCCGACGAGCGCGATCGCCGTGACGGCCTGGACGAGCGAGGACAGGGCCGCCAGCGCAATGCCGCGCCGGACGGTCTCGCCGGTCGCGACGATGTAGGAGGAGATCACCGCCTTGCCGTGTCCCGGCCCGGCGGCGTGGAACACCCCGTAGAGAAAGGAGAGCCCGACAAGCGTCATCAGCGCGCCCTGGTCGCCGGCACGGATGGCGCGCACCGCGCCGGCGAGCTGGCGATAGAACCGCGCCTGCTGCTCAATGATCATGCCGATGATGCCCGACGGCGCCGATGTGCGGGCCGCGCCGCCGAAGGCCGAGGGCGGCGCCTGGGCCAGAAGCGGATCGGCCAGCAGGGGCAGCAGCACGGCCGCCCCGGCCAGCGCCATCATGCCGAGGACGAGCGCCCGGCCATGCCGATGCGATGGCGTCACGGGCAGTTCACCGTGAAGCGGCCGGCAAACTGCTGGCCGAAATTCGAACCGGCATTCAGCGACTGGAAGAAGCTTTCCGACAGGTTCGCCACGGCGCCCGCATTGCGCGGCGGCGCATAGTCGAGCTTGCAGCCCTGCGGCGCCGCGACGAGGCGCATCGGCTCGCCGTCGGCCGGCTCGAAGGCGACGAAATATTCGGGATCGTAGACCTCGACCGACAGCGGCTTGCCGCCCGGCTTGAACGGGGTCGCCACCGGCACGGTGAAATGCAGGATCAGGCGGCCGTCCTTGACCTCCGACCAGGCATCGCGCGCCGGCCCGAACGAGACGAAGCGCCGGTCGTGGCGCATCACCGTGAAATACTTCTGCTCGCCGAGATTTTCGACGTTGATCCGCGTCAGCTCGGCCAGCTCCTCGCGCGAATAGACGCCGTCCCGGTTGGTGTCGAGGTTCTGGATGGCGAAGGCGCTGTACATTTCGTCGAACGTCCAGATCTGCTCCATGGCGATCGCCTGGCCGTCGGCGTCGAACATCATGTGCGTCTCGGTTCTGACCTGCACATGCGGATGGGCCGCCGCCGGAACAGTAGCAAGGCTCGCCGCGAAGGCGCCGATCACGAGGGGCAGCGTCAGGCGCGGCACGGCAGGCATCTCCGGATCAGGACGCCCCCACTCAAAGGCGGCGAAGGCGGCCAAGATAAGGCGAGCCGACGGTTAACGAAACGTTGCGCCGGCTTTCCGGCCTCCGTCCGTTGAATTGGCATGGCCGCATGCGCATCCGGCCTCTTGCCTGACGGCGGACGCGGTGGAATGGTCGCGCCTTCTCGAAAAAGCCGAAGGCATGACCGGAGAGACCATGAGCACCCCCACCAGCGGCAACCTCACCATCGACAGCCAGCGGCTCTGGGACATGCTGATGGACACCGCCGCCATCGGCGGCACCGCGAAAGGCGGCATCCGCCGTCTGACCCTGTCGGACGAGGATCGGCGCGTGCGCGACTGGTTCAAGGCCGAATGCGAGGCGCTCGGCTGCACCGTGCACGTCGATACGGCCGGCAACATGGTGGCGATCCGACCGGGCAAGGACAACAGCCGCAAGCCGATCGCCATGGGCAGCCATCTCGACACCCAGCCGACCGGCGGCAAGTTCGACGGCGTGCTCGGCGTGCTCGGCGGCCTCGAAGTGCTGAAGACGCTGCACCATGCCGGTTTCGAGACCCAGTCGCCCCTGGCGCTGGTCAACTGGACCAATGAGGAAGGCGCGCGCTTCTCGCCGTCGATGGTCGGCTCGGCGGTCTATGCCGGCGCCTACAGCCAGGCCGAGATGGACGCCTTCAAGGACGCCGACGGCATCACCCAGGGCGATGCCCTGGAAGCGATCGGCTACCGCGGCAAGGAGAAGCCCGGCGCACTCGGCTTCCAGGCCTATTTCGAGCTGCATATCGAGCAGGGCCCGATCCTGGAAGAAGAAGCCAAGACCATCGGCATCGTCACCGGCATCCAGGCGATCAAGTGGTTCAACATCACGATCACCGCGCGCGAGAGCCATGCCGGCACCACGCCCATGCCCTATCGGCGCGACGCCCTGGCCGCCTTCGCGGAAGCCGCGAGCGCCATCCGCCAGGTCGCGCTCGACCATGCCCCGAACGGCCTTGCCACCATCGGCATCGTCTCGGCCCATCCCGGTTCGCCCAACATCATTCCGGGCGAGATCCGCTTCACGCTCGACATGCGCCATCCGAGCGACGACGAGCTTGCCGTAATGGTCACCAAGGCCAAGATCGCGGTTGCCGAGGCGGCGGCGCGCCATCACGGCTCCTACGACATCCAGCCGCTGCAGGATTCGCCGGCCACCCCCTTCGACAAGACCTGCATCGCCATGGTGCGCGGCGCGACCGAGAAGCTCGGCCTGAAAGCGCGCGAGATCACGTCCGGCGCCGGCCATGATGCCATGTATGTCGCCCGCGCCTGCCCGACCTCGATGATCTTCGTGCCCTGCAAGGAGGGCCTGTCGCACAACGAGGCCGAGAGCGCGACGCTCGCCGATTGCGGCCATGGCGCCCAGGTGCTGCTCGAGGCCGTGCTCGCCTACGACGCGCGCAGCTGACCATCGCACCGCGGCCCGGCCTCGTTCGGCGCGCCGGGCCGCGGACATGGACAGGAGCCATGGACCATCGCGCGAAATCGGGCTAGATCGCGCATCGAACCATTTGCCGCGCCAATGAGGAAGCCATGTCCGAAATGCGCCTGGTCGTCGCCGGAGCCGCCGGCCATATGGGCCGCGTGCTGGTCCGCCTGATCCAGGAAATGCCGGGCGTGAAACTGGCGGGCGCGATCGAGCCCGCCGGCCACGTGGCGATCGGCGAGGATGCGGGCCTGCTGGCCGGCACCGGCCGCGCGCTGGTGCAGATCTCCTCCGATGCCGGCGCCGCCCTCGCCGGCGCCGACGGCATCATCGACTTCACCATTCCCGCCGTCTCGGTGGATCTCGCCGGCCTCGCCGCCAGCCTGCGCAAGGTGCATATCGTCGGCACCACCGGCTTCAGCGCCGCCGAGAACGATGCCATCGCCTCGTCGGCCGGCACCGCCACCATCGTGAAGTCCGGCAATTTCTCGCTCGGCGTCAACCTCCTCGCGGCGCTGGTCAAGCGCGCCGCCCAGGCGCTCGATGAAGACTTCGACATCGAGGTCGTCGAGATGCACCACAACCGCAAGATCGACGCGCCCTCGGGCACCGCGCTGCTGCTCGGCGAGGCCGCCGCCGCCGGCCGGGGCATCGGCCTTGCCGATCATTCCGAACGCGGCCGCGACGGCCAGACCGGCGCGCGCCGGCGCGGCGCCATCGGTTTTGCCGCCCTGCGCGGCGGCACCGTGATCGGCGAGCACACCGTCACTTTCGCCGGCCCGACCGAGCGCATCAGCCTCAACCACATTGCCGAGGACCGGGCGCTCTTCGGCCGCGGCGCGATCAAGGCCGCGCTCTGGGCCCGCGGCCGGCCGGCCGGCCTCTATTCCATGGCCGACGTGCTCGGCCTTTCCGACATCTGAACACTCCGACCTGCCTGTTCGGCATTTCCGACCTCTGAAGCGCTAGGATCTGAACCTGATGACAGAACGCCTTCTCGTGCTGACCCGCCACGGCGAGAGCGAGTGGAATCTGAAGAACCTCTTCACCGGCTGGAAGGACCCTGGCCTGACACCCAAGGGTGTCGAGGAGGCGCGCCGCGCCGGCCGTCAGCTGAAGGCGCTCGACATCGGCTTCGACATCGCCTTCACCTCCGCGCTGAGCCGCGCACAGAAAACGTGCGAGCTGATCCTCGGCGAGATCGGCCAGCCGGACCTAGCGACCATCAAGGACTGGCGCCTCAACGAGCGCGACTACGGCGACCTCTCCGGCCTCAACAAGGCCGAGACCGCCGCCAAATATGGCGACGAGCAGGTGCATGTCTGGCGCCGGTCCTATGACGTGCCGCCGCCGGGCGGAGAAAGCCTGAAGGACACGGTGGCGCGCGTGCTGCCCTATTATGTCGGCGAGATCCTGCCGCGCGTCATGCGTGGCGAGCGCGTGCTGGTCGCCGCCCACGGCAATTCGCTCCGGGCGCTCGTCATGGTGCTCGACGGGCTCGACGCCGAGACCATCCCGACCATGGAGCTGAAGACCGGCGTGCCGCTCGTCTACCGGCTGAACGCCGATACGACGGTCGCTTCCAAGCAGGTCCTGGAGAGCTGAAGGCGAATGGCGAATGCGCCTTACGCGCCACTCGCTACGCGCCAATCCCCAGATTGCGCCTGATCCGGTCGAGCACCGTGCCGTCCACGGCCTTCGGCGTGAAGGTCTGGCCGGTAATGGTCTCGAAGGCTTCGACATAGACCGCGGCCGTCGCCAGGATCACGTCCGCCGGGATCTCGGGGATCGGATCCTTGTACGGGTCGCAGCGCGCGACGACCCAGTTGCGCACGAAATCCTTGTCGAAGCTTTCGGGCCTGTCGCCGCGCTCGAACCGCTCCGCATAGCTCGCCGCGCGCCAGTAGCGGCTGGAATCGGGTGTGTGGATCTCGTCGGCCAGCACGATGCTGCCGTCCGGCGCCGTGCCGAACTCATATTTCGTATCGACCAGGATGAGACCCTGCTCGGCGGCCAGCTTCTGGCCGCGCGCGAACAGGGCGAAGGCGTAGTCGGACAGGGTGCGCCACTGGCTCGCCGTCAGCAGCCCCTGGTCCAGGATCATGTCGGGCGTCAGCGGCTCGTCGTGGCCGCCGTCGAAGGCCTTGGAGGTCGGCGTGATGATCGGTTGCGGCAGGCGCTGGTTGGGCTTCAGCCCGTCGGGCAGCCTGACCCCGTACATCTCCCGCTGGCCGGCCTGATAGAGCGTCAGCACCGAGGTCGCGGTGGTGCCGGCGAGATAGTCGCGCACCACGATCTCGACCGGCAGGATGTCGAGCCGGCGGCCGATCACGACATTCGGATCGGGATAGGCGATGACATGGTTCGGACAGATGTCGGCGGTCTGCTCGAACCAGTAGCGCGCGGTCTGGGTCAGCACCTCGCCCTTGAACGGAATGGCGGCGAGGATGCGGTCGAAGGCGCTGATCCGGTCGCTCGCGATGATGATGCGGCTGCCGTCGGCGAGGTCGTAATTGTCGCGCACCTTGCCGCGATAATGGTTCGGCAGCTCGGCGATCGTGGCATCGGCCAGCACCTGCCCGGCAAGGGCCCGTAGAGCCTCGATATCCATTGCCCTCACTCCGCTCGCCTTGGGTCCGGCCGCATTTCCGCGCCCCGCGCGATGTCTTTAGCCTGACGCGGCGGTCCTCGCCAGTCCGCCACCGTCGCTGCCAGGGCCGGTTGAAACCGAACCGTCAGCCGGGCTCTGCGACCATGGCGCGCGCCGGAAACCCTTGACCCCCATGCTGCGATCGTCTTGGTTCGCGGCGCCCCGCGCGCAAGGATCCCCATGGACGCCCAGAGCTATATCGGACCGCTCATCGACTTCGTCAAAGCCAACCAGGCCTGGGCGCCGGCCATCATCTTCGCGCTGACCTTCGCCGAATCGCTGGCCGTGCTCTCGTTGATCGTGCCGGCCTGGGCGATGATCGTCGCCTTCGGTCCGCTGGTCGGCGCCGGCGGCATTCCGTTCTGGCCGATCCTGATCGCCGCGGCGATGGGGGCGGCGGCCGGCGACTGGGTGTCCTACTGGTTCGGCCGCTATTTCAAGGACAGCATCGGCCAGATCTGGCCCCTGTCGAAATATCCGGACATGCTGCCCAAGGGCCATGCCTTTTTCGAGAAATGGGGCATCTGGGCGATCTTCATCGGCCGCTTCTCCGGCCCCTTGCGCGCGTCGGTGCCGCTGGTCGCCGGCATCGTCAACATGCCGCAGCTGAAATTCCAGATCGCCAATGTCGTCTCGGCCTTCATCTGGGCGGCCGCCCTGCTCGCCCCCGGCAACTTCCTCGGCCAATATCTGAACTGGTTCCATTAGCCGCGCCGACGGCCTCAGACCGTCTGGCCCGTACCAAGCTTGTCGATCGGAAACCGGTCGATGTCGTCGAGCAGCGCGATGAACGCCTCCGCCGTGAAGGCCGTGGCGCGCTCGCCCTTCGCGGCGCTCGCCGCGGCCGCGTTGCCGATCGCTCCGGCGGCCGACAGGTCCTCGCTCATCCAGCCGAAGCCGACCGGGCCGGTCGCCCGAAGGTGTCGATAGGCTGCCTCCATCCGCACCGCCGCCGAGACGAAATGGGCGGCCTTGTCCATCTGCACGAGGTCGGGGCGCAGATGCAGCATCTGCGAGGTTTCGACCTCGCCGCCATGGATGCCGTGCCTGACCTCGTCGGGATCGAACAGGCCATCCGGCGCGCCGAGGCGATGCCAGGACACCTGGATCGCCAGCATGCCATGGCGGACGCGCAAGCTGCGCGCGACGATGTCCATGGCCGCGACATTGCCGCCATGGGCGTTGGCGATGACGAGCTTCTTGATCCCGGCCCGGGCGATGCTGTCGCCGATCTCGGCGAGCATGCGGATCTGGGTCTCCGCGCTCAGCGTGATCGTGCCGGGAAAGCTCAGATGCTCGTTGGACGTGCCCATCCAGACCGTGGGCAGGAAGGCGGCCGGCAGGTGCGGCGGCAGGCGTTCGATGACCGCCGCCACATTGCCCTCGGAAATGGCCGTGTCGACGACGACCGGCAGATGCGGCCCGTGCTGCTCGATCGCCGCGATCGGCAGCACCGCGATCCAGCGCGCGGTGTCACCGGCCCGGAACTCCTCCGTGGTCATCTCGGCCCAGAGCCGGCGCGGCAGCATGGCGTCAATCCCGCTTGGCGGCGATCACCTCGATCTCGACCTTGAATTCGGGCCGGGTGAACCCCGAGACGATCATCAGGGTGGAGGCCGGCGGCGGACTCGGCATGTGCCGGTCGCGCGAGGCCATGTAGCCGGCCATGAAGGCACGGTCGGTGACGAAGGCGTTGACCCGGACGATATCGGCAAAATCCATGCCGGCATCCGCGAGCATCAGGCCGATCGCCTTGAAGCAGAGATCGGCCTGGTCGCCGACATCGTCGGGAACCACGCCGTCGGTGCCGAGGCCGAGCTGGCCGGAGCAGAACAGCATGCGCGTGCCCGCGGGCACAATCACCGAATGGGAATATTTGGCGAAGGGCGTCGGCATGGCCGCGGGCGTGCGCTTGTCCAGCATGAGGGTCCTCTCGGGTTCGGCGCGGGCCAGCGGCTATTTCTCGCCGGCCGGGCGCACGTTGAGCGGCAGGGCGGTGGTCTGCTTGATGCGTTCCATGGCGAACCGCGAGGTGACGTTCTTCAGCGGCGCCTGGGCGATCAGGCGCTTGTAGAAGCCGTCATAGGCGTCCATGTCGGCCACCACCACGCGCAGCATGTAGTCGACGTCGCCGGCCATGCGGTAGAATTCCATGACCTCGGGCATGGCCGAGACCAGTTCGGCAAAGCGCGCGAGCCAGGCTTCCGAATGATCGGACGTTTCCACGGAGACAAAGACCGTGAGGCCGAGGCCGAGTTTTTTCGGGTCCAGCAGCGCCACCCGGCCGCGAATGATGCCCTCGGCCTCCAGCTTCTGGATGCGCTTCCAGGCCGGCGTGGTCGACAGGCCCGCGCGCGAAGCGATTTCGGCGATCGATAGCGAGGCATCGCTCTGCAGCACGCTCAGGATGCGGCGGTCGGTATCGTCCATTCGGCTCGGTCTCCAGGAAGACTCGCGCGGGCGCGCTCATGCAATGTGTCGGCCTTCCGTTTAGCCGGTCGGCGGACGCTTTGCGAGCGCCGGACCACCGGGTCCGCCGGCGCATCACGCATGACGCGGTTCTTGTCCCCGGCGATCGCCGGCAGTATGCCGTGCCGGATCCGCCGGAGTTCTGCCTGCCATGGCCATCAGCCGCCGCCGTCTCGTCGGCCTTGCCGCCGCCATGCCGCTGAGCCCGGCGCTCGGCCGCGGCCTCGAGCAGGTCACCTTCGGGACCAACTGGGCGGCGCAGGCCGAGCATGGCGGCTTCTACCAGGCGGTGGCCGACGGCACCTATCGCCGGCACGGGCTCGACGTCACGCTCGTGCCCGGCGGGCCGCAGGTCAACAACCGCCTGAAGCTCGCCGCCGGCAAGCTCGACTTCTACATGGGCGGCAACCTGATCCAGGCCTTCGCCGCGGTGGAACAGAACGTGCCGACCGTGGTCGTCGCCGCGCTGTTCCAGAAGGACCCGCAGGTGCTGATCGCCCATCCCGGCCAGGGCATCGAGACCTTTGCCGACCTCAAGCGCCTGCCGACCATCTTCGTCTCGCAGGCCGGCGTCGCCACCTACTGGCAATGGCTGAAGGCGGAGCACGGTTTCCGCGACGACCAGCTGAAGCCCTACACCTTCAACCCGCAGCCCTTCCTTGCCGACCGGCAGTCAGCGATGCAGGGCTACGTCACCTCGGAGCCTCATGCCATCGCGCGCACCGGCGACTTCGCACCGAAGGTGTTCCTGCTCGCCGAGGCCGGCTTCGACCCCTATGCGACGACCATCGAGATCCGCCGGGCCATGCTGGCCGAGCGGCCGGAGACGGCGCGGCGTTTCGTCGAAGCCTCGATCATCGGCTGGCAGACCTTCATGAGCGGCGACAACCAGCCCGCCATGGCGCTGATCAAGCGCGACAATCCCGACATGGACGACGACAAGCTCGGCTATGCCGTGGCGGCGCTGCATGACCACGGCATCGTCGAGACCGCGGATACCCTGTCGCTCGGCATCGGCTGCCTGACCGAGGCGCGGGTGAAGCGCTTCTTCGACCTGATGGTCAGGACCGGCCTCGCCCGGCCCGACCTCGCCTGGCGCAGCGCCTTCGACGCCCGTTTCGTCAATCGCGGTTCGCTCAGGTAGAGCCGGACGCAAAAAGGCCGGCCCGGCGGGTCGCCGGCCGGCCGATTGACTTCGGCAGCGCGTTCGGGGTCAGTCGCGGGCGTACCAGGACGCCGGCCAGGGCCACTGGACGGTCCAGCCGGGCGCTCCCCAGAACCGGTCGGGACCGGCCGGGCCGCGCATGCTCGTGGACATGGCGACCGGGTTCACGCCATCAGCATAGGGCGCATAAAGCATGTCCGGGCGCATCGACATGTGATTGCCCGGGAATTCGACCTTGGGGGTCACCAGCCAGCTCGGCCGGCTGATCCGCACCTCCGGCACCGCACGCCGGCGGCTCTGCGCCGCAGCGTCGTGGGTCGCCGCCTCGACGGCAAAGACAGCGGCTGCTGCGAGGAGGCCGGCGGCGACGTTGCGGATCATGATCTGCTCCTGATGCTGCGCGGAAGTCTACTGCTCCCGCGCGTTCTGGTCGAGAGCATGCCGATCACAGATAAACGATCGGTGACCATAGGTCGCATCAGGCCGCGGCGCGCGCGCGGAACAACCCGTCCCGCTCCTGCCAGCGCGGCGCGGCGGCGCCGGTGGCGCTGACGAGGCCGTGGACACCGTCGAGAGCGCCCTGCGCCAGGGCGAGGCCGAGGAAACGGGCGCGGTCGACCGGGCCGGGCAGCCAGAGGCGGTCCATGCCGTCACGCGAGAAGCCGAAACGCCGGTAGTAGGGCTCGTCTCCGACCAGGATCACCGCCTTGTGGCCCAGAGCCGCGGCGCGACCGAGCGCCTCGCCGATCAGCCGGCCGCCGATGCCGGCCGAACGCAGCCCCGCATCCACCGCGACCGGGCCGAGCAGCAGCCCCGGCCGGCCGGGGCCGAGCGCGACATGCCAGAGCCGGATCGTGCCGACGAGACGCTCACCGCTGAGCGCCACCAGCGCCAGGCCCTCGGCCGGCAGACGGCCCTCGCGCAGACGCTCGGAGGTCTTGCGGACACGCTCCGGGCCGAAGGCCTGGTCGAGCAGCGCGTCGCGCGCGCCGGCATGGCTCGCGCGCTCGTCGGTGATGGCGATGGCCGGATGGGCCGGGGTGACGACGTCATGAATCATGGCCGCAGTCCTTCTCTTCGATCAGGAGACAGACGACAGCCCTCGTGCCGGTGGGAACCGGCCGGTCGGGACGCTTGGGGATGGGATGTCGCCCGCCCGGGCCTACCGGGCGGGGAAAGGCGGCGTCAGATGCAGACGCTGGCGAGCGGTGCGAAGCCGTTGAACCCGACCGTCGAATAGGTCGTGGTATAGGCTCCGGTCGCCTCGATCAGCACCTTGTCGCCGATCGCCAGCGACACGGGCATCAGGTAGGGCACCTTCTCGTACATGACGTCGACCGAATCGCAGGTCGGGCCGGCGAGCACGCAGGGCGCCTTCTCGTCCGCGTCGCGATCGGTACGGATCGGGTAGCGGATGGCCTCGTCCATTGTCTCGGCGAGGCCGTGGAACTTGCCGATATCGAGATAGACCCAGCGCACGGCGTCGCTGTCGGCCTTCTTCGAGATGAGCACGACCTCGGTCTCGATGATGCCGGCATTGCCCACCATGCCGCGGCCCGGCTCGATGATCGTTTCCGGGATGCGGTTGCCGAAATGCCGGACCAGCGCTTCGAAGATCGATGCGCCATAGGCTTCCGCCGCCGGCACGTCCTTCAGGTAGCGGGCCGGGAAGCCGCCGCCCATATTGACCATCTTCAGCTCGATGCCGCGCTCGGCGAGCGTGCGGAAGATCGACGAGGCGGTGGTCAGCGCCTGATCCCAGGCGCCCATATTGGTCTGCTGCGAGCCGACATGGAACGACAGGCCGTAGGCGACGAGACCCAGGCGGTGCGCCGTCTCCAGGACGCGCGGCGCCATCTCGGCGGCGCAGCCGAACTTGCGCGACAGCGGCCATTCGGCGCCGTCGCAGTCCTGCAGGAAGCGGCAGAACACCTTGACGTCGCGGGCGCCGAGCGCAGCGGCCTGACGGGCGATCTTCTCGACCTCGGCCTCGCAGTCGACCGCGAACAGACGCACGCCATAGGCCAGGGCCCGTGCGACGTCCTTTTCCTTCTTGATGGTGTTGCCGAAGGAAATGCGGTCGGCGCCGGCACCGGTCGCCAGCGCCTGCTCGATCTCGACGACGGACGCGCAATCGAAGCACGAGCCCATCTCGGCGAGCAGGTTGAGAATCTCGGGAGCCGGATTCGCCTTCACCGCGTAGAAGACGCGCGTGTCGGGCAGCGACCGGGCGAACTTCGAAAAGTTCTCGGCGACCACCTCGAGGTCGACCACCAGGATCGGGCCATCGTCACGTCGGTTGCGCAGGAAGTCGCGGATGCGGTCGGTCATGAAAGCCTCCCCTGAAGGCCGCTCATCCGGCCCGGAAAGGTGGAACCCATGGGAACGAGCAGCTTCCCGGGTCCGCTTTGGAGACGGAACACCGGTCGCAGTCGCAACCCGATGACGTTCGCCGAGACGCCTTTCGACGCATCTGCCGCGATCGGCCGATGCGTTTGAACAAAGACGCCTTCGCTTGGCTTGGGGAGACCCCGAACCGCACGGCCGGCAAGAAGAACAAGCCTCTTCAGTCGCCGGCTCTGGACACCGGCTGAGACCAAAAAAGCCCGATCGTCGTTGCTTCAAGTCGCGTCCTCTGCGGAGGGCAGAGTTCGCCGGTTTGCCTCCGGCTGCCGGTTAGGTATCGAAGGCCCCGCGCCTTGCGGCGCCCCTGGAATGCGAGCCGGAAAACCGGCGCTGCATCCCCAAGCCTTCGGGCGGCTGTCCGGCCTCTTGTCCGGATGCCCACCAACCGGCACGCAACCACAGGCACGTGCGAAATTGGGCGAGGCGACAGATAACAGATTCCGCCCCCCATGCAAGACCTTTTTAAGCCTCCGACCCCCGGAAAATTCACCAGTCCGGTCATGGTGTTAACAGCTGTTCAGAAACGCGGCCCGATGATGGCGGAAAAGGCCTTGCGCTCGCCATGATCGGCGCTGGCGGCGGCCACATAAAGAATGCATAAAGATCAGTGAATCACTCGAACAAGCGAGGATCAGGGTCGCGTGGCAGCCGGTGTCGATTTCGCGGCCTATCGGGACGTCCTGATCATTCTCGGGACGACGGCCGTCACCGTTCCGGTGCTCGCCCGTTTCGGCATCAGCTCGGTGATCGGCTTCCTCGGCATCGGCGCATTGCTCGGCCCCTTCGGTATCGGCCGGCTGACCGAGGCCGTGCCCTGGCTGAAATGGATCGAGGTCACCAACAGCAAGGAAATATCCGTCTTCGCCGAGCTCGGCGTCGTCTTCCTGCTGTTCCTGATCGGCCTGGAACTGTCCTACGAGCGCCTGACCCGCATGCGGCGCCTGGTGCTCGGCCTCGGCACCGCCCAGGTGGTCGGCTCGACCAGCCTGATCGCGCTCGCCGCCTGGCTCGCCGGCCAGCCGGTCGCGGCGGCGACCCTCATCGGCGGCGCGCTCGCCCTGTCCTCGACCGCCATCGTGGTCGAACAGCTCGCCGAGCAGAAGCGCCTCGCCTCGACCACCGGACGCACCAGCTTCGCCATCCTGCTGATGCAGGACCTCGCGGTCATCCCGCTGCTGTTCCTGGTCGGGGCCCTGGCGAGCCGCAGCAACGGCTCGGTCCTGATCGGCCTCGGCATAGCGGTGGCCCAGGGCGTCGTCGCCATCACCCTGGTCGTGCTGCTCGGGCGCCTGGTGCTGCGGCCCTTCCTTCGCCTCGTCGCCACCGCCGACGGCCCTGAAGTGTTCATGGCGGCGACCGTCCTGATCGCCATCGGCACCGGCGCGCTCACTGCCGCCTTCGGTGTCTCGATGGCGCTCGGCGCCTTCGTCGCCGGCCTGCTGCTGGCCGAGACCGAATATCGGCGCGCGATCGAAGCGACGCTTGAGCCGTTCAAGGCCCTGCTGCTCGGCGTCTTCTTCTTCTCCGTGGGCCTGTCCATCGACCTGTCGCTGGTCGCCACCCGCCCGATCGTCTTCGTCGGCTCGCTGGTCATGCTGGTCGGCCTCAAGATGGCTGTCGTCCTGCCGCTGGTCAGGGCTTTCGGCCAGAGCTGGACGGTGGCGGTGCGCACCGCCCTGCTGCTCGGCCCGGCCGGCGAGTTCGCCTTCGTCACCATGAACCTCGCGACCGATGCCGGGGTCGTCTCGCACGAGACCGCCGGCTTCATCACGACGCTGACCGCGGTCAGCATGGCCATGGTGCCGCTGCTCGACGCGCTCGGCGGCCGCTTCGCCGACAGGATGAAGCCGGTGGCGGCGGTCGACCCGGCCCTGCTGGTGACACCGCCCACCACCGCCGACAAACGGGTCGTCGTGGTCGGCTATGGCCGGGTCGGCCAGCTCGTCTGCGAAATGCTCAAGCGCCACAAGGTGCCGTTCATCGCCGTCGACAGCGACGCGCGCGAGATCGCCGATCTCCGGCGCTCCGGCCACGAGGTCTATTACGGCGACGCCACCAACCGCGCCTTCCTCGAATCCTGCGGCCTGCGCGAGGCCGCCGCCCTGGTGCTGACCGTGCACACGGCCGGCGCCATCGACGAGATCGCCTCGCTCGCCAAGACCATCCGGCCGGATCTCACCATCATCGCCCGCGCGCGCGACGCCGATCACGCCAAGGCGCTCTACAAGCTCGGCGTCACCGATGCGGTGCCCGAAACGATCGAGGCGAGCCTGCAGCTCTCCGAGGCCGTGCTGTTCGACCTCGGCGTGCCCGCCGGCCTGGTGATCGCTTCGGTGCACGAACGGCGCGACGTATTCCGCAAGGAACTGCAGGACGCGGGCGCCGATCAGAGTCGCGTCGAGCGCGCCGTCCGCTCACGCAAGACATTGTGATGGCTCGTGATTACCGTTGCCACCGGCCGGTTGACGCAATGTCTTGCGGCTTTCAACGTCCTGGGCCATCATCAATTGCTCATTGACGGCCCTCCGCCAATCCCGACGGGGGGCCGTATCCGTTCCAGGCCATGAGGCCATCGAGGACAGGATGAGCGTCAACAAGTCGAGCCATATCCGGCTCACCTCGCATCCCGGCGCCGGCACGCCGTCACGCTTCAAGATCAACTGGGGAGCCGAAACGGCCGAGCGACGCGGTCCCGTCGTCGCCACCGTCAATGCCGGCCCCGACCGCAACGCCATCGGCACCCATGGCGGCTCCTATGCGCTCTACCGTGCCCTCGCCGTCTCGGCCGGCGCGCTCAATCCGATCCAGCGGCCGGATCTCACCAACACCCATCCCGTGGTCGAGATCGGCCCCTTCCCGCAATGGTCCGAGCCCGGGCGCATCGTCTCGATCGACCCGTTCGGCCACACGGTCGGCCAGGCCTTCGCCAAGGAGATCGCCGAGGGCGTCGACATCCGCCCCTCGATCGCCATCACCAAGGCACGGCTGACCCTGCCCGAGCTCAAGGACGATATCGGCAAGCGGCTGAAGGCCGACGGCACGATCGTGCGCGAGAGCGGCGACATTGCCTGCGTCAAGATCGCCATCGACCCGGTCTGGTACCTGCCCGGCATCGCCGAGCGCTTCGGCACCTCGGAGACCAACCTGCGCCGCACCTTGTTCGAGCAGACCGGCGGCATGTATCCCGAGCTCGTCACCCGCCCCGACCTCAGCGTGTTCCTGCCGCCGATCGGCAACACCACGGTCTATCTGTTCGGCGACGTCGCCAAGCTCGGCGATCCCGCGACCTTCATTTCGGGCCGGCTGCACGACGAATGCAACGGCTCGGACGTGTTCGGCTCCGACATCTGCACCTGCCGCCCCTATCTCGTCCACGGCATCGAGGAGGCCGCGCGCGACGCCCAGAAGGGCGGGGTCGGCTTCGTCGCCTATAACCGCAAGGAAGGCCGGGCGCTCGGCGAGGTCACCAAGTTCCTGGTCTACAATGCCCGCAAGCGCCAGGAAGGCGGCGACCAGGCGGCGACCTATTTCGAGCGGACCGAATGCGTCGCCGGCGTTCAGGACGCACGCTTCCAGCAGCTCATGCCCGACGTCATGCACTGGCTCGGCATCCGCCGCATCGACCGTTTCATGTCCATGTCGAACATGAAATACGATGCCCTGGTGGAGGCCGGCATCGACGTCGTCGAGCGCGTGCCGATCCCCGATGGCCTCGTGCCGCAGGACGCCTCGGTGGAGATGGAGGCGAAAAAAGCCGCCGGCTATTTCACGCCGAGCCTGCCGCCGAGCAAGGACGACCTCGCCAAGGTGGTCGGCCGCAAGATCGAAGATTTCTGAGGAAGATATCCAGCACATGGCATTTGCACAGCTCGACGCGCCGCGCGCCGCCCGTTCGCTCCTGACCGCTTCGGCCGTGCGCGAGCGCGCCGGGCGGATGCTGGATCTCGGGCTCGACGGCAAGCTTGCGGCCTTCACCGTCGACATGGACCGCCTGCCGGCCGCCGCCGACCTGGTGGTCGAGGTGATCCGCGCCAACTATCCGAGCCTCGACGTGCCGTTCCACGCGCGCTGGCGCCACTTCGTCGCCGGCGGCCGCGATCTCGGCCGCGAGGCGCTCGGCGCCATCGCCGACCCGGCGGAGCGCGGCCGCACCGCCTTCGACCTTGCCATCGTCTCGGTCCTGCTCGATGCCGGCGCCGGCATGGGCTGGCGCTACCGCGACGCCGCGACCGGGCTCGACATGTCGAAGTCGGAAGGGCTGGCGGTCGCCTCGCTCCGCATGGCCGAGGCCGGCGCCTTCGCCGATGACGGCAGGAGCCTGCGGGTCGACGCGGCAAGGCTCGCCGCCATCGGGCCGGCCGACATCGCCCGCGGCTTCCAGGCGGGCGACGACAATCCGCTCGGCGGCGTCGACGGCCGCCTGCAGCTGCTCAGCCGGCTCGGCCAGGCCGCCGGCGCCAATCCCGCCGTGTTCGGCATGAACGACACGCCGCGCCCGGGCGGGCTGTTCGATCACCTCGTCGCCAGGGCGGAAGCGGGCCGGCTGCCGGCCTCGGCCATCCTCGCCGCCGTGCTCGCCCATCTCGGCCCGATCTGGCCGAGCCGCATCACGCTCGGCGGCATTGCCCTCGGCGACACCTGGCGTCATCCGCTGATGACCGCGGGCGACGCCTCGGACGGGCTGATCCCGTTCCACAAGCTGTCGCAGTGGCTTTCCTATTCGCTGATCGAGCCGCTCGAATGGAGCGGGCTGGCGGTCACCGGCATCGACGGGCTGACCGGGCTGCCGGAATATCGCAACGGCGGCCTGTTCGTCGACATGGGCGTGCTCGGCCTGCGCGACCCCGCAGCGGCCGAGGCGGCCAACACCGTCGATTCGACGCTGGTCGTCGAGTGGCGCGGCCTGACCGTCGCCCTGCTCGACCGCATCGCTCCGCTCGTGCGCGAACGGCTCGGCCTTGCGGCCGAGGCCTTTCCACTGGCCCGCGTCCTCGAGGGCGGCACCTGGTCCGCCGGACGCCGGCTCGCCCGCGAGAAGCGCAGCGATGGCGGACCACCGATCCGGGTCGTCAGCGACGGCACCGTTTTCTGAACATGGCTTGCAGTGAGCCGGCGAAAGACCGGGAGGGGTTGAGATGAACAATGTGACTGTGGTCGATCATCCGCTGGTGCAGCACAAGCTGACCCTGATGCGCGACAAGAACCGGTCGACCAAGGGGTTCCGGCAGCTGCTGCACGAAATCGGCATGCTGCTCTGCTACGAGGTCACCCGCGACCTGCCGCTGCAGCAGGTGGAGATCGAGACCCCTCTCGGCGCGATGATGGCGCCGCAGATCGGCGGCAAGAAGCTGGTCTTCGCGCCGATCCTGCGCGCCGGCCTCGGCTTCATGGACGGCATGCTGGAGCTCGTGCCCTCGGCGCGCGTCGCCCATATCGGCCTCTACCGCGACCCGCAGACGCTCACCGCCGTCGAATACTACTTCAAGGCGCCGGAGGACGTTGCCGAGCGCCTCGTCATCGTCACCGACCCGATGCTTGCGACCGCCAATTCCGCCATCGCCGCGGTCGAGCGCCTGAAGGAGCGCGGCGTCAACAATCTGCGCTTCGTCTGCCTGCTCGCCGCCCCGGAGGGCATCGCCAATTTCCACGGCCATCATCCGGAAGTGCCGATCTGGACGGCCTCGATCGACAGCCACCTGAACGATCACGGCTATATCGTGCCGGGCCTCGGCGATGCCGGCGACCGCATGTTCGGCACCAAGTGACGGGCACCAAGTGACCGGCACCCGGCATCACGAACCGACGACCGGTGAGCGATGGACGCTCACCTGCCTTTTCCCCGTGCATGCCTGAGGTTCTTGCTTTTCGCCGACAAACTGTGCAAGTTCGGTATTAGGCCTTGTCTTATGTCAGCTGATTCTCAGTTGATCTCTGCGAGGTCTCGCATGCCCGACGGCCGCGACTTGCGGTTTCTTCCTCCCGATCTGCCCCACTTCGCCCCCACGAAGTGGGGCTTTTTCGTTGCACCGCGGCCGCCGTTCGTCCCGCCATGCCGGCTGCTCAGGCGCGATCCGCGCCGAATGCCGTACGCGCCGGCGCCGGTGCGAGCCGCCGCCTGATCGCCAGATTCAGCGGCTCCGACAGATGGCGGGCGATGAGCGCGCCGGCGAGCCCGCCGAGGATGACGAGGACGACGAAGCCTAAGGGCACGGCAAGATCCGGCTGGCCGAAGCGGGCGAACCAGGGCGCGAGCGGCGTGATGACGAGCATGTGGCTGAGATAGACCTCGTAGGAATTGCGGCCGAGCCCGCGCAGCGGCCGGCCGAGCCAAACCCATGGTCCTGCCGCGACCGCCCATGCGGCCGGCCGCGCCGCGAGGAGCAGTGCGATGCCGGCAGCGAGGACGGTGACGTTCAGCCCGGTGGCGGCGAGACCCAGCGCCGCCGCCTCGCGGCGGAACACGAAGACGAGCGTGATGCCAATGCTCGCAAGGGCGAGGCAGCAGCGCGCCAGGCGTCTGTTCGCCACGATCCTGCGTCGGGCGAGCGCGGCAAGGCAGCCGAAGGCGATGGCGTCGGCGCCGGAGAGATAGGCCTTGTCGGCCCAGATCTCGTCGTCGGTCAGGCCGGCGCGGGCGATCGGGCCAGCCATGATGAAGACGAACAGCAGCGCGACGAAGGTCCTGCGTCCGGGCAGGCGGCACGCCAGCGGAAAGAGGAGATAGAAGCCCTCCTCCACCGACAGCGACCAGAGCACATCCCAGGCCCCGGGCAGATAGCCGGTCTGGGCCTCCAGCCAGTTGACGTGGAAGGTCGCCGCCGCCAGCACGGCCCGGCCGAGCGGCACGGTCGTGACCACGAACCCCTCGATGCCGAGGAGATGCAGCACGACGAGCAGCGCGACGAGCGCCGCAAGGCAGGGGCCGATGCGCGCGAGCCGCAGCCCGTAGAAGCGGCCCGGCGCGACACGTTCGAGCGCGCCCCAGCGCCCGAGCGCGGACGTCGTGATCAGATAGCCGGAAATGACGAAGAAGACGACCACCGCGTAATAGCCGCTGCGGAACAGGACGCTGAAGACCTCGTGCGGCAGGAGCCGTCCCGCCGTCGTCGCCTCGACCGGCAGGCGCAGCGCGATATGAAAGAGAACGACGAGCAGGACCGCGGCGCCACGCAGGAGGTCGAGCCGATCGTCCCGCGCGGCGGCGGTCGCGCCGGCCGGACATCGTGCGGACGAAACCATGGCGGCTCCATCGGCGCTGCACATTACCGCAGCATTGCCGGCGACCGGACGCGAGAGCAGGCCTCAGTTGCGCCGCCGCAGGGTCAGCTCGTACCGGAACCGTTCCGCCGGATGCAGGTTGACCGCGACCTGTGCCATCCGGCCGTCGTCCAGCCGGTAGAAGCGGCTGATCTCGATGGCCATGCCACCGGGCTCGCTCGCGAGCAGCGCCGCCGTCTCGCGCGGCATGGCGGCCACCCGCAGGGCCTGGTGCACCTCGCCGATCGTGACCTGATACATCGCCTCGATGACGGCATAGATCGGGCCGTCGCGGCCGCTGAGCCGCGGCGCTATGCCGGCATAGTCCGGATGAACGAAGACCTCCGTCCAGCAGATCGGCTCGCCGCCGGCGCCCATCGTGCTGAGCCCCTCGGTCCGCAGCCAGCGCTCGCCCGCGCGGCAGCCGAGCCGCTCCGCGAGCTTGGCATCCGCCACCACGAAGGCGAAACGGGTCACGGTGTAGTGGACCTCGGTCGTATACTGGATGAGTTCCTCCAGTGACGATACGGTGATCGTGTAGTGGACCTGCGGCACGCGCCGGATGACACGCGAGCCTGCCCCCTGGCGCGAGCGGATGAGCCCCTCGGCCTTGAGCGCGTCGAGCGCGATCCGGATCGTGTGGCGGCTGACGCCGAAGGTTCGGCAGAGTTCGTCTTCCGTCGGCAACATGTCGCCGACCGCCGGCACGCCCGCCGCAATATCCCGGCGCAGTGCGTCCGCGACGGTCCGATAGCGCGGCGCGGCGGGGCGCGTGAGCCGCCGCCCGGCCTGCATGTCCTTGCCGGGCATGCCGTGAGGTTCTCCTTGAGGCCAGAAGCAGCGGGAAGATCTTGAGTTTACACGCTGATTCCCTGCCCCTGCCATGCCGGGCAAGTTGGATCGGCGGATTTCTACGCGGTTTGCGGGCAGACAGCGCTGCATACCTGGCGCTCAAACGAAGCGCGGCCGGCCGGCGGCCTCACAAAGACCGCCATTGCCGCGCGCAAGCCCCCGAGCCGGCGCGAGCGGCGCCCGCTGCGGCCTATGGCGTTTTCTTCGCCCGCGACCGCGACGCTGTCGATGCGGACACCTGGCCCGCCGCCGGCAGGATGCCGTCGAGCGCCAATGTCACATGCTCGCGGATGAAGGCCTCCGAGAGCGGTCCGTGGCCGACGAGCAGCCGGTAATAGAGCGGCGCGTAGAGCAGATCGAGCACGACGTCCGGATCCGCCTGCCTGATCAGCTTCCGGTCGATCGCCCGTCTCACCAGCGCGATGCCTTGCCGCCGGCGCGCGAGCACATAGCCGTCCCGGAAAGCCTGGGCGATCTCCGGATCGGACTGGCTCTCGGCGATGAGCGCGGCGATCATGCGCCCCGTCGCTCCCTGGAATTCCATCGCCATCGTATGGAGCCTGTGGAAGATGCTTCCCGCCTCCAGCTCCTCCGGATAGGGCAGGGCATGCTGCGACTCGCGCAGAAAGGCCGACATGATGACCGAGGCGCGGTTCGGCCACCATTTGTAGATCGTCGCCTTGCTGACCTTGGCGCGTGTCGCGATCGCCTCGACGGTCGTCGCCTGCAGCCCCTGGTGCAGCAGCAGGTCGTAGGCGGCGTCGAGCACGGCCTTTTCCGCCTCCGCGCTGCGCTTGCGGCCGCGGGACGCCTTTGCCGGTTCGGATGGCTTCGCGATTGACGTCATGGGCACCGTATTTTATGAACTAAACGTTCAGTTTAGAAATTAAGCCACCGGGAAGAAACCGCAAAGGAGGAGCGGCTGCCCGGCCAGCGGCGAGGCCGTCCGGCATCGCCCGCAGTCCAAAGCCACGAAGCGGCACGCGCGGCCAGGCCGCCATGCGGCTCCGAAAAGATCGGCGACAACACAAAGCTCGAGGGAACTCCCATGGTCTCGGATTCGACCGGCCGCGACACGATCAAGCGCGTCTACTGGCGCCTCATGCCATTCCTGATCCTATGCTACATCGTGGCCTTCCTGGACCGGGTGAATGTCGGCTTCGCCGCTCTGCACATGAATGCCGATCTCGGCTTCACCGCCTATGTCTACGGCTTCGGCGCGGGCATCTTCTCCATCGGCTATTTCGTCTTCGAGGTGCCGAGCAACCTTGCCCTGCACAAGGTCGGCGCCCGCATCTGGATCCCCCGGATCATGATCACCTGGGGCCTCATATCCGCAGGATTCGCCTTTGTTTACAACGAGAACTCGTTTTACGTCATGCGCTTCCTGCTGGGCGCCGCCGAGGCCGGCTTCTTTCCCGGCATCGTCTTCTATCTCAGCAAATGGTTCCCTTCCCGCATGCTCGGCAGCGCCACGGCGGTGTTCATCCTCGGCCTGCCGGTCTCGGTGCTGATCGGGGCGCCGGTCTCCACGGCGCTGCTCGAAACCATGGGCGGGGTTGCCGGGCTGCGGAACTGGCAATGGATGTTCCTTGTCGAGGGCGGCCTCGCCGTCGTCGTCGGCATCATCGCCTACGGTGTCCTCACCAGGGGGCCGGAGGAGGCGCGCTGGCTGACCGACGAGCAGCGGGACTGGCTGGTGCGCACGCTTGCCGCCGAGCGCGCCGCAAAGGAACAGGTCAAGAGCTACGGCGTGCTGGAGACCTTGATGAGCGGCAAGGTGCTGCTGCTCGCCTTCGCGATCTTCTGCAATATCGGCGCCCTGTTCGGCGTCACCTTGTGGATGCCCCAGATCATCAAGGGATTTGGCGGCCTGTCGAACACGCAGGCGGGGCTGCTGACCGCGGTCCCCTATTTCTGCGCCGGCGCCGCCATGGTCCTCAATGGCTGGCATTCCGACAGGACGGAGGAGCGCCGCTTCCATATTCTCATTCCCGCCTGCATCGGCGGGCTCGGCCTCGCGATGGCTGGTTTCTCGCAGTCGCCGCTCGCCGGCATGATCGCCATCTGCGTCGGCGCCTCCGGCATCCTGGCGTCGAACATCCTGTTCTGGCCGCTGCCCAGCCTGTTCCTCACGGGCGCCGCCGCCGCGGCCGGCATTGCGCTGGTCAATTCGGTCGGCAATCTCGGCGGTTTCGTCGGGCCCTACATCAACGGCTGGGCGAAGGACTATTTCGGCGACTACAGCGCCAGCATGTGCGTGCTCGGCGGCATGGTCGCGCTCTATGGCGTGGTGATCTTCGCGTTCCTGAGCTCCAGGGCGCGGCCGCTCGCCCAAGCGGCGCCCCCATTCGCCCCGCACTACCAGACGAAAGCCGAATAGGCTCGGTATCCGCGGCTCCTGCAGGAGCGGCGCAAGGTGCCGTGTGAACAGGTCCGACGAAGGCCGGCCGGACGGTTCCGACCGGTCGGCCGCCGCCGAAAACCAAAGCCACGATGAACGAGAGACCGCATATGGATTCAACAGGGCCCGGGCGCGAACGCATCGCCACCGTCGTTTCGATCCTGAGCGAGCGTTATGGCGAGCAGCTCTCGCGCAACGACACCATCTGCCGGCAGCATGCCAACGCGACCTCCTGGCACCCGGTCGAAGCACCCGACGCCGTCTTCTTTGCCGAATCCACCGACGATGTCGTGCATGTCGTCAGCCTGTGCGCGGCCCACGCCGTGCCGGTGATCCCCTACGGGACCGGCACGTCGCTGGAGGCGGGCGTCAACGCGCCGCATGGCGGCATCAGCCTCGATCTCAGCCGGATGAACGCGATCCTCGCCGTCAACGAGGACGACATGGACTGCGTGGTCCAGGCGGGCGTCACCAGGAAGCAGCTCAACACCCATCTTCGCGCGACCGGCCTGCACTTCCCGATCGACCCGGGGGCGGACGCCTCGATCGGCGGCATGGCGTCGACGCGCGCCTCCGGCACCAGCGCCGTGCGCTACGGCACGATGAAGGACAATGTCCTGGCGCTGACCGTGGTGATGCCCGACGGCACCGTCTGCAAGACCGGAACGCGCGCGCGCAAGTCATCGGCCGGCTACGACATGACCCGGCTGTTCGTCGGCGCCGAGGGGACGCTCGGCGTCATCACCGAGCTGACGGTCAGGCTGCATGGCATTCCGCCGGCGATCGCCGTCGCCGTCTGCGCCTTTCCGGATCTCGCCTCGGCCTGCAACACAGTCATTTCCAGCATTCGTTACGGTCTCACCCCGGCCCGCATCGAACTGCTCGACGCTGTGCAGGTCCGCGCCTGCAACGCCTATTCGAAGCTCGCCATGCCGGAAAAGCCGACGCTCTTCGTCGAGTTCGGCGGCACCGAGAAGGCCCTGGCCGAACAGGTCGAGCTGTTCCGCGAGCTCGCCGGCGAGTTCTGCTGCGAATCCTTCGACGATGCCTCCGGGCCCGACGAGCGCTCGCGCCTCTGGGCCGCCCGGCACGACGTCTATTGGGCCTGCCTGCAGCTCCGCCCCGGCGCGAAATTCATCGCGACCGATGTCTGCGTGCCGATTTCGCGGCTGGCTGACTGCATGGTCGAGACCCATGCTGACATCGAGGCGACCGGCCTCGTCGCACCGATCGTCGGCCATGTCGGCGACGGCAATTTTCACGTATCGGTCATGGCCGATACTGCCGATGCCGCGGAGATGGCGCGGACCAAGGCCTTCATCGACCGGCTGAACCGCCGCGCCATCGCCATGGACGGCACCTGCACGGGAGAGCACGGTATCGGCCAGGGCAAGCGGAGCTTCCTGAAGGAAGAGCTCGGCACGACGGTCGACTACATGCGCCGGCTCAAGGCTTCGCTCGACCCGAACAACATCATGAACCCAGGCAAGATCTTCGACCGCTGAACCGTATCGGCTGCCGCGGTATGCGATAGCCGCCTTGGAGGGAACCGCACGATGTCGCCGACCCGAGTGTCCAGAAACCACATGTCGAAACAGCGCCTCGCTGGCGCCGCGATCATCGTCACCGGCGCGGCCGGCGGCATTGGCGGCGGCATAACGAGACGCCTGATGGCGGACGGCTGGCGTGTCGTCGCGACCGATCTGAACGCCGATAGTCTGGCGGCGCTGCGATCGGTCGGCGACGATCGGCTCGTGACCATGACGCTCGACGTCGCCCGGGTCGACGACGTCGGCAATGTCGCGGCGAAGCTCGGTGCGGACGGGATCGCGGTCGCGGGCCTCGTCAACGCGGCCGGCCTGCTGCAGGACGTCGCCTCGTTCATGGCCATGAATGAGACGGCGCAGCGGCGCATCTGGGAGGTCAACTATTTCGGCGCCGTCACCTGCACCCAGGTCTTCGCGCCGATGATGGTCGCGGCTGGTGGCGGCGCGATCGTCAATATCACCTCGATCAACGAGTTGCGCCCGCTGCCGCTGCACGCCTATGCGCCGACCAAGGTCGCGCTCGGCGCGCTGACGACGCTCACCGCCGGCGAGTTCGGCCGTGCCGGCATCCGGGTCAATGCGATCGCGCCGGGCTTCACGTTGACCCCGATCCTGCGCGACAAGATCGCCAGCGGAAAGCGCGACATCGGCGCCATCGAAAAGGCGACCGCCATGGGACGGCTCGTCGAGATCGATGAGATCGCATCGGTTGCAAGCTTCCTCATGTCCGACGATGCGAGCGCCGTGACCGGCGCTTCGATCCCCGTCGATGCTGGCTGGCTGACGACCTCGCACTGGATGAACTTCGGCGACTTGCTGGGCGCTTGACGCCCGCGGGCTCTTCCGCCGGCGCCGGACTGGCTATCGCCGCTGCCGTCAGGACAAGGCGCGGCGCGACAGGCTGACCCCGGTGATCCCCGCGCTCATTCGATGGCCGGCACGTCAGGCGGCGGCCGTGATGATATGCGCCTGGATCTTAGCGGCAATCGGGCCCTGCCCGTGCCGCGCGGCGATCGCGGATGCGGCATGGCTGGTTGCTGCCTCCAACTGTCCTGCGGCCCGCGCCTCGATTTCGGTGCGGAGAACCGTTCCCTGGCAATAGGCCACGGCCGGAACGCGCGGCGAGGCGGCATGGCTCCGTTCAGCCCGCGTCTCGATCGCGACACGGGAAAAGCCGGCCTCGCCGAGGTCGCGTTCGATCAGCGCCTTGTCGTGGTAGCCGTGCGGCGTGCGCGCCAGAAAGCGCGGCGGATCCTGCGGAAAGATCCTTGCCAGCGCACGGGTCACGTCGTCGGCGAATTCATTCTCCTCGATGCGATCCCAAACGCTGAACAGGAAGCATCCGCCAGGCTTCAGGACGCGCCGTGCCTCGCGATAGGCCGCCGGACGATCGGGGAAGAACATCGCGCCGAACTGGCAGCAGACGAGGTCGAAGGTTGCATCGCCGAAGGGCAGCGCCAGGGCGTCCGCCTGACGCCAGGTGATGCGGCTGTCGGCGGGCTGCCGCGAGGCGGCATAGTCGAGCATCGGCTGGTTGAGGTCGGAGACGACGTAGCGCGCGTCGGGGCCCAGCTTCGACGCCAGGGACCGGGTGACGACCCCGGTGCCTGCGGCGACTTCGAGAACGGCGCCAGGCGAAAGCGCCGCGGCCCGCCACGCGAGATCGCCGGCATAGGGCTCGAAGATCAGCGGCACCATGTGGCGGTCGTAGTTTTCCGGGATCGAGCCGGCAAATGCCTTGTCGGATTCGAGCATCGTCGTCACCCGCCAGCGTTGAGGCAACTCGACTGTAACATGGCGCTGCTTGCTGTTGGCCGACATTGGGCCGGAACTGCGTGATCCGGCTTCGGTGCTTGCAACGGGCGGCCTTTCGGAGACCGCCGCATTGTCATGTGTTTGGGCAACAAAAAACCCCGCCTTTTAGGGCGGGGTTTGTGTTGTGGGATTGGTTGCGGGGGCCAGATTTGAACTGACGACCTTCAGGTTATGAGCCTGACGAGCTACCGGGCTGCTCCACCCCGCGGCAAGGCGGTGATTGCGGGTTTGTCCCGCAAATTTGAAAGCCGCGCTTGGAGCGCGGCTTTGTGTCTGTTCGGTTCGTTGTTGAGCATTGTCCTTTGCAGGCCTGGCAGCGACCTACTCTCCCAGGTCTTGAGACATAGTACCATCGGCGCTGAGGAGTTTAACGGCCGAGTTCGGGATGGGATCGGGTTCAGACTCCTCGCAACAACCACCAGGCCGGCGAAGGACAACGGAAGCAAGCTGGATTTCTTCAAGTCGACGCGCCTCCGTTTTGGAGGGCATTGGTCATGAGAGCGTTCAAGCCAATCGAACGATTAGTACCGGTAAGCTGCACGCATTGCTGCGCTTCCACACCCGGCCTATCAACGTGGTGGTCTACCACGGTTCTCAAGGAAGACCTCGTTTTGAGGTGGGTTTCCCGCTTAGATGCATTCAGCGGTTATCCCGTCCACACATAGCTACGCTGCACTGCCGCTGGCGCGACAACAGCTCCACCAGAGGTGTGTCCATCCCGGTCCTCTCGTACTAGGGACAGATCCTCTCAAGTCTTCTACACCCACGGCAGATAGGGACCGAACTGTCTCACGACGTTCTGAACCCAGCTCACGTACCACTTTAATCGGCGAACAGCCGAACCCTTGGGACCTTCTCCAGCCCCAGGATGTGATGAGCCGACATCGAGGTGCCAAACGACGCCGTCGATATGGACTCTTGGGCGTCATCAGCCTGTTATCCCCAGAGTACCTTTTATCCGTTGAGCGATGGCCCGTCCACGTGGAACCACCGGATCACTATGACCGACTTTCGTCTCTGCTCGACTTGTCAGTCTCGCAGTCAGGCGGGCTTATGCCATTGCACTCGACGAGCGATTTCCGACCGCTCTGAGCCCACCTTCGCGCGCCTCCGTTACTCTTTGGGAGGCGACCGCCCCAGTCAAACTGCCCACCATGCACTGTCCCGGACCCCGATGAAGGGTCGCGGTTAGACATCCATGTCTACAAGGGTGGTATTTCAAGGATGGCTCCACGCGGGCTGGCGCCCTCGCTTCAAAGCCTGCCACCTATCCTACACATGCCAACACGAATGCCAGTGCAAAGCTACAGTAAAGGTTCATGGGGTCTTTCCGTCTGACCGCGGGAACCCCGCATCTTCACGGGGAGTTCAATTTCACTGAGTCTATGCTGGAGACAGCGGGGAAGTCGTTACGCCATTCGTGCAGGTCGGAACTTACCCGACAAGGAATTTCGCTACCTTAGGACCGTTATAGTTACGGCCGCCGTTTACCGGGGCTTCGATTCAGAGCTTGCACCCCTCCTCTTAACCTTCCGGCACCGGGCAGGCGTCAGACCCTATACGTCGTCTTTAGACTTCGCAGAGCCCTGTGTTTTAGGTAAACAGTCGCCACCCCCTGGTCTGTGCCCCCACATGCTGCTTGCGCAACACATGGGCCTCCTTATCCCGAAGTTACGGAGGTAATTTGCCGAGTTCCTTCAGCATAGTTCTCTCAAGCGCCTTGGTATACTCTACCAGTCCACCTGTGTCGGTTTCGGGTACGGTCTGATGTGGGAGCTATTTCCTGGGACACCGCAGCTGCACGGGAAATCCAATAATCCCATACAACCTCAAGCATCCGTCACTACCCACTGGCCCACGAATATTAACGTGGTTCCCATCGACTACGCCTCTCGGCCTCGCCTTAGGGACCGGCTAACCCTGCGCAGATTAACTTTACGCAGGAACCCTTGGACTTACGGCGACAGTGTCTCTCACACTGTTTGTCGTTACTTATGCCAGCATTCTCACTTCCGATACCTCCAGGCGCCCTCACGGGTCGCCCTTCACAGGCTTACGGAACGCTCCGCTACCGCGCGATTACTCGCGCCCTAAGCTTCGGCTCGTGGCTTGAGCCCCGTTACATCTTCGGCGCAAAGACCCTTGTTTAGACCAGTGAGCTGTTACGCTTTCTTTAAAGGATGGCTGCTTCTAAGCCAACCTCCTGGTTGTTTTGGGATCCTCACATCCTTTCCCACTTAGCCACGAATTGGGGGCCTTAGCTGTAGGTCCGGGTTGTTTCCCTCTCGACGACGGACGTTAGCACCCGCCGTCTGTCTCCCGAGTAGTACTCCTGGGTATTCGGAGTTTGGTTAGGTTTGGTAGGTCTGTAGGACCCCCTAGCCCATCCAGTGCTCTACCCCCCAGGGTATTCGCTCGAGGCACTACCTAAATAGTTTTCGCGGAGAACCAGCTATTTCCCAGTTTGATTGGCCTTTCACCCCTAACCACACGTCATCCGAGTCTTTTTCAACAGACACCGGTTCGGCCCTCCAATGGGTGTTACCCCATCTTCAGCCTGCACATGGCTAGATCACTAGGTTTCGGGTCTAACGCGACGAACTGAACGCCCTGTTCAGACTCGCTTTCGCTGCGCCTACGCCTATCGGCTTAAGCTTGCTCGTCACGCTAAGTCGCTGGCCCATAATACAA